>QJVW01000092.1 GCA_003235575.1 Candidatus Eiseniibacteriota bacterium | reverse complement strand
TCCCGCGGCGCGGTCACCCGGACCATGAAGCCCTCCGTCACCGGGTTGTCGTAGTCGCCGCTGACGTTGGTCTGGTCGACCAGGAGCGTCGTGTTCGTCGTCACGTTGCGAAGCGTCCACTCTTCATTGTCGTTGAGCGTCACCTCGTACGTGTCGCCGGTGATGTCGTTCTGGATCAATTGATCGACGGCAACGTCGCCGGACTGGTTCAGGAGCGGATCCGAGGTGACCACCGACGCGCCGACGCCGTAGACGGCGCTGCTGGTGCGTGGCGACACGGTAATCGGGTTCCGCGCGCTTTCCAGGATCTCCGAGACCTTGCCCGTGGGGACCCCGTTCACGATGAAGTCGGGAGCGTTGTTCACGTCGTAGGAGTACGCCGTGACCGCGAAGTAGTAGTCCCGGTTGTTGATCAGCTTCCCGCCCAGGATCGCATCGTTCGTGATGTCGATCTGGAACTCCAGACCGCCATCCGGCCCGGCCGCTTTCAGGGTCCGTTCCACGACGCCCGTGCTCGAATTGAATTCGTCGGAGAAGATGTTCCCGACGCCGTTCGCCTCGTCGAACGTCGCGATCACGGTGGGATCGGCGGTGGCGCCGTTCGAGGACATCTGCCAGACGCGGAATCCCTCGAAGTGGAATTCCTGCCCCAGGTTCACCTGCTCCTGAACGTCGCCGACCGGCTCGGAGCCCCACACCAGGCGGACGCCGTTGTCGAGCGGTTGCGTGTAGACCGTGGGAGACGGCGGCGGGTTCGGAATGTCGAAGTCGAGGTCGAAGACGATCTGCGCCACGTCGTCCTTCGCCTTCATATCGGAGATCGACGACAGCCGATCGGTCCCCTGCCCGATGATGATCGCGGTGACCACTTCCTGCGTGTCGCCGGGCGCCATGGTAAACGGCCCCGACGAGAGCATGAGCCGGCGGTCCGCCGGGTTCGAGTCGAGCCAGCCCGTATTGGCGACGGGATCGCCCGGAACCTGGAACTTCGTGGGCAGGGTCGTCGTCGGGTCGATCACGTCCGAGCCGTCCGGCGCCAGCCCCTTCATGTAGTTGTACGTCTCGGCGGCGGCCGAGGGATCGGTGCCGTTGATGTACTTGTTGAACGAGGTCATGCCCAGCGTGTCGTAGGTCGAGCCATTGAACACGATGGGGCCGCGGAAGAAGTCGTACCCGATGGCGGGCGGCCGGGAACCGTACTGCCCGTCCGCATTGGTCGCGTTGTAGCAGAAGCCCAGACTCCGCGAGATATCGCAGCCGACCAGGTCATCGGTGAATCCGCCGAGGTCCGGATCGCTCCACACCGAGACATAGGTGCTGTCGAGCGTGTCGGAGCCCTTGTTGATGAACTTCCACTTGATGAAGATGATGTTGCCGAGCGGGCCCGCCCGGTTGTACGCGAAGACGGTCTGCTGGACCTCCAGGCCGAGCGGCGCGGTGCTGCCGGCGTCGTTCGTGTGGGTGCCGGGATCGGCGTCGTTGAAGACGCTCCAAATCGTGGCGTCGCCCAACAGCATCGGGTTCCCCAGCGAATCGGTCGGCGCTCCGTCGGCCACCGGCCAATTCAGGTAGTCCGCGCTCGTCGTGTTGCCGCGAAGGATCTTGTAGCTCTTGAACGACGGGATGTCGGGCTGGAACGTCCCGCCCACCATCGGACCCGGCGTGAACTCCTGGGAGTACTCGCCGATCGCCGCCCTGATTTCGCTGCCCACCTTCGCGCCGATCCAGAGTCCCGATGCGAAAACCGATGTGCGCGTTCCGCCCTTCGGGTAGATCAGTCCCGCATTGCCCGTGACCAGGTCGTACGCGATCGAACCGTGATTCGTCACGACGCGCGCTGCGGTTGCCGCGACGGCTTCGCCGACCCGCTCCGTACGGTCGCCCCTGCCTGGGGAGCAGTGATCGCGATCGCGAGCACCGCCACACCCACCCACTTCAGAGATCGCATCCTTTCGGCCCTCCTTAGCCTGATGGGTCTAGACCGTTAGAAGCTCAACCGGGCGCCGAACCGGACCAGGCGCGGATTGTTGTGCAGGTTCGGATCCTGCTCCGCCAGCCGGTAGCGCTCGAGCGCGACGTCCGCACCGTAGTTGGCGGCGTTCGTATCCAAGAACGCCTGCCCCTCCGCCGTGTTCAGGAAGTTCGTCGTCGTGGCGCTCCCCGAACCGGTGTAGACGGAGTTCACGTTGTCACGATCGAACACGTTCAGCACCCAGACGAAGAGATCCAAGTTCTGCCGGCCCAACGCCACGGTCTTGCTCAGCTTGGCGTCGACCTGGACGGTCCACGGGCCGTATCTGGAATTGAGCGGCCCGATCGGCTGGGTCGCCACGTTCGCGAGGGTCACCTCGTTGTAGAAGGTCGTCGGCGTGTAGGGCGTGCCGCTCGCCGCGTTGACGATGATGTTCAGGCCCGCGTTCTCGAGAATGGGGGTCGTGCCGAGCACCGGGCCCTGTCCCTTCCCGTACCGCAAATCGAAACCCGCCGAGACCTTGTGACGCTGATCGAAGGCCAGCGGCGACGAGAGTTTCGGCGTCTCACTCGCGGTCCAGGCGATGTTCCGCTGCGTTTGCGCGATGGAGCCCGTTCCCGTGGCCCACTGCAGGGTGTAGCTGGCGTTCATGGCCACGAGTCCGACACGCCGCAGCGTGTAGGAGATGTCGAAGCCCTTGATCGTCGCGAAGTCGCGGTTCTGGTACGACGCGAACGCGTTCGGCGTGGACGGATTGTTCGTGATTTCCACCAGGTTCTTCACGTCCTTGTAATAGGCCGTGAGTTGGATGCGCGAACGATCGGTCGGCGTGTGGGCGAGACCCAACTCGTACGCCGTCGTCTCCTCCGGCTCCAGGTTCGGGTTGCCGAAGCCCACGAAGTACCCGCCGGTGCGGATCTTGTGTTCCAGGAACGCGTAGCTCACGTAGAGATCCTGCAGGTTCGGCTGCTGGAAGAACTTGCCGTAGTTCACGTGAACCAGCGTCTGGTCCGAGACCGGGAAGCCGACGCCGAGCCGCGGGCTGAGCCGGTTGTAGACCTTCGAATCCTCGAGATCCGCCGCCTGCAGGCGCGAATCGTTCAGGGCGTCGGGGTCGAGCGGCGTCGACTCGCTGCGGAGCGCGCTGGTGGACGGGGTCAGGTAGTCCCAACGCAGACCGGCGTTCAGCACCAGTCCCAACCGCTCGTATTTTCCCTGCGCGTAGAGCGACGCCACCTTCGGGTGCTTCGGGACGTCGAGCGGATCGTCGTAGATGCCGTTTCCGTTCTTGTCGTTGAAGACTTCCCCGACGTCGTAGCTGTTGTTCCCGTTCGCGTCGGTGAAGGTGTCGCCCTCGTCGATCTCGTTCCCCAGCGCATCGTAGCCGTAGTGATCCACGTCGCGCGTGTTGTCGGGGTTTCCGTTCGCGTCGTAGAGCTGAACCGGGAAGTAGTGGTCGTAGTAGCGGAGCGTGTGCCGCTGGTAGTCTCCGCCGAATTTCAACTGGAAGTCCTTGTTGATCTGATTCGCGTAGTTCGCGGCCACGCCCCAGTACGACGACTTGCGATGCAGGAAGTCGTCCCAGACGTGCGCGCCGCCGGGGTTCTCGTCGCCGTACCAGAACAGCGCCTCGTCCTGGTCGTAGCGCGGGTTGCCGCTCGGCCGGCTGTACGCCTTCAGATCATCGAAGTGGACGCCGTCGCCGCGCGTCCGCTCGGTCGTGAAGTAGTTCGCCTTCACCTCGTAGTAGGCGTTGCTGTTGAGGCTGTGGCTCCAGGTGGAGTAGACGGAGTAGTTCAGATCCTCGTACCGCGGCGCATGCGCCAAGTTGAAGCGGTAGGTCGTCAAGTACTGCTGCCAGTCTTCCCGATTCCACGTGCCGCCCAATTTCAGCGTCTGGAGCGGGCTCGGCTTCAGCGTCAACTTGCCGACCGTGGCCCAGGAGTCGCTGGAGTTGGAGGGCAGGATTCCGTCCGCGAAGGCCGAGTTTTCCTCCAGGGAGTAGATCTGGTTCTTCGCGAAGGAGGAGGGGTTGCGGTCCCGGTTGTACTTCCGCTCGCCCGAGAAATAGAACGAAGCGCTCGAGGAATTGGGAACGATGGGACCACCCAGCGACACGGCGTAGATGTTGTTGTCACGGCGGTCCGCCCCGACCGAAAGGAGGTCCGAAATGCCTTCGAGCGATCCGAAGTACTTCGACGACCCTTCCTTCGTCACGACGTTGACGACGCCGGAATTGATGCGGCCGTACTCGGCGTTGAACCCGCCCGACTGGACCACCACCTCTTCGATGGCGTCCGAGTTGATGAGCGTCGTCGAATTCCCGGTGAGCGGATCCTGCTGCGAGAAGCCGTCCACGTAGTAGGCCACTTCGTTGGGCCGTCCACCGCGGACGATGAGCGTGCTTCCGTTCTGAGATTCGTTGCCGTTGATCTGCCCATTGTCGAGGCGGACCTTGAAACTCACCACCCCGGCCTGCTGGGCCACGGCTTCCTGGTACCCGCGAAGGGGCTGATTACGAATATCGTCGCCGCTCAGGAACTTCGTGGTGCCGGTCACGTCCTTCTGGATCAAGGGACGCTCGGCGCGAACTTCGACTTCCTTGACGTTTTGGAGGACCGTCGACTCCATCCTGAAGTCGATCTTGGTCACGAAGTCGGGGAATACCTGCACCTCCTGCTGCGCTTGCGGCACGTAGCCGAGCAGGGATGCCCGGAGCGTGTACTTCCCGGCGGGCAGGTTCACGATGTAGAAGTTGCCCTGCTGGTCGGTAACCGCGCCGCGCTTGAGCTCTGGTATGGAGACGCTGACGAGCCCCAGCGGTTCGTTCGTGGACCCATCCAGGACCGTACCGGCGATCTGCCCCGTCGTCCCGGCCCAGGCGGCGCCAAATGCAAAAACGGCGCCCGCCATGAACAACATGGCGACGCCTACCGTACGCCGCGTTCGAGGTCGATTCATTATTCGCCCTCCCCTGTACATCTGTGGAAGCGCCATGCGAGGGTCACTCCTTCCCTGGTATCGCGGTCTCTCACCGCCCGGCGGACGCTGCCGCCGTCAATCCCGATGCCCCATCCCGGGGCCCCACCTCGACCTGGATCCACGCAAACCGGCTTTCGTCCTTTGAAACCTCCTTATGGTTTCAGATCGCGCCCCTGGAAGCCCACGCGCCAGGCACAGGCCTCCCCATCTCACTTAACCCTCAAGGTAGGAATGGGTCGCGGGCCTGTCAAGATGATTTGCGGCCTTTTTGACACCCACGGCAAAGGGCCGCCCGGCGAACTCGCCGAGCGGCCCTGCTGTACTGCCTGGCCCCAAAGGGCCGGGACGTTCTGATCGTTGCTTCTAGAAGTGGTACGTCGCGGACGCGCGCGTGAAGGCCGCCTGCTCCGAACCGGAGAGGAAGTTTCCGCCCGTGAAGGGGAACTCCTCGTTCAACGTCATGTCGACGTCGAGATTGTTCCAGCGAATTCCGGTGCCGAGCGAGAGGTTGAAGTCGGTGAACCGGAACTTCTCGGTCTCCGTCCCCGTCGGCGAGTCGAAATCACTGAACTCCGAACGCGCGTGGTTGACCATGTTCGTGGCGCCGATCCGAACCTTCAGCCAGTTCGTCGCCTGCGTCTCGACGGCCGCGAACAGCACCGGCAGCGTCGTGATCTTCTCCTCGAGCGTCTTCGTCACCGTGCTGGCGACCGCATCGTTGTTGTCCGTGCGCTCGTAGTTGTGCTTCATCTGCCAGGCGCCGATGCCCCAAAGGAGCAGATTGTTGTCGTTGACGCGCGTGTTGTTCGAGATGCCCGCGCCGTAGGCCTTGTACGTCTCGTCGGCCGAGCGCGAGGTCGTGGCGCCCGCGAAGTTCTCCACGGTCCACGAGAAATCGTCGTTCACGTACCAGCCGGCCAAGTACCACTGGCTGACGTCGCTCTTGTTCATGAAGTAACGGGCGGCCGCCGAGTAGGACGCATTGCCGCCATCCTCGAACGTCTCCGGCGACGGGGCGTAGAAGGCGCCGCCTTCGGCACGGTTGAACGTGTACTTGCGGTAGGTAGCCGCGAGGTCGAGGCGGTTGTCGTTATCCATGTGGAGCGAGATCGACGGCGTGATGCCGTAGGTGTTGATCTCGAGGCCCGAGCCAAGGATCACGTCCGAGTCGAACGTTCCGCCGAACGGATACGGATCGAACGACGTGGAGATACCGCGATTCTGGAGCGTACCCGGGGTGCCGAAATTGAATTCGTCTTCGTAGTACGAGTTCGCGAGATCGAACCGCACCGCGAAATCCATCTTGGTGAACGCCTTACCCCAAATCAGATCCCACCACTCGTTGTTCGAGTTGCTGGAGCCGTTCGGCAGGTTCAGCGAGCTCTGCTTCATCTGCACCGCGACGACGCCCAACTGCGGGAAGTTCTTGATGAGCGTGAAGCTCTGATCCTGAGGCGTGAAGGCGTCCTCGGCCTCGGACGGGTTGTTTCCGAGTTCCGCCAGCACCAGGTTGTTCTGGCGGACGACGGACGACGGATACATGTAGATGTTCTGGTAATCGTCGGTGAACTGGCTCAGCTCGGGCATCCCGAGCCCCATGCCCTCGACGCGCGAGAGCGAGGCGTTGCTCGTGCCCGCCGTGAAGGCGAGGACGGCGAAAACGCTGAGGACAACAATCAGCTTGCGCTGAAACATCTGCGGTAACCTCCTTGGTTGGTTGGACCCTGGCCTATCCTGGGTCCCAGCTCCCGAGTCGCTTTTTCTACGATGTCGTTCGGAGACCCGGGCAGATCCGATGGAGCAGTTCGTGCTCGTTAGGACCTTCCGCTAGCCACCCCCTTTCCGTTGGTTTTTTGTTTCATCGGCTCACTCTCAGACCTGTGGCGCATAACTCCTTCGAAGCATTGCGCCTCGGTCTGCGCGGCTCTATGAAATTCGGCGGCACGGTAGGCGAACGCCGAGGTACTGTCAAACAAAATATTGTGAATTGAGACCTAAACCATTTCACTTCAACGGTTTAATGCATTTTCCCGGGCTACGGATTTCGGGTTGCATCGAGCTCGAATCGTCCGAAACCGTCTCGGTCCACGAAGACGAAGGTACGTCGCAATTTGTAGTAGTACCAGATCTGCTCCGGAGGCCGATCGAAGTTGAACGGGTTGCTGACCACTTCGTCGGGGCTTCCGAGCTGGATGTAGATCCGGCCCATGTCCGTCCGCCAGCCGTTGGTGCCGACGCTAAAGTGCTGGTTCGCATACTCGACGCGGCGGTAGAACTCTTCCAGCGCCTCGTTCGTCTCCGTCTCGGGCGTCGGGTCCCGATCGCGCCAGAATCGCTCCCAGAAGGCGCGCCGAGCCTCCGGGCTCTCCAGGGTTTCCATCTCCGCAATTTCCTGTCGGTTCGCGATGTACCGGAGCACGTCCAGTGACGATTTGGACTCCCAGGCTACGTTCTGACTCGTTTGGTCGACGCGGAAGTCCCGCTCGCGGCGCACGGGGACGGCTTTCTGCTTGCCGGGCGGCGTGATGCTGGGGCTCGCCAGCTCGACCAGGAATCGGTAGCCCCCCGCCTCGAGAGGCCGAAGGTGGGGTCGGAGCAGGAACGGGGTGCGCTCGCCGGCGCGTGCAAAGGTCGTGTCGCCGCGCCAGACGACCTCCTGGAGGTCGTTCGAGACCCGCATCCGAACCTTATAAGTTTCGCTGGCGCCGCCGGACGCCGGGGGCCTCCGGTCGACCAGCTCTCCCAAGACGACGAGGTCGGGCAGGTTGAGGCCGAACCGGCGCGACGGCTCGGGGATGAACGCCTCACGCGGCGAGCCGCCCGCGATCAGCGAGTCGACGGCGGTCCCGAGGGAGAGATCGCTGAACCACACGAGCTGGTCGTTCTCCTCGGGGACCACGACGCGCAGCTCGGTCCCTGAAGCGCGCTCGGCGACGAGATCGGTGATGACGACCTGCACACGATACTTCCCCGCGGGGGCCCGAAGGGTGACATGGTCGATGATGTCCGCGCCCCGAAGCCGCGTGTCCGAGTAGGTCGCGACGCGAAGGCTGCGCTGGAACACGTCGCCCGTAACCTGCGCTCCCCCTTTGTCTTTATAGAATATGACGCGGACCTCGTACGCGCCCCGATACGCCCCGTTCGTCCGTTCGAACAGCAATTCGCTGCGGTCCAAACGGTAGTCGATCCGGGTATCGAGCCCGCCCTCGCTCGGTTGCACGGTCGCGTCGACGGAAAACCGCGGGCGGCCCGTGCTCGTGCCCGGGATCGGATTTCCCCCGATGGCGGGACTGCCAGGATTCGGATATTGAGCCGAGGCGCCGGCCGCGAGCAGCAATCCGGCCGCGGTGAAGAGCGCGGAGGCGGCGCGCGGCGCGCGGCGCCGGCGTCTAGCGAAGGTGCACGACGGATCGGGCATCGTCGATTCCAGGTCCCCGGACGTAAAGGTAGTAGACGCCGCTGGGCGCCGCGCGGCCGTTGCGATCGCGACCATCCCAGCGGAGTTCGCCGAACCCCCCGGAGAGGGGGGACGTCGTCGCCACTTCTCGCACCAGCCTACCCCGCACGTCGATCACCCGCAGCACGACCGGGGCCCCTCCCGCGATGACGCGATACGGAACGGACACCGGGCCGCCGCCGGAACGATGCGGATTGGGATAGGGTCGTCCCAGACGCGGGTTGGAAGGAACGAAGATCGAGCCCTCCGCCACCGTGAGCACGCTGCCGTCCTCGAAGGCGGCTTCCAGACGATACCGATGCTCCAATCCCGCGACGAGGCCGTTGTCCAGCGCCTCGCGCTCCCCCGTCGCGAGCATGTGTTCGGTGACGCGCACGCCGCCGGGCGTGGGTGTTCCCTCCGTCGCAATCCCGCGATCACGAAAGACGTTCCACCCCACCTGTCCCGGCCCGGGGGAAACGCTCCAGGAAACCCGCGCCCGCGACTGCACGGAGGCCGCATCGAGCGTCACGCTGAGCGACGGCGAAGACGGAGTCGACGGCGCGAGCAGGAACCGCTCGACGGATGTCCCCGCCGCGACCAACAGCGTGTCCCCCACCCAGACGGCGTCGCGCGGCACGCCGGCGGCGGCGACCACCGACCGCACCACCGCAGAGGCGGGCTGCGTGATGTCGACGAGGGCGACACCTCCGTCGGCAAGACACGCGATGGCGGCATTGCCCTGGCGTGCGACGCCGAACACCGGAGGAAGGAACGGCTCCGACCGGAGAATCGGGGACGTCGGATCGGCGACATCCACGATCTGGAGCCCTCGGCTGCGGGTCCCGACGAGAAGCAGGGTGCCCTGAAGGTCCAGGTCCGTTGCCGTCGCGCCGGTCGGCAGCCCGAAGGCGGCGGGAGCATCCAGGTTTCCGATCCCGATCGATAGCACGCCCAATTGATCGTCGGCCACGAAGAGTACGGTGTCGCGCACCGCGAGCGCCCGAGGCGACTGTACGAAGGGGACGCCCACCGAACCGCGCGGGAACGGCGCCGTCGCCGTCGCGACATCGATGATCGTGACACCCGGCGACGAGCCGCTTCCCGTGTGCGCGACCGCGACGGTGGCGGCGTCGATCACCGCGACCGCGCTCGCGAGCCCCGGCACCGTCAGCGAGGATTGGCGCACCGGCGCCGCGGGGTTCGACACGTCGATGACCTCGAAGCCGGACGACTGCGAGGCCAGGTAGATCCGCGATTGCGAGGCATCCAGGGCGAGATCGACGACGCGGCCGGCGGCCAGCGGTGGAACGGTCCCGACCAAGGACGTGTCGGCCGCCCCCGCTCGATAGATGCGAAGACCGCCCCCGTAGTCCGCGACGTAGACGAGCCCGTCGGCGGCCGCCAGGCGACGCGCCCGGCCGATGTGACGGACCGGCGCGATCGGCGGAAGCACGACGTCCGAGGACGAGGGAAACTCGAGTTGGGCTCGCCCGATCTCGTCCGGTTCGACGGCGGTCACGACGTCGCGGGTGGCGACGATCGCTCGCGATCCGAGCAGCGCGATCGAGACGGGCTCCAGCTCCAGGATCTCGCTGGGCGTCGCCTGCAGCGATTCGGCGAAGGCGCCGACGCGGTCGAACCGCTGCAGGGTCGCCGCCTCCCCCACCGCGTAGACGCTGGTCTCGTTCATCGCGACGGCGCGAACCAACCGCGCGGCGGTGATCGGAATCGTCTGCACGATGGAGCCCGAGACCAGATCGACGGAGTGAACGCCGGCATTACCGTCCGCGACGACGGCGATGCGGCCGTCCCAGTCGGCATCGACCGCCCCGCGCCCGTTGAACACCCACGCGCCGACCTGCACCAAATTCGTGGCCCCCAACGGCAATCGGTAGAGGGTCACGTAGAGCCGTGGAAGCGCGCCCGGCCGCGCCGCGACGACGAGGAGCGAATCGCCCCGGGCGCGTGCGCGAACGAGCCGGCGGCCATCGGTGAACGAGAGCGTCTCGACCACGCGCCACCCGGTTCCCGCCTCGAGGCGCACGACGTGCAGGAACGAATCGGATATCGCCGCGCAGGATCCGTCTCCGAATACCGCGCCGGCGTCCGCACGGTGGGGTGTGACCAGCGAAGAGACCAGCAGCGGCGACGCGGGATTGGAGATATCGAGGATCGATAGGCCGCCGATTCCGTGGAACAGGACGGCGCGCGTGGCCCGACCGGCCACGGATCGGACGGGGCTCGCCGAGCGGTAGGCGCCGACCCGAGCTCCACCCAGGGAAGCCGCCGCGTGCACGTCGAACCCGTCGCGGGTTGCCGCGAGCAGGAGATCCGAGGGCGATCCGGTCACGGACTCCAGCGTGCCGTATTCCGGGGCATCCGCGATCGGCGTCTGCCGAAGGCCGAGCGAGGCGCCGCTCCCGGGCGCCGCCAGCGCCGCGGCGGGGCCCCATGCGAGCCAGGCCACGGCCAAATAGAGTAGGAGACCTCCCCCGCGGGGGAATGACACGGTCGGCGGACGTCGGGGTGCGGGTCGCATTCCATGCGGACGCTATCACGGCCCCGGTAACCCCTCAAGAATGAAGTCTTTCCGCTTGTCCGTGTCGAGAGGCTCACGTAGGGTACTGCGATGCATTTGCTCGAGAACGTGATCGCGCCGCTCTCGGCGTTCATCCTGGCCACCATCGCCGCCTGGGGTTATGGCGGGATCGTGGTTTGCATGGCGATCGAAAGCGCCTGCATCCCGCTCCCCAGCGAGATCATCATGCCCTTCTCGGGCTACCTGGTGACGACGGGCCGGTTCACCCTGTGGGGGGTGACGCTCGCCGGCGCCGTGGGCAACGTGCTGGGGTCCTGGGTCGCCTATTGGATCGGCATGAAGAGCGGACGCGCCGCCGCCGAGCGCATGGCGTCGTGGCACCTGATCCGGATGGAGGAGTACGACCGCGCGGAACGGTGGCTTCGGAAACACGGCCTCAAGGTCGCGTTCTGGACAAGGCTCCTGCCGATCGTTCGCACGTTCGTATCGCTCCCGGCCGGCGCCGCGCGCGTACCCTTTTGGCGGTTCACGCTCTACACGTTTCTCGGCTCCGCCCCGTGGAGCCTGGGGCTGGCCTATGTCGGTGTTCTCTTCCGCGAGAACTGGGAAAAGATCAAGGACGTCTGGCACGGATTCGACCTCGTCGTGGTGCTTGCACTGCTCGTCCTCTTCATACTCTTCCTCCGCCAGCACTTCCGGCGCGAAGAGCCCGGAGCGCGTCCCGCCGGTTGACCCTTTTCGGGGGCTCGTGATACCTTTTTCAGCCCGTTGGGGGATCGTCCAGTGGTAGGACACGTGGCTCTGGACCACGGTACAGGGGTTCGAATCCTCTTCCCCCAGCCACCTTCTTCGTTCCGCGCTGTGGGAGCTGGTTGGGGCGCTATCGTCTAGGGGTCAGGACGGGTGGTTCTCAGCCATCAAACCGGGGTTCGAATCCCCGTAGCGCTACCAACCGGCTCCCGCTTCTCCCTATCCAACCTGCGCGTACATTCAACCCGGAGGGAAAACCGCCGATGATCGCTCGATTCGGCCGCGCGCTCGGCGCGGCGCTGCTCGTGACCTCGGTCGGCATGGGGGCGGCTCCCGCCCCGGCCGGCGCCCAGCCCCGCGAGGCGACGACCCGCGGGACCTCCATGCCCCGCAACGTAGAGCGTGTCGACTCGCTCGGCGGCATCACGGAATACCGGCTCCGGTCGAACGGGATGACGATCCTGATTTCCCCGAACCGGAGCGTGCCCGTCATCACGTTCCTGGTCGTATACCACGTCGGTTCGCGGAATGAATGGCCCGGCGCCACCGGTTCGGCCCACCTGCTGGAGCACCTCCTCTTCAACAAGAGCACCAAGAATTTCGGCAAGGCGAACGGGAAGAAGACGTTTCAGGAGGTCCTCTACGAGGCAGGCGCCGACTACAGCTCGTCGAACATGACGACCTGGAACGACCGGATGACGGGCTACTCCACGCTTCCCTCCGACAAACTCGACCTCGCGATGAGGATCGAGGCCGACCGGCTGGGACGCGCGCTGCTGCTCGACTCGGAGCGGCAGCCCGAGATGTCCGTCGTGCGAAACGAATATGAAATCGGCGAGAACCGACCGTCCAGCGCGCTCGACAAGGCGGTCGTTGCCGCTTCGGTTACGGCCCATCCCTATCACTGGAGCACGATCGGCTACCGCAGCGACATCGAAGGAGTCTCCACGGCGACGTTGCGGGAGCACTACCGGCGGTTCTTTCACCCCAACAACGCGACCGCCGTCCTGGTCGGCGATTTCGATACCGCGGCGGCGCTCCGCCTCTTCGACAAGGAATTCGGCGCGTTCGCCCGCTCGAAGGAGCCGATTCCCCAGGTGATCACCGTGGAGCCGCCCCAGGAGGGCGAACGCCGCGTGATCGTGAAACGCCCGGGCACGGTCGGCATGGTGGAGATCGGCTACCTCAAACCGGGGGCGCTCCACCCGGACTTCATCCCGCTCGAGTTGGTGCAGATGGTGCTCATGAGCGGCGTGAACTCCCGCCTCCACCAGGCCCTGGTCGAGACGGGACTGGCGACCGACATCGACGCTTGGAACCCCACGTTCCGCGACCCCTACCCCTTCACCGTGCATGCGACCGTGGCCCCTTCCAAGTCTCACGAGGCGGTGGAGGCGGCGCTGAAGGAAGCCCTGGCGCGCCTCGCCACGGAAGGCGTGACCGCGGACGAACTGGAGCGGGCGAAGAAGAAGCTCGAAGTGGCCACGGTGCGCCAGCGCGACGGGACCTACGCCCTGGCAAGCAACCTGGGCGAGGCCGTGGCCTCCGCCGACTGGAAGTGGTTCGTCGGCTACATCGACGCGATCAAGAAGGTCACCCGCGACGACATCAAACGTGTCGCCAAAGCGTACTTCCTCCCCGATCACGCGACGGTCGGCTGGTTCGTTCCGGTTACCGAGCCCCCCGCCGGCGGCGGCGCCTCCAAGGAGTCCGCCCCGAAGACGAAGCAAGGAGGCGCGGGCGGCAGCTCCGAGGAGCCCCGTTCCACGTCATCGTTCGCGTCGCGAACGCTGCGGCGCGTGCTGCCGAACGGGATGGTCGTCCAGGTGCTCGAGAATCACGCCGTCCCGACCGTCGCCATCGAGGGGATCGTGCTCGCGGGCGAGATGCACGGCCCGGCCGACTCCCCCGCCCTGGCGGCGCTGACGGCGAAGATGCTCACGCGGGGCGCCGCCGGCCGCACGAAGGAGGAAATCGCCGCCACGCTCGACGACGTCGGCGCGCGCCGCTCCATCGACATCGGCCGGGAAGAGACGACGATCTCCGGCTCGGGGATGGCCCGCGACCTGAAGCTCCTCCTCACGACGCTTGCCGACGAGGTGGAGCGTCCCACGCTCGCCGCCGCCGAATTGAAGAAGGCGAAGGACGAACTCCGGTCCGAAGTGCTGCGCCGCGACGACAACACGAGCCAACGCGCCTACGATCGGCTGACGCGCCAGATCTTCCCCGCCGGTCATCCCTACGCGGCCGCGACGCGCGAGGCCATGATGAAGAGCATCGACGCCATCGGCGTCAAGGACATCCAGGCGTTTCACCGCGCCCGGTACGTTGGGGCAGGCACCGTCCTCTCCATCGTCGGCGACGTCGAGGCCGAGAAGGTCGCCGCCCTCGTCACGACCCTGTTCGGCGGGCTGCCCCGCGGCGAGAAGCCGCAGCTCCCCGCGGCGC
Organism: Candidatus Eiseniibacteriota bacterium; assembly: GCA_003235575.1. Classification (GTDB taxonomy): domain Bacteria; phylum Eisenbacteria; class RBG-16-71-46; order SZUA-252; family SZUA-252; genus SZUA-252. The sequence goes on along the minus strand of QJVW01000092.1, from coordinate 39,335 downwards.
GCGTTCCGCTCACCGCACCCGAAGAACACGTGGAGTCGATGCCGGGCAAGGCGAACGCCGATTTCTACTTCGGTCACGCGAGCGGCTTGACCCGGTCGGACCCCGACTTCGAGGCGACGATGATCGCCAACGCGGCGCTAGGCCAGTCCTCGCTGACGTCGCGGGTCGGCAAGCGCGTGCGCGATACCGAGGGACTCACCTACGCCATCGCTTCGCGTTATCGGTGGAGCGACGCGCTGGATGGATTCTGGTTCCTCTACTGCGCCGTGGCGCCGCCGAACGCGGCCAAGGCGATCCGATCCTCCCGCGAAGTGATCGAGCAGTACGTCGCCGAGGGAATCACCGAGGAGGAAGTGGAGACCCAGAAGAACTTCTTCGCGGGGAACTTCCAGGTACGTCTCGGCACGAACGCCGGCGTCGCCCAGCAGCTCTCCTACGCGGAGAAGATCGGTCTGGGGCCGAAGTACCTGGATGAGTATCCCGCGCGCTTTCGCGCCGTGACGCGCGAGCAGGTGAACGAGGCGATTCGCGCGCACCTCCACGCCGACAAGATGCACCTGGTGATCGCGGGAGACTTCACGGAGATGCCGCGGTAGGGCCCAACCCGCGGGTCGCAGGCTGACCGTCGGGCGTCAGGGCACAAGGCGGTCGAGCGCGTCGGGACGTCCGCCGCGCGAGGCGAACGCGCGCCAGGCTCGGGACAGCGCGCCGACCATGCGCTCGCGGTAGGCCTCGCGCGAGAACTCCATCGCCCGGCGGCGAAGCGCGGCCGGATCGAAGGATCGCGACTCGAATTCGCGCAGGGCCGCGTCGAGACCCGCGTCGGTGGGCTGTTCGTAGAGAACGCCGCATTCGGGGGTCACGACCTCCGCCGCGCCCCCCTTCCCCAGCGCGACGACCGGCCGCCCCGACGCGAGGGCTTCCACGGGGGCGATCCCGAAGTCCTCCTCGTGCGCCTGGATGAGCGCCCGGCTCGTCCGGTAGGCGTCCCGAAGCGCCTCCTCCGAGAGCCATCCGTCGAACTGGACGCCCGAACCGGCCATGGCGCGCAGCCTTCCCTCCTCCGGCCCCGTCCCCACGATCCTGAGCCTCCTCCCGCGCGCGGCGCAGACCCGGATCGCGCGTTCGACGCCCTTGTAGGGAACGAGGGCGGAGACGACCAGGTAGGGAGCATCCGCGGGCGCCGCGGCCGTGGCGGGCGAGAAGGCCTCGGTGTCCGTGGGCGGATGAATCACGAGTGACGGCCGCCGGTAGTGCTTGGCGATCCGATCACGCACGTGGGCGGAGTCCGCGAGGAAGAGATCGACGCGGTCGGCGCTCACCCGGTCCCACAGCCGGTAGTAGTGGGCCAGGAGCGGAGCCGTGCTCCGCGCAAGCCATCCGCTCCGGCCGGGGCCGAAGTACTCCGGGTAGAGATCCCAGAAGTAGCGAACCGGCGTGAAACAGTAGCAAACGTGCAGCGTATCGGCCCGCGTCACGGCGCCCTTCGCCACGCAATGACTGGTCGAGACGACCAGATCGTACGCCCCGAGGTCGAAGGACTCGATGGCCAACGGATAGAACGGCGCGTACCACCGGTAATGAGACCGACCGGCCGGCCATCGCGCGATCCACGATTCGACGACACGGCGCGCTTCGATGCGCGGGGAAACGGTTCCCTTTCGGTGGACCAGCGTATAGAGATCGGCGCGCGGAAAGATCTCGGCCAGGACGTCGAGACACTTCTCGCCGCCCCGCATGCCGGTCAACCAGTCGTGGACCAGCGCGACCCGAAGCGTCGAGAGTTCCGCAACGCCCTCCGCCGCTGCGGCCGCGGCGCCCTCGCCGTCCCTGGCGATCACGGCCGCCTCAGGCCTTGGCCGCGCCGGCGGCGCTCTCGATTCGGTCGGCCATGTCCCGCAGCCGCCGGACCGTCCGCTCGCGGCCCAGGAGCGCGATCACGTCAAAGATGCCGGGGCTCACCTTCTTTCCCGTGAGGGCGATCCGGGCCGGCATGACCATGTCGCCGAACTTGACCCCTTCCTCCTTCGCCAGCGCGCGGGACGACTGGTCGAGCGCATCGTGATCCAGGGAGGCCGCGCCCTCGAGCAGCGTCGCGAAGGACCGGAGCCGCGACGGCGCCCCCGGCTTCGCCAGGAGCTCCTCCCAGGGACCCTGCTCCGGCTCCACGCGCTCCACGAAGAGGTACGCCGCATAGTCGAGGAACTGCTGCGGACGCTTCATCCGGTCGCCCACGGCCGCGACGGCCCGCTCCAGTTCGGTCCGATCCGCGTAGGCCTCGGGCGCCAGCGCGCCCTCGGCGCGCAGATGCTCCGCCACGAGCTCCGCGCGCCGCGCGAGCGGAAGCGCCCGGAAGTACTCGCCGTTCATCCAGTCGAGCTTCTCGTAGTTGAAGATCGCGGGGTTCTTCGAGCAGCGCTCCAGCGTGAACGCTTCACCCAGTTCCGCCAGCGTGAAGAGCTCGCGCTCGCCGTCGTAGGCCCAGCCCAGAAGCGCCATGAAGTTCACGAGCGCTTCGGAGAGATATCCCGCGTCCCGGAACTCCATGACCGACTGCGCGCCGTGGCGCTTGGAGAGCCGGGTGCCGTCCGGCCCGAGGATCATCGGCACGTGGCCGAAGACCGGCGGCGCGAGCCCGAGCGCCGCGTACAGGCGGAGCTGGCGCGGGGTGTTCGAGATGTGGTCGTCGCCGCGGATCACGTGGGAGATCTCCATGGCCGCGTCGTCCACGACCGCCGCGAAGTTGTAGGTGGGGTGCTGATCCGCTCGGAAGATCACCAAGTCGTCGAGCGTGGCGTTCTGGAACGTGACGTCGCCGCGCACCGCGTCGTTCCACGCGGTCTCGCCGTCGTCCGGCATGCGATAGCGCACGGCGTGCGGCTCGCCGGCCGCGGCGCGGGCGTCGGACTCCCTGGGAGGGAGGCGGAGACAGGTGCGATCATACTTGGGCGGCTCCCCGCGCTTCAGCGCCGCTTCCCGCCGGCGCTTCAGCTCCTCCGGCGCGCAGAAGCAGCGATAGGCCTTCCCCTCCTCCAGCAGGCGGCCCGCCGCCGCGGTGTAGCCCGCCAGGCGGGCGCTTTGAAAGTAGGGTCCGTGGGCGCCCTCCTTGTCCGGTCCCTCGTCCCAATCGATCCCGAGCCATCGCAGGCCCTCGAAGATGGCGCCCACCGACTCCTGAGTGGAGCGCTCGCGATCGGTGTCCTCGATGCGAAGGATGAAGGTTCCGCCGTGGTGGCGTGCGAACAGGAAGTTGAAAAGAGCCGTGCGCGCGCCGCCGACGTGCAGCGTGCCCGTCGGGCTCGGCGCGAAACGCACGCGAACCGGTCCGCTCATGAAGGCTCCTCGAGTCGGGGAATGTAGCCGTGGCGATGGATTCGCGACTGGGCGCGCCGTCGCTCCCGCCCGAGTCTCACCGTACGAGCACGAGCTTCTGCGTCAGCGCGGCGGGACCGATCTCCGCCCGGAGGAAGTAGACGCCCGATCCCAGCGGCGCCCCCCGGCGATCCAGACCGTCCCAGCGGATTTCATGATACCCGGGATCGAGCCGGCGTGAAACCAGTGTCGCCACCAAGCGCCCGGACACGTCGAAAACCCGCAGGAGCACTTGGGCGGGGCTCGACCCGGGGACCCCGAATCCGATCAGGGTCGAAGGATTGAACGGATTCGGCCGGTTCGGCGCGAGCCAGGCGCGCGCCGGCGGCGCCTGGGGCGATGGCTCGGGCGTGGGGAGCGGATCGACCGACGTCAGGATCGGGAACGTGTAGAGACCGGTGTGCCAGTTGTCGTGCCGCCACATCGGCCACACCGCCCCGAGGGGCGAGAACGTTCCCGGATAGCGCCAGACGTGCAGCTTCCGGTCCCACCCGGCGAGCGCGATCTCCGTCGCGCCGTCTCCGTCCAGATCCCACACCGCCGCCGTTCCGCGTCCTTCCGCACCGATCTCGATCGGAAAGCCGCTCACCGGAGACCCGTCGTGGTGGAACGCGTGCACGCGGCGATTCTCCGCGGTGAGGAGAATCTCGAGCGAGCCGTCTCCCTCCAGGTCGGCCACGCTGGGCGCCGCCTCGCACACGGCGCCGAGGGTGACCGCCGCGAACTCGGGCCGGGGCGTGCCGTCGGGCGCGAAAACCGCGACCGCGCCTTGCGCCCCCGCGATGATCACGTAGAGCGTCGGATCTCCGAGGTGCCGACGAAGCGGGGCGATCGCCGCGGAATTCGTGCGGCCGTTTCCGGGCGTCAGTTCGAGGTGCCTCGGCCAACCGGGGGCCCGCTCGCCCGCCGCCGTGAGCACATAGACGCTGTCGTTCGAGGACGCCATGACGATCTCGAGGGACCCGCCGGGGATAATGTCGCCGATCGCGGGCGAGGAACTGAACTGTCCGGTCGCCACGAAGGGCCACCCCGGGAGCACGGCGTCATGGTGCATGGCGTAGACCCGACCCGCGGAGGTCCCGAACACGATGTCGTGGACGCCATCCGGTTCCAGGTCGGCAATCGCCGGGGAGGAGATCACCGTGCCGACGGGCACGAAGAGCACCCCGTCCGTTCCGGGATTCGCATCGCCGTCCCGGACCTCGGTGCCATCGGCGTGCCAGGCATAGACGCGCGACGCGTTCGACCCGATGACGATGTCCGGCTGGCCGTCGCCATCGATGTCGCCCACGGCGGGCGTGGACCAGAAGGGGGCGTCACCCTTCTTGGGCCATCCGGCGAAGAGCGTTCCGTTCGACCGAAACGCCGCGACCAGCGAGTCGTCCCAGGAGGCGGCCACGATATCGGGCGTCCCGTCCAGATCGATGTCGGCGATCGCCGGGGACCCGGCGATGTTCTGCAGCACGGTGGAGAAGATGCCCACCGTCGCGGGGTTCGCGTCGCCGTCCAGCACCTCGGTTCCATCCGCGTGGAGCGCGAAGAGGCGGTCGGCGCCGACCACGAGCTCCGGGTGGCCATCGCCGTCAAGGTCTCCGAGGCAGACGCTCGACGAGGTCGGCTGCCCGAAGGCCACCGGCCATCCAGCCACGAGAGGCGGCGTCGTGCTCACGACGATCTCCGGGGAGCGCGCCCCTTCGTTGCCGCTGGAGTCGACGACGGAAACCGCGTAGCGATACCGGGTCAGAAGCGCCAGGCCCGCGTCTTCGTATTCGGGAATGTTTCGTACCGGCGCGCCGGTCACCCGAACGAGCGGCGAGCCGTCGTCGGGCGCACGGTAGACGTGGTACCCCAGACGCTCGCCGGACGTCGGCGCGTCCCAGCCGAGACGCACGCCGTCCGAGGTGGACCCGAGGACGCGCACGTCGGGCAGCGTCGGGGGCGCGCCGGGACGCATGATCGGGATCGTCCAGAGATGGCCCCGATCGTCCCGCAGGTCGAGGTCGAAGAGACGCCCGCTCACGGGCGCCGCCAGGGCGACGGCGATGGCGCCGCTCGCGACCACGCTCCCGCCCGGCGCGATATCGCCGACGAAGGCGGTATCGGCCACGAGGGTCACCCCGGCCGCGGCGGCGCGCGCCTTCGCGCCGACGGCGGGCGCCGTGCCGGCGCCCTCGTTCGCGACCGTCCAGACCCACGATACCGTCTCGCCCGATTCCGGAACGCCGTTCCCGTTTCCGGGCGACGTGTCGTCGAACGCCGAGCCGGAGAGAAGCGGCAAGGGAGCCACGACTTCGATTCCGATCTCCACGCTGTCGGCGCGCGCTCCGTCGCGCACGATGAGGCGGGCTCGCTCCGTGCGGGCCGCGGCGGGGAGGGCGGCCGCATGGAGACGCAGCCCCGACGGAATCGGGAGGGCCCCGCCGGCGGCGAGCGCGCCGAGCGCGGCGCTCCCCTGCTCCACCGCGAGCCCGGCGGTCACGGCCTCGACGTCGACGGTCACCGAGCCGCTCGAGGACGATCCCCCCGTGTTCTCGACGGAGCCGGAGAAGCCGAACGATTCCCCGGCGTCCACGCGCCCGTCGCCGTCGCCGTGCGTCGCGTCGTCGTCGGCAAGCGAAACCAGCCTGAAGTGGGCCGGCGCCGTCGCCGTGACCGATAGCGAGTCCTCGTACGGGAGCGCGTCGGTCCGCGTCACGGTGAGGGAGAACGGACCGGTGCTCGCGGGCAGGAACGGCACCCACGCCTGGCCCGAGGCATCGGTCCACGTCGATCGATAGTCCTCCCCCTCCTTGATCGCGACGACGAGCGCCGATTCGACCGGTGCGCCCCCGGTCGAGACGCTCACCGCGAACCCGGCGCTTCCCAGGGCGACACTGGACGGCGCGCTGACGGCCAGCGTCTCGGGATCGCAGCGCCAGATGCGGAGCATCGGATCCCCGAGGAGGATCGTCTCGAAGTAGCCCCAACGCTCCTGCGTCTCCGCGGCGGCCTCCGGGAGAAGGGCGCGGCGGGCGGCATCGACGGCGGCGCCCAGAGGCACGCCGCGTCCGTCCTTCGGCACCGCGGTCTCGATGACCCGCTTCGCCACGATGTCGCTCACGCCAGGCCAGGCGTCGCGCGTCGCCCCGACGTAGGCGATCGCGCCGCCGCTTGGCTTCCGAAGCAGGGCCTCGGCAAAGCAGTCGAAGTCGACCGAAGCGGAGGCGCAGTTCGAGGAGATCCAGAGCGCGGCGGAGTCGCCGCTCGAAACCACGGACAGATCGGCCGAGGTGATCAGCTCGCTCCCGACCGAGATTTGCGATCGCGACCCGTGCCCGACGTGCTGGACGACGCCGTAACCTTGACTGATGGCGCCCAGCGCGGAAGCGCGGTCCAGGTAGGTGGAGCCGGGGTATTTCGTCGCGTTCTCATAATAACGATCGAACGCCACGCAGGCGGGCCCGCGGGCGCGCAGCGACTCCGCGGTCGCGGCGCCGTCGACCTGCACGAGTTGCCCCGCCGTCCAGTTGCGCGGGAACAGCACTTCCGCCAAGAGCAGGTGTTTCGTCGCGGGCCCCGGCGGCGGACTGCGGCGGTAGCGGAGAATCTTCGCCACCTGCGCTTCCGCCTCCGCGATCGTGGAAACGGGCAGACGCCCGACGAGGAGATCGGGCGTCATGTCCAGCGAGTCGGCCACCTCTCCGTAGATTCCATTCCCGTTCTCGTCCCACGTGCCGTCGAGGTCCGCGTAGTAGGCGTCGCTCGCGATCTCCTCCACGAACGAGAATCGAACCTCCACGAGACGCAGCGGGATCACGTCGTGGTCCGCGGCGAGCAGCGCCCACTCGGTGCCCCATTGGGTGCGGGCGCTCCGAAGAAACGAGCGGATGGACTGCGCTCGATCGTTGGACCGCGGATCTGCGGAGCGGAGCGCTCCCAGCCCCCGGACGACGGTGGGGTGCCCCGTCCGCGTATGGAAGTCGGCGAGCGGCTGTAGGGCGGCGATCAGGGAGTCGGCGGTCAGGATCACCCCTTCCACGGCGGAGCCGGCCAGGGACGGCAGGAGCGTCGGGGCGAAGGGCGCCGCGCTTCCGGCCGCCGCTGGCGGCCGCGGCGCGGCGGGGGCTACACTGGCGACGACCGTGGACGGCGCCGCCGCGGCGGCAGCCGCCGCGACCAGGCCGGCGCACAGCGAGTTGCGGAGAAATGACATTAAATATACCGCCTAACGTATTAACGAAATGAGGATTGCATGGTGCGGCGATTCTCGCTCCCGAACGCCACGATCTCCATTCTACGCTCCCAGGGCGCGCGGCTCAACGTGATGCGAAGCGGGGGTGAAGCCGATCGTAGGCTTCCCAGTCGATGGAGTAGACGGAATAGAACCAGCCCCCCGGCCGTGTGATCCCAAGGTTTTCGATCGAGCGCGCGAAGAGGAACCTGTAGGGATTGTCGGGCTCCCGCGTGGAAGTAAGACGCGCCTTCTGCCGGGCGCGATCCACCAGGTAGGCGGGCCGCCCCACGGCCTCGAATCGCACGTCGAGCACCACGCGGTCGTACCCCACGCGAGACGCCACGGAGGCCATCCCGGGCGTCACCAACCCGAACAGATCGAGAACGGGCCGGTCGCTGTAGAAGGCGAACGCGCCGATATCGGAGACGGCGAACAGGGTGCCGGGAGGCGTCTCGTGCGCCGCCCACCGTCCGATCTCCCCCAGCGACTCTCGTAGCCCCACGGCGTGCTCACGCGCGCTTGGGGCGCTGACGCGAAAGGTGATCGCGCCGCCTTCAGCGGCATGGATCGCCAGGAAGACAACCAGGCCGGCCGCGGCGACGTTGGGGCGGACCGAACGCTGCGCGGCCACCACGCGCCAGGAGGCCACGCCGAGCAGCAGCACCGCGGGCGTGGCGGGAATCAAGTACCGGGACACGACCTGGACGCCCGTCGCTGCGTAGAAGAGGAGGAGCAGAACCGGCCAGAGCGCAACGAGAATCCAGAACGCGCGACGCCCCCGCTCCATGCCGCGGAGACGCTCGACGCCCCCGAATGCCAGGACGAGCACGGCGAGGAGGACCGGCGTCGCCTCCGACGCAAGGACGATGCGGATCCCGTCGCGCACGGCCACCGCGCCGCGTTCGAGGTCGAGCCACGCGCCCGCCTTCGCGGCGCTGGTATTGGGCATCAGGCGGTGGAACTGCGTCCAGGCGAACGCCAGCCAGGCGCCGTAGGGGACGACGAAGCCCGCACCCAGCAACGCCACGGAGCGGGCGCGCAATCTCGATTCGCCGCCGATCGCCAGCGCGATCGCGCCGAGCAGCGCCAAGAGCAGGCATTCGGGTCGCGTCAGCGCCGCCACGGCGATCCACGCGCCGGCGCGCCACGCCGGGGCTCCCTCGATCAAGGCCGCGGCGAGCGCGTCGAGGGCCGCGACCGCGGCAAAGAGCGCCAGGGGCGTCTCCATCCCGGAGATCGCCCAGCGCGTCGCCCAGGGGTGGACCGCCGCGAGGAACGCGGCCGCGACGGCGAGTCTCGGCTCCCAGCCAAGGCGACGCGCGAGCCGCGCGAGCCAGATCACGCTGAGGGCCGTGAAGAGGGCGCCCCACCCCTTCGCGATCCAGGCGAGCGCCGGCATCGTCGCCGTCGTGTCGGGAGTCCCCGACGCGCCCGGCACGACGATTCCAGCCGCCGCGAGCAGGAGCACCCAGAGCGGACTGGTGGCGCCGTAGGTAGGGTCCCCCGCGTTGAAGGCGAACCCGTCGCCGCGAAGCAAATTCTTCGCGAATTGAAAGTGGATGTAGCTGTCGTCCGTGAGGTACCCCAGGAACGGCAGCAGAAGGACGAGCGCCAGGACGACTACCCCAGCGAGGAGGCGCTTCACGTGCCTCGCAGCCAGGCGGCGACGCGGTCCGCTACCTGGGCGGCGGTGAAACCGAGGTGCTCCGCCAACTCCTTCGCCGGGGCGGAGGCCCCGAATCGACTGATGCCCAGGCGTAGCGCGGCCGGTCCCACGATCGCGGCCCAGAGATCGGTTCGCGCGGCCTCGATCACCACCGCGCGGGTCTCGGGGGGAAGGACGGTGTGGCGATAGGTCTCCGGCTGCGCCTCGAAGCGCTCCACGCACGGCACCGACACGACGCGGACCGGGATGCCTCGCTCCGCAAGCAGGTCGCGCGCCTCGAGCGCCAGCGCCGCCTCGGAGCCGCTTGCCACGAGAACCGCGCGCGCCTTCCCGCCGCCCGGCTCTGCGAGGATGTACCCCCCGCGCGCGACCGCATCCGCATCGCCGGCCGCCGGGCGGGGCAACGCGGGTAGCGCCTGCCGCGATAGGACGAGCGCCGTCGGGGCGTGGTCGCGCCGCAGCGCCGCCGCCCACGCCGTGGCGGTTTCCCTCCCGTCCGCGGGACGCCACACTTCGAGATTCGGAATCAGGCGCAGCGCCCCGAGGTGTTCGATCGGCTGGTGCGTCGGGCCGTCCTCGCCGAGGAAGATGCTGTCGTGCGTGAACACGTAGATCGACCGCAGTCCGCTCAGCGCCGCGAGGCGAATGGCGGGACGCATGTAGTCGGAGAAAACGAGGAACGTCCCGCCGTAGGGGATCCAGGCCCCGTAGAGCGCCAGTCCGTTCGCGATCGAACCCATCGCGTGCTCACGCACGCCGAAATGAAGCGTCCGCCCCGAGAAGGTGACGGGCGCGTCCTCCCCCGCTCCCTCCGGCGCCACGTCGCCGCCCCCCTTCACGTCGGTCGCATTCGAGGGGCCGAGGTCCGCCGAGCCGCCGATCAGGGACGGAACCGCGGCCGCGGCGACCTGGATCATCTTCCCGGACCAGGCGCGCGTCGCCAGCGACGCGTCGGTCGCGACCTCCAGGAGCCGACCCTCCAAGTCCGTGGGTAGCGCCCGCGACCAGAGCGCGTCCCACCGCGCGGCCTCCTCGGGCGCCGCCCGACGCGCCGCCTCGAATCGAACGCGCCACGCCGCCGCGGCCTTGCGCTTCTCCGCCGCGAGGGCCGCGACGTGCGCGCGGACGTCGGCCGCGACGTGGAACGGCGGATCGACCGGCCAGCCCGCCGCCTCCTTCGCCCCACGCAGCTCCTCGGCGCCCAGCGGTTCCCCGTGCGCCTTTGCCGTTCCCGCCCGGGTCGGCGCTCCCTTTCCGATCACCGTCCGCGCCAGCACGAGCGACGGCCGCGCCGTCTCGGCGACCGCATCGGCCAGCGCCCGATCGACGGCCTCCCGATCGTAGCCGTCGACATGCGCCGTGTGCCAACCGTGGGCCTCGAACCGCCGGGCGACGTCTTCCCGGAATGCGAGCGACGTCGGACCCTCGATCGAGATTCGGTTGTCGTCATAGAGGTACACCAGATTTCCCAGGCCCCAGTGCCCCGCCAGCGAAGCGGCTTCGGCGCTGACGCCCTCCATCAGATCACCGTCGCTCACCAGCGCGAACACGCGGTGGTCGAGGAGCGGCCCGAGCGTGGGAAACCGCGCTTGGACCAGACGCTGCCCCAGCGCCATGCCGACACCGTTCGCGAATCCCTGTCCCAGAGGCCCGGTCGTGGCCTCGACGCCCGGGGTGTGCCCCCACTCCGGATGGCCGGGCGTGCGGGATTCCCACTGACGGAAGGCACGAAGGTCGTCCAGCGTGACGCCGACGTCGAAGAGGTGCAGGAGCGAATAGAGGAGCATCGAGGCGTGCCCGGCCGAAAGGATGAACCGATCCCGGTTCACCCAATTCGGATCCGCGGAATCGAAGCGGAGATGACGGGACCAGAGCGCGTACACCGAATCGGCGGCGCCCATCGGCGCGCCGGGATGCCCGGATCGGGCGCGCTCCACGGCGTCGGCGCTGAGGAATTGAATCGTTCGAACGGCGGCGTCGTCGAGATCGACGGTCGTGGCGGGCATCGTTACCTCGGAGAGTCGTGGGCGCGCGACGCAAGGCGGTCGGAGCAACGAATCGCGTCACGGTGTATCATACCGCGAGTCTGATCGCACCAAGTTCGCCAAGGAAGTCTACGCAAGGAGTGATACGAATGACTGGAATGTTTCGGACGCGCTTTGGGCTCGCCCTCGCCGCGCTCGTGTCGCTGTTCGCGTTTCTCGCGGGCGCGGGCTGCGCCGTCAATCCCGCCACGGGCAAGAGGCAGATCAGTCTGGTCTCCTCGGGGCGAGAGGAGCAGATGGGGCGCGAGGCGGACCCCGCTATCCAGGCCGAGTACGGCCTCTACGGCGACGAGGCGGTCCAGCGCTACGTCGATGGCGTCGGCCAGCGGCTGGCGCGCGTCTCCCATTTGCCGAACCTCACCTGGCACTTTCGTGTCCTCGATTCGCCCATCGTCAACGCCTTCGCGCTACCCGGCGGGTACATTTATATCACCCGCGGCATTCTGGCCTATGTGGAGAGCGAGGCGCAACTGGCGGGGATCCTGGGGCACGAGTTGGCGCACGTGACGGCGCGCCACACGGCGCAGCAGATCACCCAGCAGCAAATCGCCGGCATCGGCCTTATCGCGGGGGCGATCTTCGTCGACGCGTTTCGCCCCTACAGCGGGTTGGCGCAACAGGGCCTGGGCCTGCTCTTTCTCAAGTACAGCCGCGACCATGAGACGGAGGCCGACGAGATCGGAGTTCAGTACGCGGTGAGGGCCGGATACGATCCCCGGGCCATACCCGCGACGTACGCCACGCTGAAGCGGATCAGCGAGCGCACCGGGAGCAGCCTCCCCAACTTCCTATCCACACACCCCGATCCGGGGGGACGCGAAATCCGCACGGCGCAACTCGCGCAGGCCGCGGTCGGTGGCGCGCCCAAGGGCTTGGTCGTCGGCAAGGAACCCTACCTGCAACAGATCGACGGCCTGGTCTTCGGCAATGACCCGCGTCAGGGTTACTTCGAAGGCAACCGCTTCTATCACCCCGGCATGGCCTTCCAGCTGATCTTTCCCGACGGCTGGCAGACCGACAATCAGCCCTCGGCGGTCGTGGCCAAGGGGAGCGCCGGGAGCATGCAGGTGCTCCTGGGCACGACGTCGGACACGCTCGTCACCCCGGCCCAGTTCGTCGACTCCCTTCGCGCGCACGGCGCCATCACCGAGGCAGCCGGACGGAGCGAGCAGTTTCGCGACTACCCCGCCTGGGTGGGCACCGTCACGGCCAGAGTCGAAGGAGGCCAGCAGAATTACATCGCGGGGTTCATCCGGATTCGAGGCGGCCAGTTCCTGGAGATGCTGGGGCGCGCCGGGGACCAGCGGTCCGCCGACCAGATCTATGCCGCGATTCGAAGCACGGCCGCGCTCCGGGATCCGGCCAAGCTGAACATCCAGGCCAACCACCTGAGGCTCGAGCCGGCCAAGACGTCCGCGACGTTCGCCACGGTCTGGGCACAGTATCCGGGGCAGGCGATCTCGCTGGAGGATGCCACGATCCTGAACGGCACCCGGACGACCGCGTCGTTCACGAAGGGGGAGGCTCTCAAGATCGTGCCGAAGGCCGCCGGTAACTGAACGACCCCGATTCGCTATGGGATCATCGGGCTCGGCGGGGCTACATGCCCAGGCCGAGCCCGAAGCGTTCCCAGCCCATCGCGGCGCCGGCCGCGATCAGAATGTCCTTCGGTAGCCTTCCGATCAGCACGGCGGCGCCGAACGGGGCCCAGGCCATCCCGATAATTCCGGCCATGAAGCAAAGGGCATCGGCCGGCGAGAAGGGAACGAGGAACATCGCGGCCAGGGCCAGCCACCGCTTCCCCTGAAGCATGCCGTGCGCCTGGTCGAGCGCCGACGCGCCCAGCCAACGCTCCGCGACCGCGCGCCCCGCGCTGCGGCCGATCCAGTACGCCGCGGTGGATCCGAGCAGGGTTCCCCCCATCGTGACGAGCGGACCCAGGATCGGTCCGTAGAGCACCCCCGCGAGGATCGGGACGAAGACCCCCGGGATCGGCGCGACGAGAATCTGCGCCGCCTGGGCGCCCAGCAGCAAGAGCGGCCCCCAGGCCCCCGCCGCCTCGACCCACGTTTCCAGCCGTGCGCGCGTGAAGTACGGACCCAGCCACTGCGCCGCGCCCCAACCCGCGACCGCCAGGCCCGCGACGACGAGCCCCGCGATCCACCACGTGCGTCGCGGTGGAGCGGATGTCATCGCCCCGTCGGGCGACGTCTTCGGCGGCCGGTTCATGGGGGCACTCTACGGCACCGGCCGGCGCCAGGCAGTTCAATTCGACGCGGCGACGGCGCGGGCGACGCCGTTTTGTCCGAAGCCGCCCATGCCGTATGATGGCAAAGCGAACGTGACCATTCCCCAACCCGCACTTCATGTCGCGGCAAACGGAGACCATCCATGCCCAATTCCTTCGGCGCTCGCGGCGCGTTCCGCGTCGGCGGGCGCGATATCGCGCTCTACCGACTGGACGCCCTCGCGAAGGCGGGCCACTCGATCGAGCGACTCCCCTTCAGCTTGAAGATCCTTCTCGAAAACCTGCTGCGCACCGAAGACGGCGCGACCGTGCGCGCGGAAGACGTGGATGCCGTGGCGCGCTGGAATCCGACCGCCGAACCCGACCGGGAAATCGCATTCACGCCGAGCCGCGTGCTGCTTCAAGACTTCACCGGCGTTCCGGCCGTCGTCGATCTCGCCGCCATGCGCGACGCGATGGCGACCTTGGGCGGGGACCCGGCGCGGATCAATCCGCTCCAGCCGGCGGAGCTGGTGATCGATCACTCCGTGCAGGTCGACGAATACGGTTCCTCCGCCGCGCTCCTTCTGAACGCGAAGAAGGAATTCGAGCGGAACCGCGAGCGGTATCTGTTCCTGCGCTGGGGGCAATCCGCCTTCCGCGACTTTCGCGTCGTGCCTCCGTCCACCGGCATCGTCCACCAGGTGAACCTCGAATACCTGGCGCGGGTCGTCTTCCTCAGCGACGGCGCGGCGCCGACGGCCTATCCCGACACGCTGATCGGAACCGATTCGCATACGACGATGATCAACGGCCTCGGCGTGCTCGGTTGGGGCGTGGGCGGCATCGAGGCCGAGGCGGCGCTCTTGGGCCAGCCGGTGTCGATGCTCGTCCCGCACGTCGTCGGCTTCCGCCTCACGGGTTCCTTGCCCGAGGGCGCGACGGCCACGGATCTCGTGTTGACCGTGACCGAGATGCTGCGTGCGCGGGGCGTCGTGGGCAAGTTCGTGGAATTCTACGGCCCCGGCCTCGAGGGCCTGCCGGTCGCGGACCGAGCGACGATCGCCAACATGGCTCCCGAATACGGCGCCACCTGCGGCATCTTCCCCATCGACGCGGAGACGCTTCGCTACCTGCGATTCACCGGCCGATCCGAGGAGCAGGTCGCGCTGGTCGAGGCGTACGCCAAGGAACAGGGCCTCTTCCACACCGCCGAAACGCCGGACGCCTCGTACTCGGACAGCCTAAGCCTCGATCTCGGCGACGTGGTCCCGAGCATGGCGGGACCCAAGCGGCCCCAAGATCGGCTCCCCCTCGCCGGCGTGAAGCCCGGGTTCGTCACGGCGCTCCCCGCGCTGCGCGGCGCGGCCGCGAAGCCGGCGACGGGCGACGCGGCGCGTCGCTGGGAGAACGAGGGCGGCGACGGGGCCGTCGCGACCCGGGCGCCCGCCGTCTCGATGAAGGGCGAGTCATTCCCTCT
Organism: Candidatus Eiseniibacteriota bacterium; assembly: GCA_003235575.1. Classification (GTDB taxonomy): domain Bacteria; phylum Eisenbacteria; class RBG-16-71-46; order SZUA-252; family SZUA-252; genus SZUA-252. Next base: position 24,332 of record QJVW01000092.1, on the reverse strand, counting down.
GGAGGACGGCGCCGTCGTGATCGCCGCGATCACGTCGTGCACCAACACGTCGAATCCGTCGGTGATGGTCGCCGCAGGGCTGGTCGCGAAACGGGCCGTCGAGCGCGGGTTGAAGAGCAAGCCGTGGGTGAAGACGAGCCTGGCCCCGGGATCCAAGGTGGTGACGGAGTATCTGCGCCTCGCCGGTCTCACGCCGCATCTGGAGGCGCTCGGATTCTTCACGGTCGGCTACGGCTGCACCACGTGCATCGGAAACAGCGGACCGCTCCCGCCGCCGATCACGGAGGCGATCGACGCCGCAGGGCTCGTCGTGGCGTCCGTGCTGAGCGGCAATCGGAACTTCGAGGGGCGTGTCCATCCGGAAGTGCGCGCAAACTACCTCGCCTCTCCCCCTCTGGTCGTGGCGTACGCGCTGGCAGGCCGCGTGGACATCGATCTCACGCGCGAGCCGCTCGCGACCGGCTCCGACGGAGCGCCCGTCTACCTTCGCGACCTCTGGCCGACCCAGCGGGAAATCCAGGATGCCGTCGCCGCGGCGGTGCAATCGAAGACCTTTCAAGAGACGTACCGGGACGTCTACGCGGGCGACGAGACCTGGCGCGCCCTGCCGGTTCCCCAGGGGGATCGCTACGCGTGGGACGACGCCTCGACCTACGTCAAGCGGCCGCCCTATTTCGACGGCATGTCGCTGACGCCCGAACCCGTCGCGGACATCGTGGGGGCGCGCGCGCTGGCGCTTCTAGGCGACAGCATCACCACGGATCACATTTCCCCCGCGGGCGCGATCAAGCGCGGGAGCCCCGCGGGCCTCTACCTTGAGTCGCACGGCGTCGAGCGGGCCGATTACAACTCCTACGGCTCGCGACGCGGAAACCACGAGGTCATGGTTCGCGGCACGTTCGCCAACATTCGCATCCGCAATCGAATGGTGCCCGGCGTCGAGGGCGGGTTCACGATGCACCACCCGAGCGGCGAGACGCTTCCGATCTACGACGCGGCGATGCGCTACCTGGCCGACGGCGTGCCCACGATCGTCATCGCGGGGAAGGAATACGGTTCCGGCTCGTCCCGCGACTGGGCGGCGAAGGGGCCGAAGCTGCTGGGGGTGCGCGCCGTGATCGCCGAGTCGTACGAGCGAATCCATCGAAGCAATCTGATCGGCATGGGCATCCTGCCGCTTCAGTTCCTGCCCGGGGAGACCGCCGAATCGCACGGGATCACGGGCGCGGAACGGTTCGACATCGAGGACATCGCGCCGCTCCTGGCCGCGGGCGCCTCGCGGAGCGCGGAGATCGGCGTCACCGTCCACGGCGATCGAACCCGATCCTTCCGCGCGCGGGTGCGGCTCGACACGCCCCAGGAAGTCCACTACTACGAGCACGGCGGCATCCTCCCCTACGTCCTGAGGAGGCTCGTAGGAGCGGCCGGCCGGTGACCGGCTCCGGAGCCCCAGCCTCGAGCGGGCCCTCGTCGGCGTCTTCCGCCCACGGCGCCATGGCGCTCACCGCGGCGTGCGCCCTGACCGGCCTCGCGGGCGCCGCCGTCGGTCGCTGGGCTCCGGACCCCGCGTGGCGCATCCCCCTCTACGTCATCTCGTACGTCACCGGCGGCTGGGGGCCGGTCCGGGAGCTGGTGGCCAACCTCCTTCGCCGCCAACTCGACATCAATCTCCTGATGATCGCCGCGGCGGCCGGCTCCGCCGCGCTCGGCCACTGGGGCGAAGGGGCGATCCTGCTCTTCCTCTTCTCGCTCAGCGGCGCGCTCGAGGGCTACACGATGGAGCGAACCGCCCGTTCCATCGAGTCGCTCGTCGCGCTGCGCCCCGACACCGCGACGGTGCTTCGCGACGGCGTCGAAACTAGGCTGCCGATCGAGGAGATCGAGGTGGGAGCCCTGGTCCGCACCTTCCCCGGTGAGCGCTTCGCCGTCGACGGGTTGATCGTGGAGGGCGAAACCGCCGCGGATGAAGCGACCCTGACCGGCGAGGCCGAGCCCCTCACGAAGCGCCCCGGCGACACCGTATTCGCGGGAACGGTCAACCTGCACGGCGCGCCGCTCGCGCGCGTCACGAAGACCTCCGACGAGACGACCCTTTCCAAGATCGTCCGGATGGTGCAAGAGGCCGGCCGCATGAAGTCGACCACCGAGCGGTTCGTGGAGCGCTGGCAGCGACCGTACGTGATCGGAGTGTTCGGCGCCGCGGCCGTCGCCGCGATCATTCCCCTCGTGTTCCTCGGCGCCGGCTGGGACGCGGCATGGTACCGCGGCCTCGTGCTCCTCGTGGCCGCTTCGCCGTGTGCGGTGGTGGTGGCCACCCCGGCGGCGCTGCTGTCGGCGATCACCCACGCCGCCCGGCACGGCGTCCTGTTCAAGGGGAGCGTCCATCTGGAACGGCTGGGCGACGTCGTGGCCCTGGCCCTGGACAAGACGGGAACGGTCACGGAGGGGAAGCCGACGTTCACGGCCGCGCGCCCCGTGGATGGAACGCTCGACGAGGACGCCCTCCTCCGCCTGGCCGCCTCGGTCGCGGCCCGCAGCGAGCACCACACGGCGCGCGCCGTGCGCGTCGAGGCGGAGCGCCGAGGAATCCCGCTCCTCGACGTGAGTGAGTTCGAGAGCCACAGCGGCGAGGGCGTTCACGGACATTCGGGCGGCTACTGGGTCGGCATCGGGCGGGAACCGCTCTTCGCCCGCCACGAGGTCGCCCTTTCCGGAAACCTCCTCGCGACGACGCGGGATCTGCGCGAAGGGGGCACGACGGCGCTGCTCGTCGTGGTTCGCCACCAGGGAAACGGCGGGGACGGCGACCCGCCTGGCGCGCGTGTGACGGGACCCGATGGCATCCTGCCGGGCGATGCCGTGGCCTCAGGCGTTCTCGGCGTCGCCGACGTCGTTCGACCCGATGCCCGCGCCGCGCTGGAGGCCTGCCGTCGCCAGGGCGTGCAGCACCTGGCCATCCTGACCGGGGATCACCAGGCGATCGCCACCTCGATCGGCCAGCAGGTGGGCGCCGACGTGGTGCACGCCGGGCTGCTCCCCGACGAGAAGGTCTCGATCCTGCGTGACATGAAGCGGACCTATCCCGTGGTCGCCATGGTGGGCGATGGCGTCAACGACGCGCCCGCGCTCGCCGCCGCCTCGGTGGGCATCGCGATGGGCGGCGCGGGGACCGACGTCGCCCTCGAGACGGCCGACGTGGTGCTCATGCGGGACGACCTGCGCGGGATCCCCTTCTCGCTCTGGCTCGCACGCCGAGCGCGCCGCGTGGTCACCCAGAGTCTCACGTTCGCGTTCTGCATGATCGGGCTGCTCGTCGTGACCACGCTGCTCGGCGTCCTGCCGCTCTGGCTCGCCGTCGTGGGACACGAGGGGAGCACGCTGCTCGTGATCGCGAACGGCGTCCGTCTGTTGGGCGAGCCGCACCCGCAGTTCGACCTGCCCTAGATGATGTCGGGAGGATCGAGGATCGAGGCGTCGCTCTCCGGCGGCCGGGCGCGAAGCAGCAGGACCGGCACCAGGGACGAGGCCAGCGCGTAGATGACCAGGCCGCCGTATATCTCGGGAGCGATCCCGTGGTTCTCGCGCATGATCTCCGCCAGCACCAGGCAGAACACGAGCGTCGGGGAAAGGCTGAGGCCGATGCGCCATCCTTGCGCCGACGATTCGTGGATGACGAGGCGCCGGTGGACCACGACCGAGAAGACGCGAATCGGCACGCCGATGGCCAGGAAGGCCGCGCCGAACAGCAACGCCTGCGGTGAGAAATTCTCCGCCTTCAGGTGGAGCCCGGCCGCGAAGAAGTAGAACGGGACGAAGAACGAGGCGAAGAGCTCCACCGACCGGAACAGTTCCTCGGATGCCGCCTTCGGTGTGCCCTCCCGGAAACGGCCCGCCGCCCACCCGACCACGAACGCGCCCACCAGGTAGTAGACGCCCAACTCGTGCGTCGCGTACCCGCAGATGACCGCCAGCATGAGCAGGAACGCGAATTCCGAGTGGGGCGCGTAGCGTGCGATGGTGGCCGCGAAGCCCCGGAAGACCAGCGGCAGAATGGCGATGACGGCCACCAGCCCCAGCGTGGCGAGCCCCAGCCGCGGCAGCGTGGCCGACTGCGTGACGGCGAAGAGCACCGCCAGCGCGAGCATTTCGGTCGAAATCGCCTTCGTCTTCACCCAGATCGCCTCGTCCTTCGTGAACTTCAGGGACGGAAGCGAACTGAGGATGAACCCGGTCGATGGAGTGAAGAGCGCGAGCGAAAGGAGGACGGCATTGCGTGTGCCGAGTCCAAGCGCCCACACCGCGAGCCACGTTCCGCCGAACAGGAGCACGGCCCGGAGCAGCAGATGCTGGAGGAGCACCCCTCGCTGCCGCGCCAGAATGCGTATGTCCACCTCGAGGCCCGCGAAGAGAAAGAGCGAGATGATGCCGAGCGAGGCGAGAAGGATGATCGTCGTGTCGTGCTGGAACCACCCGAGGCCCAGGCCGGCGCCGACGCCGAGGGAAATCTCGGTGATCGCCGTCGGAATGCGAAGCCGGAGAAGGAACTTCGGCACGACGAAGAGCGCGAAGAGGAGAACGACGTAGACGAGTTCGGGTTTCATCGCTCCCCGTCTCCCTCCGCGATCTCCCGCAGGCGATCCCGCGACGGGAGGACGAACCGCTTCTCGCCGCTGACGAGAACGCCTTCCCGACCCCAACGGGCCAGCACCCGAATGGCCGATTCCGTCGTCGTCCCGACCAACTCGGCCACATCCTGGCGCGAGAGCGCGATCGGGATCTCAATGGAGCCGTTCTTCACTTGCCTCCCCATTCGCTCCGCCAGATCCAGGAACAATTGCGCGATGCGGACTTCCACCCGCTGCCCGCGGCGCTCCTCGAGCTTCCGCGTCAGGGCGACGGTCAGCTTGGTCAGCTCCCCGATCAGGTGGCGTGTGAATTCAGGATGTCGGTCGAGGAGCTCGAAGTAGTCCCGCCGAGGCACCTGCAGCAACTCGGCGGGCTCCAGGCAGACGGCGCTCGCCGGGTATGGAATGTAGTTGTAGACGGCGAACGCGCCGACGGGCTCTCCCGGCCCGAATAGCTCCAAGATCACGTCGCCCGCTTCGGCGTGGCCCACGATCTTGACGCGCCCGCTCACGATGATCGTGAGGTGTTCCGCCGGATCGCCCGCGCGCCACAGGAACTCGCCCCGGCGGTAGCGCTTGAGCGTGGCCAGGGCCGCCAGGGCGGCCTGGTCCTCGTCGGCCAGCCCCCGAAACATGGGGATCCCCTTCACGGCCCGCGTGATGCGGTCGCGGCGCGCTTCAGCAGCCACGGCGTCCCTGCGCTCGATCCGGCATGATCTCCATCATGGTACCTTGGTGGAAGAACGGTCCCAAGCTCATGATTCTGCGCTAGATACCCCTCCCGTGGCGAGGCAAAAAAAAGCGCTTTCGTGCTGACGCCCATCATAGGGCGCGACGGCGAGCGGAGCGACACTCCGATCATGGCGAAGGGTACTCGAGGCAGCCGGGTCGGGGCGGACGCGCTGTTCCGGCGGTTGCGACGCGATCACCGGCACGTGCTGGAGCAGATGGACGCCCACGAGGCGGCGCTCCGGCAATCGAAGCGTGCCACCGCGAAACACGAACGCACCCTGCGGGACGTTCTGGCGTTGCTGGGGACGGAATTCGCGTCGCACATGACCGCCGAAGACGATGTGCTCTACCCCGCGCTCCTCGCCGCCCTTCCCGCCGCGGCCGGCTCGATCGAAGCCCTCGCCGCCGAGCACAGGGAACTTCGCCAGATGCTCCAGAGGCTGCGTGAATTGCTGGAGGAGACGGCATCGCCCGAACGCGCCGAGCAGATCCGGGTCCAGATCCAAGACCTGGGGCACCTGCTTCGGCTACACGTCGAAAAGGAAGAAACCCTGGTCTTTCGGCTGGCGCCGCGCCTGCTGGCCCCGCGTGAGATCGCGGCGCTGGCGGCGCGCCTCGCGCCCCGGACGACCGAACCGCTGACACGATCGAAAGGAGTCTCTTGATGAACCGTCGTTTCCCCGTGCTTCTGGCGCTTGCCTTTCTCCTCGCGTTCTCCGCGACCGGCTGCGGGGGCAAGGGTGCCGATTCGGGCGGCGGCACGGCGGCGGTGGAGGAGACGTCCCCGCTGGACGTCGGTCCCCGCGCCGGCGACGCGCCGGTGGCCGCGGCGCTGGCCGCCCAGGGCGAGCCTCTGTTCAAGTCGAAGGGCTGCACCGCCTGCCATGCCTACGGCAAGCGACTGACGGGCCCCGACCTCAAGGGGGTGACCCGCCGGCGCACCCACCAATGGATGGAGAAGCAGATTCTTCACCCCGAGATCATGACCAAGGAGGATCCGATCGCCCGCAAGATGATGGCGGAATACAACCTGCAGATGGCGAATCAGGGCCTGACGCAAGATGAGGCGCGGGCCGTGATCGAGTACTTCAAGAAGCTCGATGAGGAGGCCGAGGCGAAAGGCGAATTGACCGCCCAAAACTAGGGCCCGCTCAGGAGAGGAGGAGGCAAGTACATGAAAGGAAAGATTTCGATCATCATCGCCGCGGCGGTGCTGCTTGGCGTCGCCGCCCAGTTTTCCGGGTGCGCGGGATCGAAGCAGAGCGCGGCGGACAAGGTGTACGTGAAGCCGGGCGAGTACGACACGTACTACGCGTTCCTGTCGGGGGGCCACTCGGGGGGCGTGTTCGTGTACGGCATGCCGTCGTGCCGGTACATCACGACGATCCCGGTTTTCACGCCCGAGCCCGCCAAGGGATACGGCATCGACGAGGAATCGAAGGCGATGCTGAAGGGATTCTCTTGGGGTGACGCGCACCACCCCGGCCTCTCGGAGACGGACGGCGACTACGACGGCCGCTGGCTCTTCATCAACGACATGCCGAACGCGCGGATCGCGCGGATCGACTTGAAGGATTTCACCACGCGCGAGATCTTCGGCCCGATCCCCAATCTCTCCGCGGCGCACGCGTCGCCCTACCCCAGCCCCAACACGGAGTACGTGTTCGCGGCCTCGCGGTTCTCGATGCCCGTTCCCACGACGAAGCTGGCCAAGATCGAAGACTACGCCAAGGACTTCAACGGCATCATCGCCGGCGTGAAGGTGGATCCGGAAGGCCACATGTCGCTCGGCTTCGAGATCCTGACCCCGCCGTTCGATTGGGACAAGATGGACTGCGGCAAGGCGGTGAGCCACGGATGGGCGTTCTTCAGCTGCTACAACAGCGAAATGGCGCACGATCTGCTCGAGGCCAACGCCTCTCAGAACGAGATGGACTTCGTCGCGGCCGTCGATTGGCGCGCGGCGCAGAAGGCCGTGGATGACGGCTTGGCCGACCAGATCGGCGGAGCGCCGGTGCTCGACCCGCGCAAGGTTCCCGGCATCATCTACTTGATCCCCGCCCCGAAGAGCCCGCACGGGGTCGACGTCAATCCCAGCGGCGAGTACATCTGCGCCAACGGCAAGCTTCAGGCCGAGGTCAGCGTCTTCTCGTTCGCGAAGATGACCGAGGCGATCGCCGCCAAGAGCTTCGACGGCGACAAGGGCGGCATCCCCGTCCTCAAGTTCGACGAGGTCCTGGAAGCGAAGATCCCGGTGGGCCTCGGTCCGCTCCACACGGTCTTCGACGACAAGGGGTACGCCTACACGTCCCTCTTCCTCGACTCGCAGGTCGCCAAGTGGAAGGTGGGGGCGCCCTGGGACGTCACCGACAAGATCGACGTCTACTACTCCATCGGACACCTGACCGCCAGCGAGGGCGATACGCGCCATCCGACCGGCGAGTACCTGGTGGCCCTCGACAAGCTGTCCAAGGACCGTTACCTGCCCGTCGGACCGTCCCACCCGGAAGGTGCGCAACTGATCGACATCCGGGGCGAGAAGATGGAGCTGCTGTACGACTTCCCGACGTATCCGGAGCCCCACTACGGGCAGTTGATTCGCGCGGAGAAGCTCAAGCCGCTGAAGATCTATTCGCTGGCGGAAAACAAGAACCCCTGGATGATCGGGACCGCCGAGGAAGCGCGCGTCGAGCGGAAGGGCCGTCGCGTCGATGTCTACATGCTCGCCGTCCGGACCCACTTCACGCCGGACAACATCCAGGTGTCGCACGGCGACTCGGTCTACTTCCACGTGACGAACCTGGAGCAGGATCAGGACATCACGCACGGCTTCGGGATCACGTTCTCCAGCCTGGATATGCAGGTCGAGCCGGGCGAGACGAAGACGATCGCCTGGTACGCGGCCAAGCCGGGCATCCAGCCCTTCTACTGCTCCAACTTCTGCAGCGCGCTCCATCAGGAGATGCAGGGTTACGTGCAGGTGAATCCCCGGGGCACGCCGGTCGCGTCGGTGCAGCGGCCGGATGCCGCGACGGTCGAAGAAGTAGCCGCCATCCTCCGCCGCTGACATCCAGCACCCTGTCGGCAGGGCCGGGGCGCCTCGCGCTCCGGCCCGCCGGCGGCGGCACTTCCCGCACAAAGGAGTCGAACGTGGGTTATCTTGGCGGTGCGTTCTCCAGGTCCGAGCGGCGGCTGATCGTCCTCGCCGCGCTCGTCCTCCTGCCCGTCTTCTTCATGCCGGTCCTACCGATCTGGCAGATGAAGCTCTGGGCGCCGCAGTACCGCGAGGGGCTCACGCTGACGATCTACACGAACACGATTCAGGGGGATCTGGACAAGATCAACACGCTGAACCACTACGTCGGCATGAAGGCGATCACGCCCAACGATTTCGCGGAGTTCACCTACCTGCCGCAGGCGCTGACGGCGTTCGGGATCTGCGCGCTGCTGGCCGCCTTCTTCAACCGGCGCTGGCTGGCGATTCTCGGCTGGGTCGCCTTCACCGGATTCGCCGTGGTCATGTTTACGGACTATGCGCGATGGTTGTACGACTACGGACACAACCTCGATCCCCGGGCCGCCATCACCCTGAAGGCGTTCACGCCGCCCTTCATCGGATACGCGAAGATGGCGAACTTCAAGGTCTTGAGCCTCCCGGGATTGGGAACCATCCTCCTCGGCATCGCCTGGTCGCTGGGACCGCTCATCTTCTGGCTCGAGCGGCGCACGGCGCCACGCGACGCTTCGTCGTGATCCGCGAACGCGGCCGTGTCTCCGCCCTCGGGGGCGCCGCGCTCCTCTTCGCGCTGGCCGCGAGCGCTGCTTCCCCGCCGGCGGGCGCGACGACGATCCGGGTGCCGGCCGAGCCCGGCGCGTTGGCGGAGGCCGCCTCCCGCGCGGCCGACGGCGATTCCCTGCTCCTCGCCTCCGGCGTCCACCGCGGCGGCGCGGTCATCCGGCGTCGCCTCGCGCTGCGCGGCGAGCCGGGCGCGGAAGTCGACGGGGGCGGAACCGGCTCGGTCCTGCGACTCATGGCCTCCGGAGCCTCGGTGAGCGATCTGACCGTGCGCGGCAGCGGACCCCGGCCGCTCACCATCGACGCGGGCATCTACGTTCAGAACGCGAGCGGCGTCACCCTGACGCGCCTTCGCTTCGAGGACGTCCTCTACGGCATCGCCGCCGAGCGTTCGGATTCGTTGCGGATCGAGCACTGCATCCTGCGCGGAAGAGCGACGCCGACCAGCGGTATCCGACGGGGACGGCAGGCCTCGGAAGGGAACGGGATCCATCTCTGGTACTGCCGTGACGTCGTCGTGCGCCGGACGCGCGTCCGGCGCTTCGTGGACGGCATCTACCTCTCGTTCACGTTTCGCGCCCAGATCGAGGAAAACCTGCTCTGGGACAACGCCCGGTACGGTCTCCACACCATGTACAACCAGGAGAACCGGCTCCTTCGCAATCGCTTCACCGAAAACGTGGCGGGGTGCGCGTTGATGTTCTCGAACCACCTCGTTCTGGAGGGGAACGATTTCGTGCGGAACCGGGGTCCGCGCACCTACGGTCTGCTCCTGCGCGATTGCTCGGACGGCCGCTTCGCGCACAACCGGCTCGCGGAGAACACCGTCGCGCTCTTCATGGACGGCTCGAACCGAAACCAGATCGTGGAAAACCTGATACAGGACAACGGCTGGGGCGTCCTTCTCTTCTCCTCCTGCGACGACAATGAGTTCTCCCGAAACAATTTTTGGAACAACGACTACCCCGTGGCCCTCGACATGCGTCGAAGCAACAATCGATTCGACGACGGCGCCGTCGGCAACTACTGGAGCGAGAACGCGCCGTACGATCTGAATGGCGACGGCGTGAGCGATGTTCCCTACTCCCCGGTCAGCGCCTTCGCGTTCCTTTCGAAGCAGTTCCCCGATCTCGCTTTGTTCAGCAAGAGTCCCGCGGTCACCGCGCTCAGCATGGCGGAGCGGACGATTCCCGCGCTCCGCCCCAGCGACATCGTGGATCGCTACCCCCTGGTGGCGCCGGAGCAGGCCGCCCCGCCCGCGGTGGCCGGCCGCCCTCCCGCCGCGCCGACCGGACCGAATCGCGCGGCCGCGGCCGCCGGGTTCGGCCTGATCGCGCTCTTCGGCGCGGCCGGGTTCATCGGCGCGATTCGGATGCGATGATCCACGCCGACGGCCTCACCAAGCACTACGGTTCTCTTGTCGCCGTGGACGGACTCTCGTTCTCCGTCACGGCCGGCGAGACCTTCGCGGTCATCGGTCCGAACGGCGCCGGCAAGACCACCACCTTGAAACTCCTCCTGGGCCTCGCGCGCCCGACGAGCGGGAGGATCGAGATCGGCCCCGACGCGCGCCCCCCGCACGATCCCCGCGCGCGGGTCGGGCTGGGCTACGTGCCCCAGCGGGTCGAATTCCCGCCGGCGCGCACCGCGGCAGAGATCCTCGCCTACTTCGCCGCGCTGCGCGGGCTGCCCCCGGAGGCGGTGGGCGGCGCGCTCGCGCGCGTGGGTCTCGCCGACATGGCTACGCGACGGGCGAGCGAGCTATCGGGCGGGTACGCGCAGCGGCTTTCCCTCGCCCAGGCGCTGCTGGGCGATCCCGCCCTTCTGGTGCTCGACGAGCCGACCGCGAGCCTCGATCCGGAGGCGACTTGGGAATTCCGTACGCTGGTCGAGAATCTGCAGCGGGAGGGCAAGACGATCCTGCTCTGTTCCCACCTGCTCAGCGAAGTCGAGCGCGTGGCGGACCGCGTGCTGATCCTCGTGCGTGGACGGCGGGCGGCCCTCGAATCGATACGCGATCTTCGCGAACGGCAGATGAGCGCCACCCGTCTCGTGATCGAACTCGGCGACGGACAGGACGGAGGGCGCGGCGTCTTGGAGCGGGCCGGGTTCGCGTGCCAGGTGCTCGATTCACGACGTCTCGTGATCGACGGCGCCGGCGAGCGCGGGGTGGCGGCCCTTGACCTGATCCGGGACGCGGGCATTCCCGTCCGTTCCTTCGAACTGTCGCGGCCGACGCTGGAGGAGTTGTTCCTCTCCGTGGTTCGCGGGGAGCGTCTCTCGTGAACCGCCGCTACGGAATGCTGGCGCTCGGGCTCCTCGTCGCCGGCCTCGCGCTCGGCGCGCTGGCCCGCATGCCGCGCTCCGAAGCGCCCGCGCGGGAGGCCCCTCCCGCGGCTCGGCGCAACGTCGTCATCGCGATTCGCGCCGACGGCACCGTGATCCCCGATCGCGTGACCGTGCCGGTCGGGGCGGAGGTGACGCTCGTCGCGGCGAACGAGGGCTCTCGCCCCCGCGCGCTCAGTCTCTCGGGGTACGGCGATCGCCTCGACCTTCGTGTCGCGCCGGGCAAGACCGCACGGACGACGTTTCAGGCGGAGCGTCCCGGTCGTGATTTCGTCTGGATGGTGGACGGCGCCCCGACCGGAACGTTCGTCGTGGCCGGATCGCACTTGATCGAGGGACACGAATGACCGGCCCCCGCGGAAACCCGTTCGCGCGGATCCGGATCATCGCGCGCGAGGAGTACCGGCGGGCGCTCGAGACGCGGTGGCTGTTCGGGTTCACGGCGCTCTTCGCGATCCTGGTCCTGGGGCTCTCCTATTTCGGGCTGGCCCAGGGGCGCGAGGTCGGGTTCCAGGGCTTCTCGCGGGTCACCCTCAGTCTGATGAACCTCGTCCTCTTCCTCGTTCCGCTCACGGGCCTCATCGTCGGGGTGGGAAGCGTCGCGGGAAGCGGCGAGGCGCTCCCCCTCCTTCTTGCCCAGCCGGTTTCTCGACGCGAGGTCTTGCTCGGAAAGTACCTTGGACTCGGCGCGGCGCTCACCGCCGCTCAGGCGCTCGGATTCGGTGGCGGGGGCGTGGTGGTCGCCTTCCAGACCGGAAGCGACCAGATCGCGGGCTTCGCCGCCCTCACGATTCTCTCCGTCGTCCTCGGGTGGCTCTCCCTGGCGACGGCGCTCTGCCTTGCATCGCTCTTTCCGGACCGTCTTCGGGCCCTGTCGGCCGCCCTGCTCCTCTGGCTGGGGATGGTCGTCCTATACGACATCGCCATCCTGGGCGCCACGGCGATGCTCCGCGGCATGTCGCTCCAGGTCGTGCTGGTTCCCGCCTTGCTCCTGAATCCCGTGGACCTCGTCCGGGTCCTCATCACGATCGCCGTCGGGTCCGGAGCCTTGTTCGGCCCGACGTCCGCCGTCCTGGTTCGCTTCTTCGGCGAAACCGGCGGCATCCTCTTGGCCATGGGGCTCCTGGTCGTCGAGACCGTCGTCCCGCTCTTCATCGCCCTGCGCGTCTTCCGCGCAAGAGACTGGTGACACCATGAACCTACCCCTCCCTGTCCGCGAGGCGCCGAAGGTGATTCCCGGCCGCGAGCCCTATCGGGTTCTCTTTCCCCTGGGCATCGCGGTGGGTCTCGCCGGCGTCGGTCTCTGGATCGCGCACGCCGCCGGGTTGCTCGCCTATCCGGGTTCGCTCCACGCCATGCTGCTGATTCAGGGCTTCCAGCAGTGCTTCATACTGGGCTTCTTAATGACTGCAATGCCTGCATTTCTGCATGCGCCGCATTGCGATCGGATCGAGCTCGCAGCCGCGGTCGGCCTCCTGACAGCCTTCGTCGTACTGGCCGGAGCCGGGCTGGTCCCGGCGGCCCAGTTCGCCTACGCGGGCACGCTGCTCGTACCGGTCGCCATGGTGATCCGTCGCGTTGCGGCCGGCCGTGCGGGCGCCCCGCCCGAGGAGTTCGCCCTGGTCGCGGCGGGGTTCGCCGTCGGCCTTTGCGGCGCCGTCTGGACCGCCGGGGTCGCGGGCGGCGCGTGGGGGGAGCCGATCCCCCGGTTCGGGACCCGCTTGGTGGCGTTCGGGATGATCCTTCCCGTCGTGCTCGGCGTCGGCGGACTTCTCGTCCCCACGTTCATGGCCATGAAGAAGCCGTTGACGATACCGGGTCTCGCGGTGGCGCATCAGCGCGGCCCGCGACGGGCCCTCTACGCCCTGGTGGTCGTCGGGCTCCTTGCGTCGCTCCTGCTCGAGGCACGGCACCAGCCGGCCCTCGGATCCGTTTTACGCGCCGTCGTCGGATCGACGGTCCTCCTGTGGGTCTGGAAGCTCTTTCGTCTTCCGGGACGTCCCGACCGGCTCTCGTACGCCCTCTGGAGCGCGGGGTGGCTGCTCTTCATCGGTCTCTGGGCCTCGGTCCTCGTTCCGCAGAGGCCCTTGGTCGGCGAGCACATCGTCTTCGTCGGCGGGTTCGGCTTCCTGACGCTGGGGATCGCGACGCGCGTTGTCGTGCGGCACGGCGGACACCCACTCGCCCTCGAAAGCCGCGTGATCGGAACCGCGGCGCTCGTCCTGCTGGGCGCGGCCGTCCTGGGCCGGCTGGGGGCCGAGGCGCCCGACCCCGCCTCGCCGGATCGCATCGTCCTCCTCGCGGCCGCGGCCGCGGCGTGGGTGTGCGCCTGGGGCATCTGGGTGGCGAAGGCGGCGCCGCTCCTTCGCGTCCGGCCTCGATCCGGGACGTAGCGTGGCGAGCGAGGAACCCGCCGATCTGCTCTTCGTCTTCGCCGGAGCACCCTGGAGGAAGGAGTTCGCGCTTCGGGCCTGGCGGGCCGGCGCCGCGCGGACGCTGGTGCTGAGCGTCGGACGGTTCGAGTGGCGCCGCCTGCCGTCGCTGGGCCTCCCCGACGACGGCGGGCTTCGGGCGCTGGTCGACGGCACGCCGCCGCCGCGGCGCCACTTCTTCATCCTCCTGGAGGGCGCCGACGCCCAGGCCCGGCTCGTCCCCAAGGGGAAACTCGGCACGTGGAGCGAGGCACTGGCCCTCGCGCGCCTCGTCGTGGAGCGGCGCGCACGTTCCGTCGCCGTTTGCACCAGCGACTACCATCTGCCGCGCGCGACCCTCTCCGTCCGGCGCGCGTTCCAGGGGCTCGGCGTGACGGGCGTGGCGATCACGGCCCTGCCCGTTGCGGAGCCCGAGAATGCGGCGATGGGAACGGCGCGGCGGCGGCGTTCGCCGCTGGCATGGGCGCTCCTGCTCCAGGAGTGGTTCAAGGGGGGCCTGTACGCCCTGGTCGCCCGCGTCGGCGCGAAACGCGATCCGTGAGGTGAGGCGCCGGTTGGGCTATCCTTTCCGGCGTGCCGCTACGCTACGATCCTGACATTGCTGCTCGCTCGCTGGCGGACTCCGACGCGGCCTTGGCCCGCCTCATCGATCGGGTCGGCGCCTGCCGGCTCCGCGTCGGCCGCTCCACCGCCCCGTTCCGGGCGCTCCTCGAGTCGATCGTCTACCAGCAAATCACCGGACACGCCGCGGCGCGCATCCTCGGGCGGGTCGTCGCGCTCTACGAGCCCGGGCGGTTCCCGCGGCCCGAGGCGGTCTTGAACACCCCGGACGCCGCGTTGCGCGCCGCCGGCCTTTCCCGGAACAAGGTCGCCGCGATCAAGGATCTCGCCGCGAAGTGCCTGGACGGAACCGTGCCCCCCCTTCGCGCGCTGCATCGCCTCGAGGAAAGCGTCATCGTGGAGCGGCTGACGGCCGTACGCGGCGTCGGACCCTGGACCGTGGAAATGCTGCTGATCTTTGGCCTCGGGCGCCCCGATGTCATGCCCGCCACCGACTACGGCGTCCGGAAGGGATTTCAGGCCGCGTTTCGCACGCGCGCGCTGCCGACGCCGACGCAGGTATTGCGGCGCGGCGAGCGCTGGCGGCCGTATCGATCGGTGGCGGCGTGGTATCTCTGGAGGGCGGCGGACCTGGGAACCAACGGCAAGGCGGGCGGCGGCCGCGCCTAGGGCTTGCGACGGGGCCGGACGGTCTCCTCCGTCCCCTCCTCGACGGCCAGGACTTCCTCGATGCTCGCTTGGAGGTTGCTCCATGCGCGCGTCTTCACGTGGAGTTCCCCGATGTGGGTCGCGCGGATCGTCCCATGCCGGTCGATCAGGTAGAGCGCCGGCCAGTACTTGTTCGCGAAGGCCTTCCAAACCAGGGAGTCGTTGTCGAGCACGATCGGGAAGGTGTAGCCCCACTCCTTCGCCGCCGCGGCCACGGCGGTCGAGTCGCGCTCCCGTGGGAACTCCGGCGTGTGCACGCCCACGAGCACCAGCCCCCGCTTGGCGTACAGGTACTGGATCTCGCGGACCGCGGGAACCGTGCGCTTGCAGTTCTCGCAGCCGAACGTCCAGAACTCCACCAGTCGGGGCTTCCCTTCGAGGTCGGCCGATCGAAGCGGTTTCGTATTGAGCCAGCGCGACGCCTCGATCGCCGGCGCCTTTCGCAGGCCCGACGGCTCCGGGGAACGGACCGGCGCGCGCGTCTTCGCCGACTTCTTGGCCGGAGTGGTCGAGGTCGCGGCGGCGGGAAGCGCGGAGAGGGCCGTGGCCAGGGCGATCAGGAACGCGAGGACGCCAGTTCGGAAACGGCCGGCCGCGATACCGCGACGCGTCCCGCGTCCCGCGATCACGCCGTCGGCTCCAGCACCGCGCCGGGAACGCCGGGCGGGACCTCCGCCGAGCGCGTCGCGGCATGGATTTCCTGGAGGGCCGTCACCGCCACGGGTCGTTCCCGCAGGGCGCGAATCGCCTCCACGGTCGCCGCGGTGGCCGTGAGCGTCGTGATGCACAGCGCGCCGTAGAGCGTCGCCGTCTTCCGGATCGCGCCGTCGTCGTAGAAGGACTCCTCCCCCAACGGCGTATTGATGATCAGATCGATCCCGTGGCTCTTGATCCGGTCCACGACGTTTGGGCGCCCCTCGTTCACCTTGAAGATTTCCTCCGAAGGCACACCCTGCTCGTTCAGATACGCGGCGGTCCCCCGCGTCGCCACCAGGGCGAATCCCATGTCGTGCAGCGCGCGGGCGTGGGGCAGCATGCCCGGCTTGTCGCGATCGTTCACGCTGACGAATACCGTGCCCTCGCGCGGCAGCTTGGAACCGGCGCCGGCGATCGCCTTCGCAAATGCCTCGCCCAGATTTCTCGAGACGCCCATCACCTCGCCGGTCGATTTCATCTCCGGTCCGAGCAGAATGTCGGAGCCCGGGAATTTGAGGAACGGAAATACCGGCGCCTTCACGAAGAAGCGGTCGACCACGAGGTCCTCGGTCAGCCCCTGCTCCGCCAGCGACCGGCCCGCCATGATCCGGGCGGCGACCTTCGCAAGCGGGACGCCGGTCGCCTTGCTGATGAAGGGGATCGTGCGCGAGGCGCGTGGATTCACCTCCAGCGCGAAGACGGTGTCCCCCTGGATGGCGAACTGGATGTTCATGAGTCCGCGGACGTCGAGCGCGAGACCCAGGCGACGCGTCATGTCCCGAATCCGGTCCAGGTGCTCCGCGGAGACTTGATAGGTCGGAAGGACCATCGAGGAGTCGCCGCTGTGGATACCCGCCTCCTCGATGTGTTCCAGGATGCCGCCGATCACGACGCGCTCGCCGTCCGCCACGGCGTCGACGTCCACTTCGTACGCGTCCTCCAGGAAGCGGTCGATCAGGATGGGGTGCTCCGGCGACGCCTTCACGGCCTCCCGCACGTACTCCTCCAGGTGCGAGGCGTCGTAGACGATGGCCATGGCCCTTCCTCCGAGCACGTAGGAGGGGCGAACCAGGACGGGATACCCGATGTGCGAAGCAACGTCCTTGGCTTCCTCCAGCGACGTCGCCGTGGCGCTTTCCGGCTGTGGGATCTCCAGGCGGTCCAAGAGCTCCCGGAATCGCTTGCGGTCCTCGGCAAGGTCGATCGCGTCGGGGCTGGTCCCCAGAATGGGAATTCCCGCTCGGTGGAGCGGCAGCGCGAGACGCAGCGGCGTCTGGCCGCCGAACTGAATCACGACTCCCTCCGGACGCTCCCGCTCCATGACGTTCATCACGTCCTCGAACGTGAGCGGTTCGAAGTAGAGCCGGTCCGAGGTGTCGTAGTCGGTCGAGACCGTCTCGGGGTTGCAGTTCACCATGATCGTCTCGAAGCCCTCTTCCTTGAACGCGAAGGCCCCGTGGCAGCAGCAGTAGTCGAATTCGATGCCCTGTCCGATCCGATTCGGCCCGCTCCCGAGGATCACGATCTTGCGGCGGTCGGTGGGAGCGGCTTCGCACTCCGATTCGTAGGTTGAATAGAGGTAGGGCGTGAACGACTCGAACTCCGCCGCGCAGGTATCGACCCGCTTGTAGACGGGCACGATGCCCGCGGCGATCCGTCGCGCTCGAATCGCCGGTTCGGTGGTTTCCGCCAGGAGGGCGAGGCGCGCGTCGGAGAATCCATGCCGCTTCAAGGCGAGCAGGGTGTCGTCGTCCATGTCGGGGCGGATGCGGTGCTTCAGGTCGGCGATCTGCTGGATCTGGTCCAGGAACCAGGGGTCGATGCCGGTCAGGCGCTGCACCTCCTCGTGGGGCCACCCCAACTCGAGGGCGCGCTTCACGTAGAGGATGCGATCGGGATCGGGCGTGCGCAGCTTTTCCTTGATCCGCGCATCGTCCAGATCCCGCTTTCCGAATCCGTCCCCCCCGGTCTCCAGGCCCCGCAGCCCCTTCTGAAGCGCCTCCTTGAAGGTGCGTCCGATCGCCATCACCTCGCCCACCGATTTCATCTGCGTGCCCAGGCGCGGGTCGGCATCCCGGAACTTCTCGAAGGCCCAGCGCGGGATCTTCACCACGACGTAATCCAGGACCGGCTCGAACGACGCGGGCGTCAGGCGCGTGATGTCGTTCTTGATCTCGTCCAGGCGGTACCCGAGCGCGAGGAGCGCGGCGATCTTCGCGATGGGAAATCCGGTCGCTTTGCTGGCCAGCGCGGACGAGCGCGAGACGCGCGGGTTCATCTCGATGACGACCATCCGCCCGTTGGCGGGATTCACGGCGAACTGGACGTTCGAGCCGCCGGTCTCGACGCCGACCTCGCGGATGATCGCGCGCGCCGCATCCCGCATCGCCTGGTACTCGCGATCGGTGAGCGTTTGCGCCGGCGCGACCGTGACCGAGTCCCCCGTGTGAATTCCCATCGGATCGAAGTTCTCGATGGAGCAGATCACCACGAAATTGTCCGCGACGTCCCGCATCACCTCGAGCTCGTATTCCTTCCACCCGATGACGGACTCCTCGATCAGGACCTCGTGCGTCGGGGAGAGCTCCAAGCCGCGGGCGACGATCTCCTCGAACTCCTCGGCGTTGTAGGCGATGCCGCCGCCCGTGCCGCCCAGGGTGAACGAGGGGCGGACGACCGCGGGAAGGGCCGTGGTCTCGAGCACCGCGTGCGCCTCCTCGAGCGACGTGGCGAACCCGCTGCGCGGCACCTCCAGCCCGATCCGGGCCATGGCCTCCTTGAAGAGCCGGCGGTCCTCGCCCAGTTCCACGGCCCGTCGGCTGGCGCCGATCAGACGGATGCCCAGGCGGTCGAGCACGCCGCGCGCGGAGAGCTCCACCGCCAAGTTGAGCGCCGTCTGACCGCCCACGGTCGGCAAGATGGCGTCGGGGCGTTCCCGTTCCAGCACGGCTTCCAGGACTTCGGGGGTCAGCGGCTCGATGTAGGTTCGGTCCGCGTACTCCGGATCGGTCATGATCGTCGCTGGATTCGAGTTGACCAGCGAAACGCGCACGCCCTCGGCGCGGAGCGCTTTGACGGCCTGCGTTCCCGAATAGTCGAACTCGCACGCCTGGCCGATGACGATGGGGCCGGATCCGATGACGAGGACGGATTGGATCGTCGTGTCGCGCGGCATGCGTTAGACCTGCACCGCCGCGGCGCCGGGCCGAGCCGGCCGGCGCGATTCCATCATGGCGATGAAGTCGCGGAAGAGGTAGTGGCTGTCGTGGGGACCGGGGCTCGCTTCCGGATGGTACTGCACGCTGAAGATCGGCAGCGCGCGGTGCGCGAACCCCTCGACGGTCTGATCGTTCAGGTTCCAGTGCGTCAACTCGTAGTCCTGCCCCTCGCAGAGCGCCTCGTCGACCGCGAAGCCGTGATTTTGCGACGTGATCTCCACCTGGCCCGTGCGGCGGTGCAACACCGGATGGTTGGCGCCCCGATGGCCGAATTTCAATTTGTACGTCTTACCGCCGCAGGCGATGCCCAGGATCTGGTGTCCGAGGCAGATGCCGAAGATCGGACGGGGATCGCGCTGGCGCATGAGGTCCCGCGCGGCCCGCACGACGTAGTCGCACGCCGCCGGATCGCCGGGCCCGTTCGAGAAGAAGATGCCGTCGGGCTCGAGGGCCAGCGTCTCGCTCGCCGTCGTGGTGGCCGGAACCACCGTCACGTCGCAACCGGCGCGAGACAGGAGCCGCAGGATGTTGCGCTTCATGCCGAGGTCGTAGGCCACGACGCGATACCGGAAATCGGCGGGCGCGACGGCCGGGGAGTCCTCCCCCGGAAACGGTTGCGCCTCCGAGCACGTCACTTCGCGCACCAGGTCCAGCCCGAGCATCGAGCGGGACGCCCGCGCCCGAGCCGTCAACCGCGCGGGATCCAGTTCGGTGGTCGAGATGATTCCCCGCATCGCGCCGCGGGAGCGGATATGGCGCGTCAGGGCGCGCGTGTCGATCTCGGAGATGCCGACGATGCCCGCCTCCTCGAGGTAGCGATGCAGTTCCCCCGAGGCGCGCCAGGACGAGGCTCGCGTGGAGACCTCACGAACGACGAAGCCGGCGACCTGCGGCCGCGCCGATTCGACGTCTTCCGGATTGACGCCGTAGTTCCCGATGTGGGGGTAGGTCATGGTCACGATCTGCCCCCGGTAGGAGGGATCGGTCAGAACCTCCTGATACCCGCAAAGTGCAGTATTGAAAACGACTTCCCCCGTCGTTTCCCCTCCGCTCCCGAAACCGCGACCCACAAAAAAAACGCCATCCTCGAGGGCGAGGATGGCTTTTGGGCCGTCAGGCGTCGGCAATGGCATCACTCCGTGGGCGGTGGTGTGGATTCGCGGTCCAAAGGGGTTTAGGCTACTTAGGGAGTCATGTCAAGTCCTTCCACTCATCCCTCGGGAGGTAGTCATGGGACGGGTCGCCGATATCCTTCGTCTCAAGGGTTCCAAGATCTACTCGATCCGTAGCGATGCGACGGTCTACGAGGCGGTCGGCGCGATGGTCAGCCACAATGTCGGCTCGCTTCTGATCCTAGACAGCGATGACGTTCGGGGGATCATCACCGAGCGGGACTACCTCCGGGAGATCGTTCTCAAGGGGCGCACCTCCAAGGACACCCTGGTTCGCGACATCATGACGATTCAAGTGGTGTGCGTGGAGCCGAACCGCAGCATCGACGATTGCATGGCGATCATGTCGACCCAGCGAATTCGCCATCTCCCGGTCGTCGAGGACGGACGGGTCGTCGGTCTGGTCTCGATCGGGGATCTCGTGAAGCAGCGAGCCGCGGATCGCGAGGTCGAGATTCGCTACCTCACCGACTACATCACCGGGAAATACCCCGCCTAGGCCGGCGCGACGGGGTCCCACCCCGTGGTCTCGAGCCAGAACGACGACCCGCCCCGCTCCACGCCTGCCAGCGAGGGGACCGCCCAGAGCGGATCGAGCGTCGCCGCCAGCGCGGGATCCCTCCCGATGTAGGCGCAGGCGCACAGGAGGCGCGTTCCCCTGCCTCCGCCGAGCAGGAAGGCCGCCAGCGCGTACTGCTCCGAGTACCAGCGATCCGACCACCCGGGCGGGTAGTCGGATGGCAGGCAGATGTCGTGAATCTGCACGAGGACGCCGGCGGGCAGCGACGGCAGGATCTCCAGCAGGAACACCGTCGCGTCGGAGTTGCCCAGCACCCGGTGAGACCCGTCGAAGAAGAGGATGTCCCCCGGGCCCACCATCGCCGCTACGGCGCCCTGCGGTAGGTCCTCCACGCGGGACCGGGATATCGTCGAGGCCAGACCCTCGACGCCCGCGCGCGGGGACGGATCGATGCAGTGAATTCGGGTTCGCAGGCCGTGATCCCGAATCGCCCGGGCCGCGAACCGCGTCGAATGTCCAGAGCCGATCTCCACGTACCGGGCGGGACCGCGCGTCGCCAGGAGCGTGTAGAGCACCGCGGCGTCGAGCCCCGGAAGGTACCCGTTTCGCCAGTAGGGCTCCCCGGTGGCCGGAATTCCGGTCACGGGAATCGCCGCCAATCGTTCCTTCTGGTGAAGCACGGCCGTGAGACAATCCCGGTACGCGCCGCTCCCTTCCGCCAGCAGGGCGGTGAGCGCCTCGTGGTCCGGCCGGCCGTGCCCCCACCGGGCCAAGGGCTCGGGGGGATAATCGACCCAGAGGGGACGCTCCCGCCTCCAGAGGTGACGGAGCAACCCGAAACGCCGACGCCACGTCATGCGCACCGACCGCGACGTGGGTCGTCGTGACCCGGAAGGAGATGGTTCATGCGATCTTGGATAGGACTCCTCGCCGCCGTGGCGGTGTTGGCCTTGGCGCTGGGCGCGCGCGCCCAGCGTGGTGCGGCGCCCTCGAAAAGCATTCCGGCGAACGCCCAAGAGTCGTCTTCGAAGCAAGACAAGATCAAGATATTTTCGGTGAAGCAAGGGGAGGTCATCATGGTGGACCGGGTGAAGAAGAGCGACGAGGAATGGAAGAGCGTGCTGACGCCGCAGCAGTTCGAGGTGACGCGGCGCGGCGGCACGGAGCGTGCCTTCACGGGCAAGTACTGGGACCACCACGAGCGCGGCATCTATCGATGCATCGGCTGCGGCACCGATCTCTTCGCTTCGGACACGAAGTTCGAGTCGGGCACCGGCTGGCCGTCGTTCTGGAAGCCCGTGGCTCCGGAAAACCTGTTGGAGCGCGATGAGAGCTCTCCGTTCGGAATGGTCAAGGAACTCCGCTGCAAGCGTTGCGAGGCGCATCTGGGCCACGTCTTCGACGACGGTCCGAAGCCCACCGGGCTCCGGTACTGCATCAACTCCGCGTCCCTCGCCTTCGATCCCGCGGAACAATAGGCAATCGATGCGGGGTGGGCCGCGGCGTCGCCCCGGCGTCGCGTTCGCCTTTGGTAGTCCATGCGCCGGATGCCCTCCGGCGCTATCGTTTTATCCGGAGGACCGCCCGGGCCGCGTCGGCTCGCACCCTCGGAATCGCCGCTCGGGCACGCCCCCTCCAGAAAGGTCCGAGTCATGAATGTCCTCATTGGCGTTGACGACTCCCCCTTCTCCACGGCCGCGATCGAGCACGTCGCCGCGGCGGCATGGCCCGCCGGGTCGACGTTCGTCGTGCTGTCCGCCGCGGCACCCGTGATCGTCGGCCCGGGCGAGGCGGCCGCCCCGGGGGCCATCGGCGTTCTCCTTCAAGAGCAGGAGAAGGGCCATCGGGAACTGGCGGAGAAAGCCGCAGGGGTCCTGAAAGCCGCGGGGCTGTCGGCCGAAGCGAGAACCGCCACGTCGGATCCTCGGGGCGCCTTGGTCGAGACGGCGAAGAAGATGCCGGCGGACCTGGTGGTGGTGGGATCGCACGGCCGCTCCGGTCTGACCAAACTCCTGCTCGGAAGCGTCGCGACCCACGTCGTGACACATGCCCCCTGCAACGTTCTGGTGGTGAAGCGGTCGGAATAGCCCCCATGCCGCACCACGTGGCGCGCTAGGAGCGCGCCGCGCGGCGGCGTGGTCCGCCGACGCGACGCTGGCCGCCGCACCGATCCCGTATACTCTCCCCATGCAGGAACGACTGGGACACTTCCGCCTCGTGCGTCAGGTGGGAGAAGGCGGCATGGGGACCGTCTACGAGGCGCAGGACGACCGCCTCGGCAGGACGATCGCCATCAAGGTGATTCGACGCACCGACGACCCGGCGTCGCGCGAGCGCTTCTGGCGCGAAGCCCGGGCCGCGGCGCGCGTGAATCACCCGAACGTGTGCCACATCTTCGACGTCGGGGAAACCAACGGCGAGCTGTACATCGCCATGGAGCTCCTGGAGGGCGAGCCGCTCTCCGCCCGATTGGAACGTGGACCGATCGGCCTGGCGGAGCTGGGCCCGATCGCGCTGGGCGTGCTCGGCGCGCTCGAGGCCCTGCACCGCCAGAGCGTGGTTCACCGCGACATGAAGCCCTCGAACATCTTTCTTACCCCCCACGGCGTCAAACTGCTCGACTTCGGCCTCGCCCGCCCGTTTCATCCCGGCGGCTTGGATCCCACGGCGCACGTCGTGACGCGAACGGGCATCGTGGTGGGAACGCCGCGGTACATGTCTCCCGAACAGTGGAACGCGGAGCCGATCGGTCCCGCCACCGACATCTTTTCCCTGGGCGCGCTTCTCTACGAGTCGCTGACCGGACTCCCTCCGTTCGCGGGCGCCTCCCCGGCCGAAGTGCGGCACGCGGCGCTCTTCGAGCAGCCGCCGGCGCTGGCCGGCCCCGCGGCCGTCGCCGGCATCGATCGGCTGCTCCACCGCGCGATGGCGAAGCGCCCCGAGGATCGTTTCCCCACCGCAGCGGCCATGGCCGCCGAGTTTCGCCAGGCGCTCCTCGCCGCCGGCGACGCCGAGGTAAGCCGCATCCGACCGGTGACGCGCCTGGTCGTGCTTCCGTTCCGGATGCTTCGACCCGACCCCGAAACCGAGTTCCTGCGCCTCAGCCTGGCCGACGCGGTCACGGCCTCGTTGACCGGCTTCGAGTCCCTGCTGGTTCGCTCCGCCTGGGCCGCCGCCCGCTTCGACAGCGAGGCGCCCGACTTTCGAGCGATCGCCACGGAAGCGGACGTCGACCTGGTGCTGGTCGGTAGCATCCTGCGCGGCGGCGACCAAATGCGCGTGACGGCCCAGTTGGTGGAAGTGCCGGCGGGGACGACGCAGTGGTCGCGCACGATCCAGGCTCCGCTGGACGACGTCTTCGCGCTGCAGGATGGCTTGGCGAGGGACATCGTGCAGTCGCTGTCGCTGCCCCTGGCGGGTCGCGAACGCGGGTCGCTCCAGCGCGACGTTCCCGCGAGCGCGCGCGCGTACGAGCTCTATTTGCGGGCGAACCAGTCCGGCTACGAGTCGATCGGCTCGGGAGCGG
>QJVW01000140.1 GCA_003235575.1 Candidatus Eiseniibacteriota bacterium | reverse complement strand
TGCTGGTTCATGGGGCGTTAGTCTCCGTCGGATGCTCCGCCGAATCAACCCGGAACCGCGAGGTCATGAGAGTAACGCTAGGAGATGGGCTAGAAGCAGCACTCGAAGCGGTCCGCGGATTCCGTCGGACCGAGTTTAGCCCGTTCTTTCTGATCTTCCTCATTCAGTTCTTGTTCCTGGGGCTGACGACCCAGATGCACCAGGCATGGGCGATGGGCCTGGTCGAGCCCGTGGCGCGCTGGACCGGGGGAGAGAGCCACCTCCATTACCCCGATTTCTACGGCTATCTCCCGGTCGTCATGGCCTGGGTGGAATCCGCCGTCTATGCGTTCCCGGGTTGCGTGCTCATCCCGCTCTCCCTGCTGCGCCTCCTGGCCCGGACCGACCGCGCCCTCTCGCTCGGGGCGGGCGCGGCCGGACGGCTGGCGGGGGCGGTGCTGCCGACCCTGTTCGCCGCGCTGCTCGGCGTCGGAGCCGTCTGGGGCTGGCAGCGCTCGCTGGTGCCCACGGTCGCCAAGATCCTGGGATCCTTCGTCCCGGCCACCGCCAGCACCTTCGTGCTCTGGTGCGTCACGTTGCTGGGCGGCTACCTGATCCTCAGCCTGCTCCTCTATATCCCGGTCGCCGCGGTCCAAGCGCGCGCGTCGCTGATCGGTTGCATCGGGCGCGGGGTGCACTACGGGCTTCGTCTGCTGCCGCTGACGATCATCTTCGCGCTGCTCTTCGCGGTGCCCACCATCGTGATCCAATACATCCTGGAACGGCAAACGGGCATGATCATCACGCGCCTGAGGCCCGAGGCCATCGCCGTCCTTCTCGCGTTCTACGCGTTCTTCACCAGCGTCGCCACCTACCTGACCTACGGCGCGGCCGTGCGGCTCTATCGCACGGTTCGGAGGGGCGGGTGACGGCGACGGCACGCCGGATGCGCGGCCCGCTGCTTGCCGCGGCGGTGCTCCTGTTCGTTTCAGGATGCGGCGGCCAGGAACGGGCCGCGCTGTTCCGGGCGGAACGGCTGCTCTTCCAGGCGGGCCGAGCGGAAGCGCGCGCCCGGCTCAGCCCCGCTCCTCCGGATACCGCGACGCTCATGCGGCTCCGCGAGGAATTCCTGAAGGTGCGCCGCGCGGTCCCCGGGCCGTACGCCGCGGCGAAGGACTCGGGCGCCTCCCAGCTCTCGAAAGACCTCCTCCGGGCGGTGGCCACGGCGGAGGCGAGCGCCGCGCGGCTTGCCATCAACGCCCGGCGTCCCAAGCTGGCGCTCAAGGCAGCGGAGCAACTGGCCGCCGACGCCGGCGAGGACTCGATCACCGGTCGGCAGGCGATCTTCATGAAGCTCGCCGCGTACCAGGGGATGCGCCGCTTCGAAGACGCGATCAAGACGATGAAGGAAATCCTCTCGCGGTACAGCCCCGCGACCCCGCCCGAAAACGGCCAGGATCCGATATTGGCGCTCCCCGAAACCATCATCAGCCTCCGGCGCAATCTCGGCGACGAGGCCGGGGCGACGCGGGAACAGCGCGTGGCGCTGGAGTACTACGAGTCGCTCCTGGAACGGCCGCTGACGCCAGTATTGGAGGCGCACGTCCGCGCGAGGCTCCTGAAGACCGCGCTGGAACTCGACATGCCGGGCAAGGCATACGCCCAGGCGGACGACCTGGAGCGCTTGATCGGAGCCAATCCGTCCCTGAAACCGATGATGGCCGGCGTCGCCTTCGCGAAGGCGAAAATGCGCGCCGCGATGGACCGCGATCCCAGCGAGGGGGCGGCCCTGCTCGAGCGGATCGGCACCGACTACCCCGGATCGCCCTATGCCGCGCGCGCCCTCTTCGAGGCCGGCGTCGAATTCGAGAAGAAATCCCGGTTGCCGCAGGCGCGGGACCGCTACCAAGCGGTGCTCCAGCGCTATCCGGACAACGAGGATGTGGCGCCGCTGGCCATGTACCGGCTTGCCCTCGTCGAGGAGAAGATGAACGACTGGGCCGGCGCCAAGGCGACCCTGGAGGACCTTCCCCATCGGTATCCGGATTCGCGCATCGCCGCGGAAGCGCCCATCGCCGTCATCCAGCACTACGCGCGGGACAATCGAAAGACCGCGGCACGGCAGTACTTCCCGAGGGCCCTCGACACCTACCGCGGACTCTTGTCGCGTGACAGCACCGGACGGTACTCGGCGCTTCACCGCCTCAAGATGTTCCAAATCCTCAAGGCGGACGAGGACTCGACGGGGCTCTACGAGCTCATGGACGACATGCTGCGTCACGACCCGCGCCACCCGATCACGGCGGGAGCGCTTCTGGAGATCTCGAAGGAAGCGGATCGATTCGGGAACCGCGCGCGTGCGATCGGGTACCTTCGACGATTCTTGCAGGATTTTCCTCAATCCCCGATGGTGGCGGATGTCCGGCGACGGCTGAAGTCGCTCGGCGGGTGATGATGGCGTCAATCTCGCGGGCCTTTTTCCGTGCAGAGGAGGGAACTTGAGACCCTGGCAATGCATGATGGATGCACTGCGGTCGTTTACGTGGCGGTCGTACGTCCCGCTGCTGCCGATCCTCATCGCGCAGTTGCTCTACCTGGTGCTCGCGCTGAATCTCGGCCAGGCCTGGGGCATGGCGACGGCGGGCGCGATCGGCCGGTGGGCCGTCGGCCCGTCGGCGATCAACTATCCGGCGTCTCTGGAAATACTTCCCCTCACGAGTTCCTACGTGGAGACCTGGACGTTTCTCATCGGCGGAGCGTTCGCGCTCCCTCTGCTCGCCGCGGCCGTTCGGATGACGCTTCCCGGTGGCGAGATGGCCGCCGAGGAACGCTCGGCCCGGCTACGCGTAGCCTACCCGGCCACCTTTCTGGCGCTCGGCGCCGCGTTCGCGGTGACGCTTGGCTGGCAGGATATCGTCGTTCGCTTCCTTCCGCGCACGCTCGCGTCCTTCCTGGGGCAGCCGTTCCAGGTCTCTCTCGTGACTTGGACGATCAGCGTGCTGGTCGGCTACGCCATCATCACGGCGGTCGTCTACGTCCCGATCGCGGCCCTGGATCGACGAGCCGGTCTCGGTGGAACGCTTCGCACGGGGCTGCAACTGGGGCTTCGCTACTTTTGGAAGACCTACCCCCTCTTCCTCCTGCTATCCCTCCCCGCGCTGGCGCTTCAACTCGTGGCGCAGTTGGGGGGATCGCTTCTGCTGGTGCGCACGCGCCCGGAGAACGCCGCGTACGTGCTTTTCGCCTACGCGGTGCTGAGCAGCGTCGCCACCTATTTCGCCTGGAACATGGCCACGCGCATCCATCACGCGGCCGGAGGGAACAGATCATGACGCTCCTCCAGCGGAGGAACCTGCGCCGCCTCGGTTGGCTGCGAGCGGCGGCGCCCATCGCCCTGGTTCTGGCGGCGGTCGGCTGCGACGCCGCCGCGCGGCAGGCGGACGTCTACCGCGTCCAGCAGGGTATTTGGAAAGCGATTCGTGACGTGCGGACGGCTCGCCTCGATACCGCGGGCGCGGATTCCACCAAGCTGCTGGGCCTGCGTCAGCAGTTCATCGACGCGATCGAGCAGGTTTCCCCGTCCGCCTGGACTCCGGGAGAGGGCGGGGCGAGGACCCAGGAGCAGCGCCGCCTTCTCGCGATCGTCAGCCAGGCGGAGATTCAGGCGGCCACGCTGGCCATGGAGGCCGGACGTCCCGACTTGGCGCTGGAGCGCTGCAGAGCGCTGGGCCGGGCGGCCGAGGGAGACACGTCGGTCACGCGGCGGATGGACATTCTGGTATCCGGCTCCCTGAAGCAGATGGGGCGCTACGACGAGTCGATCGACGTGATGAAGGCGATGATGGTTCGTTATCCGCCGCGCGCGCCCGATTCGACCGGCGTGGAGGACTTTGTCCTGGGACTTCCCAACGTGATCATCGATCTGCGCCGCACGCTAGGGGACCAGGAGGGCGCGCGCCGCGAGCTGGCCGACGCCGAGCGCTACTACAACGGGCTGATTCTGGCGGGCGGGCTCGATCCCCGGCTGGAGGCCCAGGTCCGGAGCCATCTCGTTCAAACGTATCTCGAACAGAACAAGACGGCCGCTGCCAACGCGGGCCTCGATTCGTTGGAGACGCTCGCCATCGCCTATCCGGAATTGAAGCAGCTGACGCCCGAGGTTCGGTACCGGAGGGCGAAGCTCCAGGCGTCGCAGGGGGGAGATCCGGCCCAGGCGATCGCCGCATTGGAGCGCGTGGCGTTCGACTTTCCCATGTCGCCCGCCGCCGTCCCGGCGCTCCTGGACGCCGCCCTGCTGAAGGAGCGCTCGAATCGCCTTCCGGAGGCCCTGGAGGCGTACCAGGCGATCCTATCCCGCTACCCCGCGAGAAGAGACTACGCGGCCACCGCACTCCTCCGCCAAGGGATGGTCGAGGAGCGGCTGGGGAACTGGGCCGCATCGAAGCGAACCCTGGAGTCCGTGCCCGGGCTATACCCCCGGACGGCAGCCGCAGCGCAGGCTCCGATTACGATCGCGGAACACTACGCCCGCGTGGGGGACCGGCAGGGAATCCAGGCGGCCCTGCGCCGCGCCGTCGACGCCTACACGGAGATGATCGAGGCAGACAGCCTTGCCCCGAGCGTGGTCCAGCTTCGGTGGAACAAGTTTCGGGCGCTGGCTGGATTGGAGGAAGCCGATGCGGCATTTGGCGTTATCGAATCCATGGTCGCGAACCACCCCACGAGTCCCTTGACGGGACAGGCGCTCCTGGAGGGCATCAAGATCGCCGATCGCAAGGGCCTGACGAGCGTTTCCCGAGGGTTTTTGGCGCGGTTCGTCCAGGACTTCCCGAATTCGCCGAAAGCGGACGAAGCGCGGAGACGCCTGCGTAGCGTGTCAAAATAGACACGACAAAATTTCAGGTCTGGAGCCAAATGCAAGCAACTTAACGGTTGCGGCCGAGCGCGGTTCCGTAGTATGATCTTCACCTGACATTAAGAGACGGGCGATTGATGGCTTCATCAATCGTGTCGGTGAGGTCGGTCCCTTTGGGCCGACAGTCCATTTCCACGCAGGGGGGTCACATGCTTCGTAAGTTTGCGTTGATCAGTGCTCTCGCACTCGGCGTGTTCGGCGCGTCCACCGCGCAGGCCATTCCGCATCTCCAGATCTACATCGA
>QJVW01000095.1 GCA_003235575.1 Candidatus Eiseniibacteriota bacterium | reverse complement strand
GGGGGAAGGAGTGGTACGGAAGAAGTCCCCGGCATGGACCCGGCGGCCCGCGGCGGCCAGTGGCCCGGGAAATCGTCCCGGACCGTACAGCCGTCCTGTCGCCGGAGCCGGGCCCGGGCGCCGCGAATCGGGCCCGGCGTTTCACGGGCAATGGCAAGCACGCGAAATGATTGAGCGCCGGACGACGGTCCCGGGCGCCGGCGCGGGACCGCGCCATGGCATACGTCTTGCGACCCCGCCGTTTCGGCGGCACCAACCCGCCCGTTCATCATCGCGGCGCCGACTCCCTCCGGCGACGCGCCCCCAAGACGATTCGCGTGGATGAGGAGAATCGATCATGCGCCGAGCGGTTGTCGTGGCCCTGGCGGTTGTAGGCGTGCTGCTGTTGGGCGCGACCTATTCGTTCTATTCGAAGTACAAACAGTCCGAACTGGATTTCGCGCAGGCCACGGCGAAGTCCGACAGCATGCGGACCCGCTACGACCAGGCGGTGAACGAGATCGTGATGATCCAGGACAGCCTGAACGCGATCGTCCTGGGCGAAAGCGGCTCGCTGCCCGCCCAGCACGAGGTGGAGCTCCAACCTCCGCAGACGCTTCACGACACCGTGCTCTCACGCATCTCGATGCTCAAGTCGTCCATCGAGCGGACGAAGGAGCGGATCGAGGATCTGGACGCGCGGCTGAAGAAGAGCGGCGTCCAGGTCGCCGGCCTGGAGCGGCTGATCGGGGGACTTCGCAAGACCGTGAACGAGAAGGAGGAGCGCATCGCCCAGCTCACGACCCAGGTCGATACGCTGGAGACGCGCGTCGTGGGGCTCTCCGAGGAGGTCGTCGTCCAGCAGCACGCGCTCGAGCGGACCCGGGAGGAACTGGCGACGATCTACTACGCGATGGGAACCAAGCGGGAACTCAAGGAGAACGGCGTCGTCGAGGAGTCCGGGGGCGTGCTTGGCCTGGGCAAGACGCTGAAGCTGACAGGCGCTTTCGACGAGGACTGGTTCCACACACTCGACACGGACAAGGGGAACGTGATCCGTATCCCCGCGCCGAAGGCCCGGGTGGTGAGCGCCCAGCCCGCTTCCAGCTACGTGCTGGAGCCGGCAGGGGAGTCGGCGGTCGAGCTGCGGATTCTCGATCCGGACGCGTTCCGCAAGATCCGTCACGTCGTGATCGTCACGGGTTAGCCGCGGCCCGGCGGCCCGTACGGCGGCAGGGGGCGGGTCTTGGCGCGCTGGACGAGACCCGCCCGGCTGTCCTATGCTTGCGTGCGAACCACCGCCCCGATAGGTAGATGACGCCGGCGTCGGCCCCGCTCCGGGACGCCGCCGCGAGGATGGAGCGACGGAGGAACGCACACCACGGAAACCCGGCTCAGAGCGCTCCGCGACGAGATCGACCGCCTGAACGAAGTCATTCTCCACTCCATTCAAAAGCGCGGATCCGTGGTGCTCGAGATCGCGGCCCTGAAACGGGCCCTCGGCCTCGACGGCTACGACGCGAAGCGTGAAGAGGAGATGCTGCAGAGCCTCACCTCCGCGGCCATGGGGCCGTTCGGGCCCGCGGAGGTGCGGGAGATCTTCACGGCGATCTTCCGCGCGTCGCTCGACATCCAGCGCATCGAGGGACGGAACTCGATGCGCGTCTTCCGCCGGGATCTCGTGCCGGCGTCGGGTTTCCTCGTCGCCGGCGTTCCGATCGGCGGACCGGAGCCGGTCCTCTTCCTGGGCCCCTGCTCCGTCGAGACCCCCGAACAGATCGAGGCGATCGCGGCGTTCGTCGCGCGCGTGCCGGGTCCCAAGGTTCTTCGAGCGGGCGCGTTCAAGCCGCGAACCAATCCCCACACGTTCCAGGGACTGCGGGAGGAGGGACTGCGGCTCCTGCGGCAGGCCGCCGACCGGCACGGGCTGGCCGTCGTCACCGAGATCCTGGATACCGCCACGCTGGACGTCGTCGCGGAGCACGCCGACATGCTCCAGATCGGCGCCCGGAACATGTACAACACCGAGCTCCTCAAGGCGGTCGGCCGCTCCGGCAAGCCGGTCCTCTTGAAGCGCGGGTTCATGGCCACGCTCGACGAGCTGCTCCTCTCCGCGGAGTACGTGCTCGCCGGCGGGAACGACCGCGTCGTTCTCTGCGAGCGCGGCATCCGTACGTTCGAGCGCACGACGCGCTTCACGCTCGACATCTCGGCGGTCCCGCTGCTCCAGAAGGAAACGTCGCTCCCGGTGATCGTGGATTTGAGCCACGCGCTGGGGCGTAAGGACATCATGGCGCCGTGCGCGCGCGCCGCGCTGGCGGTGGGCGCCCAGGGTCTGATGATCGAGATCCACAACCGGCCGGACCAGGCGCTGTCCGACGGATTCCAGCAATTGAATCTGGATGAGTTCACGCAATTCCTCGACAGCCTCGGCCTGCCGTCCGCCGCGCTGCCGGAGCCAGTCTTGGAGGGGCACCATGGGTAGAACGTCCACGACGCGTCGCGTCAACGCCGAACCGACGAGCGCGCGCGACCAGATCTTCGCGGTCCCCGCCAAGCGGATCGCCGATTTCGACTTCGGCCAGAAGACCGCGGCGGTCTTCGACGACATGCTGGGGCGGTCCGTGCCGTTCTACGCCGAGATGCAGCGCATGATCGGCGAACTGACGGCCGACTACGCGGCGGAGGGGACCGCGGTCTACGACCTAGGCTGCTCGACCGGGACCACGATCCTCCACGTCGCCGAGAGGGTTCCGCTCGAGCGGAACGTGCGGTACGTCGGCGTCGATTCCTCTCCCGAGATGCTCGAGATCGCGCGCCGAAAGCTGACCGAGGCGGGGTTCGACCGCCCGTACTCCCTGGAGTGCGCCGACCTGAACGAGGGAATCCGGATCGAGAACGCCTCCGTGGTCCTCCTGGTCCTGACGCTTCAGTTCATCCGCCCGCTCTACCGCCAGAGCCTCATCCGCAGCATCTACGACGGGCTGGCGGAGAACGGCGCGGTGATCCTCGTGGAGAAGGTCCTCGGCGAGAACTCGGAGTTCAACCGGCTCTTCATCGAGCACTACTACGAGATGAAGCGCGAGAACGGCTACAGCGACCTCGAGATCGCCCAGAAGCGCGAGGCGCTCGAGAACATTCTGGTCCCGTATCGGCTGGAGGAGAACAAGCACCTGCTCCGGGAGCAGGGCTTCCGGCACGTCGACGTCTTCTTCAAGTGGTACAACTTCTGCGCGATCATCGCGACCAAGTAGCGCCGGGCGCGCTCCACCGCGCGCTGATCCGGTTCGGGAACTTCCTGTTCACCGGCCGGAATCACATCTTCCCGCTCACATTCCTCGTCATCGCCGCGGTCTCGTATCCGCTCGCGCCGTTCGGGAGCGAGCGCGCGGACGTCGGGCTGGACGCCATTGGGATCGGCGTCGCGCTCGCGGGGCAATTGCTGCGCGGGCTGGTGATCGGGCTGGCGTACATTCGCCGCGGAGGGAAGGGGAAGAGGATCCACGCCGACGACCTGGTCCAGGACGGGATCTTCGCGCACAGCCGGAATCCCCTCTACGTCGGCAATATGCTCGTCTTCCTGGGCCTCTTCATCGTCCTGAATTCCGTCCTCGGCTATCTCATCGGCGTGCCGTTCTTCCTGCTCGCGTATCTCAGCATCACGCTGGCGGAGGAGGCGTATCTGCGGAAGCAGTTCGGGGAGCCGTACGTCGCCTACTGCGCGCGCGTGAACCGCTACGTTCCTTCGCTGCGGGGACTGGGCGCCACGATCCGGAGCATGTCGTTCGATTGGGGGCGCCTGATCCGGAAGGAATACGGCTCGACGTTCACCTGGATCACCACCGTGCTCGCCCTGCTCCTGTGGGAGCGCGCCGCGCGCCTGGGATGGCACTCGGTGGGGCACCGCGCGCGCATCCTGGCCGCGGTATGGCTCGCGGCGATCGCGCTCTACCTGCTCGCGCGGTACATGAAGAAGACCGGACGCCTCTCGGCGCCCAAGGTCGCGACGTCGTAACACCACGCGTCGCGGCGGCGACGAGCCGCGGAATCCCTGGTTCGAGAAGTTGGAGTCGGTGCCGGCCTCAGGCGGCCGCGGACTTCTGTTCCGGCGTTTCGGCGCCGGCCGCATTCTCCGGCCGCGACACCTCGCCGCCGCCGGCGTCCATGCCCCGCCGCACGCGCGGGAATCCGAACGAGAAGACGAGGATCGTCATCACGACCGCCGGGAAGACGATGTTCGGCAGGATGGCGGTGCCGGGCACGCCCGCCGCGTGAGGAAGGGTCGCGAGAACGCCCGCCGCGAGCCCGCGCGGCAGCGCCACGGCCACGATGCCGCGCTCTTGCGTGGATAGCCCCAGGGACCATCCGGCCAGTCTTGCCGTCGGCTGTCGCACGGGCAGAAGGGCGAGGCCCAGGAACAACCCCAGCGCCGCCAGCCCCCACGGCGGTCCCAGCATCGCCCCGATGAAGGTGAAGAAGAAGGACTTCACGATGAACACCAGGTGGCCGTGAAAGTCCCGGCCATCCGACTCCACGTCGAAGTCGAACCGCAGCTTGAAGCGCCCCAGGATCCACGCGGCGTTCCCGACGATCACCGCGAACGTCAGGACGGCGAGCGCGGCGCTCCCTCCCGCGTGATCCGCGAGCACGTAGACGATGAGCAGCGTCGAGAGCGTCAGGGCGAACCCGTGGTCGCTTTGACGGAGGAGCCCGAGGAACAGGATCCAGATCGCGCCCGCCGCCGCCCCGATGCCGAGCCCGATGGCGAACGTCCGGGCGACGACGGCGAACGGCGCGCCCAGATCCATGCCGTGGAGGATGAGCTGCGCGACCGTGGCGGCCGCGACGACGCAGAGGATGTCGGTGATCGCCGCCTCGAGGTTCAACACGTCCGCGATGCGCTCCTTCACGCGGGCGATCAGCATCGAGGGCATGATGACCACCGAGCTGGAGCCGCCGAGGATCACTCCGAGGAGGAGCGAGTGGAGCAGGGTCCAGGGACCAGGAATCCAGCCGATCGATGCGGCGCCCTGGGCGAGGAGCGCCACCGCGAGGCTGGAGAGCGTGAAACTGAGCAGGGCCATCCCCGCGGCGGTCGGAATCGACCGCGCGATCGATGCGACGCGAAGCCGCCGTCCGCCGTCGAACAGGATGACGATCAGCGTGAGGGCCGCGAAGAAGGGCGCGATCCGCCGGAGGAGGTCGTGGTGCAGGAGGCCCGTGACCGGTCCGGCGATGACCCCGGCCAGCACCAGCCAGACCGCGTCGGGCACA
>QJVW01000134.1 GCA_003235575.1 Candidatus Eiseniibacteriota bacterium | reverse complement strand
CGCGTCTGCCGGGACGCTGGAGCGCCCGGCGAATACGTCCAGTGGAACCCCATGGAACTCGCCTCCCTCCACGACTGGAACGTGATCCTGGTCGCCGACGGGTTCGACTTCCCCCAGATCCTCGCGGCGCAGGAAGCCGCGGCGCGCCTCGAGAATGGCCAGCCGACCGCCATCGTCTACCGCACGGTCAAGGGTTGGCGGTATGGCCTCGAGGGCCGTGCATCGCACGGCGCCGGCCACGCGCTCTGTTCGGCCGGATTCCGGGCGGCGCTGGAGCCGCTCCTGGGCGATCGGCCGGTGACGCTTCCCACCTGCAGCGATCGGGAGGAGAAACGCTGCACCGGCCCGCAGGGAGCCGAAGTGCTGGAGACATGCTTCTGGGAAGCGCTGGTGATCCTGCGCGGTGAAATCGAGCGACGCGGGGAGATGGTGCGCTTCATGGCGGGGCGGCTCGTCGCCGCGCGGGAGCGGCTCGACCGCCGGGAACGCTCCCCGCGACCGAACGTGCCGCGCATCGAAGCCCTCTACGAAGCTGCGCGCGCCCACATCGCGGACGTCCCCGAGCCGCTCCGTCTCGCGGCGGGAACGAGCACGACGCTTCGCGGCGAGTTGGGGCGCGTGTTGGGGCACCTCAACGAGGCAAGCGGCGGCGCCCTGTTGATCGCCGCGGCGGATCTGTTGGGATCGACCAGCGTCCAGCAGGGGGCGGCCGGGTTCCCGCCCGGCTACTTCAACGCGATGTCGAACCCGGAAGCGCGCCTCCTCTCCGTGGGCGGGATCTGCGAAGACGCCATGGCCGGCGTCTGCTCGGGCCTGGGAGCGTTCGGGCGTCATCTCGGCGTCGCCTCCTCCTACGCGGCCTTCCTCGCGCCGCTCGGACACGTCGCCGCGCGCCTCCACGCGATCGGAAATCAGGCGCGCGCGTCGGTGGATGGCGGACCGTACCGGCCGATGATGCTCGTCTGCGCGCACGCGGGGCTGAAGACGGGGGAGGACGGCCCGACGCATGCCGATCCGCAGGCGCTGCAGCTCCTCGCCGAGAATTTCCCGCCCGGCACGGCGATCACGCTGACGCCGTGGGATCCGCAGGAAGTCTGGCCGCTGATCGCGACGGCGTTGCTCCGCCGCCCCGCGGTCCTCGCGCCGTTCGTCACGCGCCCCGAGGAGACGGTTCCGGACCGGGACGCCCTCGGTCTGGCGCCGGCGACCGCGGCGCGGGCCGGCCTCTACCGCTTGCGGGCGCCGCGCGAGGACGCGGACGGCGTCTTGGTGCTGCAGGAGAGCGCCGTGACGATGGCGTTCGTGGAGGACGTGCTACCGCGGCTCGAGCGGGAGGGAATCGACCTCGACGTGTATTACGTCTCGAGCGCGGAACTCTTCGACGCCCTTTCCGCCGAGGAGCGCGAACGGATCTTTCCCGAGGAGCGAGCGCAGTCCGCGATGGGCATCACGGGCTTCACGATGCCGACGATGTACCGTTGGATTCGATCCGATCGCGGCCGGTCGGCGACGCTTCACCCCTACCGTCACGGCCACTTCCTCGGAAGCGGCCGGGGTCCGGTGGTGCTGGCGGAGGCCGGTCTCGACGGAGACGGCCAGTACAAGGCGATACGGGCGTTCCTCGACCTGACCGTGCGCGCGCGGTAGCGCCCCGGACGAGGCGCCGCTACTTTCGGAGCGGCGCCTCCGCCCAGAAGAACCCCCGAAGCTCCCCCTCCGAGAATCCGACCGCGTGGTCCTCCGGATACGCCTCCCGCACGATGGCCGTGAGGTCGGCGCCCAGCGAATCGGGGTCGCCGTGGCACCGCAGGCAGATCGCGCCGGTGGGAATCGGCTGCAGCACGCCGACACGATCGCCGAGATCCACGAGCACCGTCTTGACGTCGGCGGCCAGAGTGCCCGAATCGACGGCGGCCACGATCGGCTTCGCCCACGGCCGGGGCGCGTTGCCCGGGTTGCGCAGTCGGTGGCTCGTTCGACCGACCGGATTGCCCGTTTCCGCGACGACGTCCGCGGTCATCATCTGGGCCGAATCGCGGCAGACCGCCACCGCCTCGGCCGGTCCCGCCCGCTCCAATTCCGCGTTCAATCGCGCGCCCAGGCGTCGCTGCAAGAGCGCGATGGTGCTCTCCGCCTCCGCGGCGGCCGGGCGGAGTTTTGCCGGAGCCTGGTCGATCGCGTAGTCACGCGGAAGCGATTCCCGCCCGCAGGCGGCGGCGAGCATCGCGGCCACCAGGGGCATCGCCACCAGCAAGCGTGTCCGATTCATGGGCCCCTCCTCGTCGATGGGAGGCACGGTGCGTGCCCTGTTGGGATTAGAGCCCCTTGCCGTCCCGGCGGCCAGGCCCCCTTTGGTCCCATCCGCTCGGGGCGGGGACGGAGGCGGTCGCGCTTCCGGTGAATCTAGGTGGACGGCGCGGCGAGGAGTGCTTCGATGGCTTCGACGACCTCCGTGGACATCGGGTCCGTCGCGGGACCGAATCGGGCGGCGACGCGACCGTCGCGTCCCACGAGGAATTTGGTGAAGTTCCACACGACCGCCCCGCGAAAATCCGTCGCGCGGGTGAGGTGGGCGTAGAGAGGATGGATCTCCTTCCCGCGTACGCTGATCTTCGCGAAGATCGGAAACGTCGTGTGGTACCGCGAACGGCAAAACGCTTGGATCTCCTCGTTCGTTCCGGGTTCCTGCCTCATGAAGTTGTTCGCCGGGAACGCGAGCACGGAGAACCCCCGCGCCCGGTAGCGATCATGGAGCGCCTGCAGCGAGGCGTATTGCGGGGTGAAGCCGCAGCGTGAAGCCGTGTTCGCGATGAGGACGACCGTGCCGCGGAACGCGGCCAGGGACATCGGCGTGCCGTCGCTGGACGCGACATCGAAGTCGTAGACGCCCGTCACCGCGTCGCCGGGAGTTCGCGAACGGCGTGGCCCAGGGCCGAAACCGCATCGCGCAGCTGGGAGTCGGCGAGG
This sequence comes from Candidatus Eiseniibacteriota bacterium, assembly GCA_003235575.1. Lineage (GTDB taxonomy): Bacteria > Eisenbacteria > RBG-16-71-46 > SZUA-252 > SZUA-252 > SZUA-252. Next base: position 2,305 of record QJVW01000134.1, on the reverse strand, counting down.
TACGGCGCCGGCCCCAGTCGCAGCAGATCGCCGCGGGCGTCGACCATCACGCCACGCGCGCGGAGCGTCGCCGCGAGGTCGCCCGCGCGCTCCGAGCGCAGCGCGAGAAACCCGGCGATTTCCTCTGGCGGCGTATCCCGGTCGCGCGCGATGACGCGAGGATCGAGATCGAGGGCGTCGAATGCGGAAGCGAGCACCGCGACCTGGTGGAGGCTGACGTCCCGAAGAAGGGGGGCCGTCAGTCCCTGCGCGTCGAAGAAGTCGAAGACGCGCGCGGCGCGGTAGTGGCTGGTCGGATCGTAGGTCGCGCCGCTCCACCGCGCGGCCCCTTCTCCGTACGGCACCTCTCCCTGGTGGCGCCGGGTAAGACGGGCGAACTCGCTGTACCAGCCCGTCAGGATCGGGCGGAGTTCGTCGCGGCCCGGCGGCACGCGCAGGAAGCAGACGCCCTCCCCCAACTGGCAGTACTTGTACCCGCCGCCCACGACGAACGCGCCGGCGAGCCCCTCCTCCTCGAGCGACAGGGGGACCGCGTTCACGTGGTGGTAGGTGTCCACCAACAACTCCGTGCCCGTGCGGCCGCAGGCGAGGGCGAGCGTCCCGAGCGCGGGCACGATGCGCGCGTTGCCGAAGAGGACCGAGGAGACCAGGGCGGCCGCGGTTCGGTCCGTCACGGCCGCGCCGATCCGCTCGGCCAGGGTGGCGACCGGATCGGCCGCGATCTTCACGATCTCGAGCCGTCCGTCCTCGGCCAGCCGGTCGAGTTGGCGGCGGATCGAATGGAATTCCCCGTCGGTCGTCACGAGACGAGGCCGCCGATCGAGCGGAAGCGCCGAGAGGAATCGGGTCACCAGCTCGTGGGTATTCTGCCCGAGCGCGATCTCCCCGGCCGTCGCGCCGATGCGCGTCGCGAATCCCGACCGCACGCGATCGGCCTTCTCCATGGCCCGGCCCCACTTCTCGTCGACGAACGTGGCGGCGTCGTTCCATGCCTCGGCGTGGCCTTCGGCGGCCACGTCGGGCCACGCCTGGTGCGAATGCCCCGTCAGGAGGAGCCGCTCGGCGACGCGGAAGCGGGTGTAGTGGCGCGCGAGCGGGTTCTCGTCGCCGGTGAGCGACGCGACGGTGAACGCGCCCATCCCTATAGCTCCGCCCGGATCGCCCACAGGTCCGGAAAGAGCGGCTTGTTGAGCGTCGTCATGAGGTAGGCCGCCCCTTCGGAGCCGCCGGTGCCCCGCTTCGTGCCGATGGTCCGCTGGACCATCTTCACGTGCCGGTACCGCCACTCCTGCAGCCCCTCGTCGAGATCGACCAGCCGCTCGCAGAGAACGCCAGCCATCGAGTCCTTCCGATAGACCTCCACGAGCACGCGGCGAAGCTCCTCGGAGGGCTCGATCGCCTGCGTCACGTCTCGCTGGAGGAGCGAGGGCGGGACGGCGTAGCCGCGACGGGAGAGGAAGAGAAGAAACGCGTCCCAGAGGGTCGGCTCCGCCATGCGCCGCTCCAGGCGCGCCCGATGCTCGCTTCCCTCGGGGTAGCGGGCCAGCGCGCCGGCGTGCTTCATGCCCAGCACGAACTCCACTTCCCGGAATTGATAGGATTGGAACCCGCTCCCTGATTCGAGCCGTTCCCGAAACGATAGGAATTCCAGCGGGGTCATGGTTTCCAGGATGTCGATCTGGGCGACGACGACTTTCAGGATCGTGAGGATCCGCTTCATCGTGTGGAGCGCCCTCGGTACGTCGCCCGCTTCCAACAGACCCTTCACGTAGCCGATTTCATGCAGAATCTGCTTGAACCAAAGCTCGTAAACCTGATGAATCACAATAAATAGAGTCTCGTCATGCTCCGGTCCATCCGATACCGGCCGCTGGAGGGAGAGGAGCTCGTCGATCTTCAGATAGCTGGAATAGGTCAGGGCCATGGTTCCCTACCTCACGTGAATCGCGGTTTGTAGTTCTGCAGCGAGTGGTACGGATTCGGCCACGGCAGAGCGTGCCCCAGCGCGTTGGCGGCGTGTCGCGTCCAGTACGGATCCCAGAGATGCGCCCGCGCCAAGAGACAGAGGTCCGCGCGGCCCGCGGCAAGGATCGTGTTCACGTCGCTGTAGGAGGATATGTTGGCGACGGCCATCGTAGCGATACCCACCTCGTGACGAATCCGATCGGCGAAGGGCGTCTGGAAGAGCCGCCCGTACACGGGCTTCTGATCCGGAATCGTCTGTCCCGCGGAGACGTCCACGATGTCGCAGCCGTGCGCTTTCAGCATCCGCGCGACCTCGACCGCGTCCTCCGGACGGTGCCCG
>QJVW01000088.1 GCA_003235575.1 Candidatus Eiseniibacteriota bacterium | reverse complement strand
AGCCGTCGGGGCGTTCCGCGTTGGCGGCGCGCCTCGCCAACGCCGCGAGGACGCGCGGCACGCTGCAAAGGAGCCTCACGATGGTTCAGCCGGGGTTCGATCGCCTCGCGTACCGTGAGCCGTGCCCATCGCCCGCTGCAATTCATGCGCTCGGATGGGTGAATCGCCGCATTGTCCTTCCGCGGATCGTCAAGCTCGCAGCCGTGGACTTTCCAGCGGAGGAGGTAGCTCGTCTTCGCTCCGTCGTTCACCCCGGAGCCGCCGCCTTCCTGGCTCCGAATCATCCCGAGTTCATGACCGACTGGCTGATCGACAAGGAAATCTCGCGCCGTGTGTCGCCTCTCATGGCGCACTGGGCGTCCTACGAGGTTGTCAACATTCATCCCGCCGCGCAGTGGGTGTGGTTGCGCAACAACCTGATCTCCAACGCTCCCGGTGGATCGGGAATGGAGTACTCCGTTCGTTGGGCGCGGGCAGGCTACGGCGTGCTGCTGCACCCGGAGGGAGCCCCGAGCTGGCACGGGGATCGCGTGGGACCGCTCGTTCCCGGGGTCGTGGCTATGGCATACGATGCCTGCCGGCAAGGCCGGGAACCCGTACACATCGCGCCCATCATCTGGAAGTTTCACTTTCGGAAGGACGTATCCACGGCCCTTGGTCGGGCGATCAGGCACATCGAAACAGCGCTCGAAATCCCATCACCTTCACCAGCCTCTCTCGAGCGGCGCTTCGCCGATCTTCAAATGTCTTTGCTGGCCCGAAGTCTCGCCAAGCACGGCTCCCCGTATGCCAGACGCGCCGAAGAGATCTCCGGCACTGAATTCTTCTCCCTCCAGAGTGCCCACGCGGACTGGTTGCTCGAGGGGCTCGAGTCTCGCCATGGCTTGAAGGCAGAGGGCGACCGGGCGCGCCGTGTGCATCGATTGCGGCGGGCCATCCACACACTCGGAATGCGCGACGCCCCGGCGGCCCGCGGCGAGCGCCGTGTCCTTGCCGAGGTCGAGAGACTGGCTCACTTCACGCATGAGCACTACGCGGGCCCCACGCTCACGCAGGAGCAGATCGCGGAGAGCCTGACACAAACGCGCCTCGCCCTCGTGACCCGCGGATGGCGCGAGGCGCTCTACGGATTCTTGCCCGTCGCCATCGCGCCACGAACCGTGAGCGTCCGAGTCCCCGACCCGATCCCGATCCATCGCGGCGCTGAAGGGAGCGGTGAGGAAACGGCGGCGCGACAGTCGTTGCTTCAGGAACTCAGGAATCGGCTTCAAGGCGGACTCGATCGTTTGAACGGCGAGATCGAGTCGCGGGTGGGGCCTTATCGGCGCCCGAATCCGTTCTCCTCGTGATCGACCGCCCCGCCATGCCGATCGCATTCGCTACGGCTTCTCACCGACTCGGCGTGACCTCCATGGCGCGAAAGCTCTCCAACGCTTCCTCCTCCGTATCGTGGATATTCTCCCCATAGATTAGGACCAACTTCACGATCACGAAGATCTGCTCGAGCCTCTTGTCCACGCAGCAGAGCTTCACGGTGCCACCCCGCTTTGCGTACTTCGCGTGCGCGACGAAGAGAATTCCCATTCCGAGACTACTCATGAACGAGGTGTCTTCCAGATTGATCAGGAGCTTGGTTCTCCCTTGTTGGTCCAACTCGTGGACCCGTTCACCCAAGGCGTCCGTCTCCTTTCCTCCCATGAGCATCCCGTGCGGTGTGAGGACATCCACGTCGTCGACGATTTTGGTCTTGAGTTTCATGGCCATCTCCTTTTGTACGTGCGGCCGCTGTCAACGGTGCGACACCGTATCAGTGGTCGAGAGCACGCGCGGATTTCGCTATCCGCTCGTTGGGCACCGCAGGGGCGTCAGTCTTGATTGCACGGTATCGTAGATCGCACACGAACCGCGCAGGACGGCTCCTACGGATACCAGGTACCGTTCGGGGGCGAGGAGGTCGATCGCATTCTCCCCCCTCCACGTCGTCGGTCCATCCTGGGTCACGGCGAACCATGAGTGGAAGTGGCCCATGAAGACGACTCTCTCGGGTACGGCGTCAAAGGTTCGCCGCGCCCGCTCACCCGTGTTCGGGACCTCCTCGAAGCTCCAAAGATCGGCCAGGCTGCAAGGGTTCTTCCAAGGTTCGATGTGACAGAATCGACAACCGCCGACGGCCAACTGAGGCTTGAGCCGCGCGGCGAAGCTCAAGATCATCTCGTCTGCTTCCTCGCGCAGTTGATCCGTGACCTCATGGCTCAGTCCGAAATCGTGATTCCCCCACACCCCTACCGCACCAACCCTCTCCAGCATTCGGGCCACTTCCACAGCAGGTGTACCAGGGCGATAGGACTCGAAGGCATCCCCGAGCGTGACAACCTGCTCCGCGTCGTGCTGGCGCAGGAGCTGCAGGGCGTGTTCCAGCAAGATCACGGCATCGTGAATGTCAGCAAGGATTCCAATTCTCATTTGCCTCGATCTCGGTCGACCGGTGTCGGGGCGAGGCGCCAGGCAAAGGCTTCATGCCAGACGATCTCGGCCTCCTAGGCCGCACGCCGCTTCATCAAAAGAAGCGCGATGTCATCACTCCGCGGAGCGCCCGACAGGAAGTGGTCGACGCGCTGAATCACCGACCGCGAGGATTCCTCCAAGGGTGTCACTCGTGCCGCAGCACGCATCGCGGAGGCGAGACGCCTCTCGCCAAAGAATCGGGCTCGGCCGCAAAGCGCCTCGGGAATGCCATCCGTGAAGATGGCGAGGAGTTCGCCTGGTTGTAGGATTGTGGCCTCGTTCCGGTACTTGAAATGTTCGTGGATGCCGAGCGCGGGTCCCGTGCTCGGCAAGGATCGGATCTTCCGTCCGGAGACCAGGAGCGGGTAGGGGTGGCCAGCATTCACATACCTCAGGGTGCCGAAGACCGCATCGAGTTTTCCCACGAACACCGTAGCGAACCGGCCACATGCGCCTTGTCCCTGCAGCACGGCGTTCAGGCGCTGCGCCAGCTCCGCCGGTCCGGCACAATCGTCGTAGAGCACCCGTGCGGCGGAGAGCAGCACCGCCATGACCATGGCGCCACAGACGCCGTGGCCCGCGACGTCGCCAAGGACGATCCAGATTTCGCCGCTTGGGCACGAATGGATATCGTAGAAATCGCCACCCACGGCTTCACATGGCTCCAACGCACCGTGGACATCCCAGCCTTGGATCGAGGTGGACACGGGAGGGACGAGCCAGCGCTGGATCTGTCCCGCGATCTCGATTTCATGCTGCACTTTGCCCATCTCACCGGCCACGAGTGTGGCCTGGCTCCTAGCGATCCGTACGGCGGCCATGTTGGCAAAGAGCGTCAGGATTTCGGCGTGCTCTCGCCGATAGCCGCCCATCAGAGCACCGTGCTCCGCGTAGGCGAGTCCAATCGGTCGGCCCTCGCTGACGAGGGGGGCGGCCAGGGCAGTCGGAACCTGTGTGGATGGTCGACGCCTGGGCGGCGCCTCGGCACCAAACCGGGCGTCGGGGAGAAGAAGGACCGTTCCTCGGTCGACACACCTCCGAAGGGAATCCATCGATAGGACGGGCGCATCGCTCATGCAAGGCATCCGCGGGTGCGCCGCGACAAGCGAGGGCTCCGCGTGATCGTCCGAACGTAGAAACAGGCAGGTCCGTGTTGCCGGCAAGGCTTCCTCCACGGCGCCGAGGAGCGAATCGTACACCGCCGGAAGCGTCCGCGCGCTGACCAGCCGGCGCCCGAACGATTCGAGATTCCGAATTAGGTCGCCCGGGTCGAGTGCGGCTCGAGCGCTGCCTCCGATCACGTGCGCCGGTGGGACTTCCAGAATCGTGGTGCCGCTCAGGTCCTCACTATCGTCCCCCATGCGAGAAGTGCACTCCGAGACGACCAGCGTGACGCGGCCCATCTGAATTTGATCCCCTGGGTGCAGCTGCGCAGGTCGGCGTACCCGGATCCCATTGAGCCAGGTCCCGTTGTGGCTGTGCTGATCGGTGAGGAAGAAATGACCCTTCTTGAGAGCGATCTCTGCATGAGTACGGGAGATGCTCCGATGCCGAATTCGAATGGCATTGGAGCGGTCACGCCCGATTCGAACGGGTGGCGCGTCAAGGGGCCAGACGTGGGGAGCCGACCCCTGGACGATGCTGATTGCGAGCTTCATAGCCGTTCCTTCCTCGCCCGTGCGCGACCATCGCGGGAACGATCGGGGAGCAAGCATTGGCGGCGCCGGGCGAGCGTGGCAAGGGACACAGTGGGGCCGCGCACGGCCATGCCGCGGGGCCCATCGTCCTCATAATCGATATCTCCATAGTCTAGAACGCAATCTCCGTACCCAACCGCACGGCCATGGGGGCCCGATAAGCCTTGGGCGCCAGGTAATTCGGGCTCGGGAGGATCGGGTTTCCATCAGAGTCCACGCCGTTGTAGTGCCATTCGGGCCCAGGTCGGATCAGTGAGCACCGTGGAGGGCACACCATACCTGCGCCTGCGGGTCGGAGGCGCCCGCAACCGAATCGTCGCTCGAAGTGGCGTTACCTAGGTCTATTGGTCGGGGCGGGCGCCGTGACGCGGGGGACGCGAACGGCCCAGTCCACCCACCAGAATTACCCTCGCAGGGGCAGTCCTCCGATTAGCGCCCAAGGCGAGGCGGAACAACGGGGAGAGTCTCTTTGCGTCATCGTGGTCCCACGCCTGGCGTGATTCAATGCCTCCGAGGTCATACCATGGTACCAGGGACGCGCGGAGCCTCTCCTTGAAGGCATGCTCCGACCGGCGCAGAGTAGGAGCGCTGCGGGGCTCACGCCCGCGTGCTTGGATTGGGGCGAACATTACCGCCGCGCCGATCGGCGCGGGAGGTTGGTTGTCACCCGACAATCAGTGGGTCGCAATCAAGGAGGAGGGCTCGGTCTTCAGCGCTCGCTACCATCGTGACGACTCGCCTGTCGACGGAAGGGGCCATGCCGTGCCAGTTCTTCTACAGGAAAGCATGGCACGCTCGCTTGCCCGCGAGTCCATTCCGTGACACGAATTCGCTGGGCGCCCCTGATCATCGGCCCCGCGCTCTGCCTTGGGGCCGTACTCGTTCCCGCCCCCGTTGGCATCACCGAGCCGGCATGGCGGACGGCGGGTGTGGCTTCCTGGATGGCGGTATGGTGGCTGACCGCGGTCGTGCCGCTCGAAGCGACCTCGCTCCTTCCGATCGTGCTGCTGCCCGTCGTGCGCGTCTCGCCGGTGCGCGACGTGACCCCAGCCTACGCCGACCCGATCATCTTCCTGTTCATGGGCGGCTTCTTCCTCGCGGCGACGCTGGAGCGGTGGGGGCTCCACAAGCGCTTCGCCTTGACCACCGTGCGGGCCATCGGCACCAGCGCGCCCAAGGTGGTACTTGCCTTCATGCTCGTGTCGGGCGTGGTGAGCATGTGGATCTCGAACACGGCCACGGCCGTGATGATGCTACCGATCGCGATGGCCGTGATCGCGACGCGGGGGGCCGGCGCCGCCAGCAACGGATTTCCGACGGCGCTCCTGCTGGGGATCGCATACGGTGCGTCCATCGGCGGCGTCGCCACGTTGATCGGCACGCCGCCCAACGCGATCTTCGCCGGCGCGGCGCGTGAGCTTCTGGGGGCCGATGTCGGCTTCGCGGAATGGATGGCGATCGGCCTTCCGGTGTCGATCCCGATGATGTTCGGGTGTTGGCTGCTGCTGGTGTGGCTCTTCCGCGTGCGTGGCACCATCCCCGGGCTGGCCGAGGAAGTGGACCGGGAGCATGCGGACCTGGGTCCCATGGGAGGCGGCGAGCGCTTCGTGCTGGTGGTTTTCTTCCTGACGGCCGCCGCGTGGATCTTGCGCTCGCCCAAGGTCATCGGTCCGGTTCGCATCCCGGGTCTCGCCGACGTGATTCCCGGCATCTCCGACGCCGCGATTGCCATCGGCGCTGCGCTGGTGCTGTTCGCGGTGCCTCTGTGGCGCCAGCGATTCGCAACCGCACTCGACTGGTCCACCGCGCGGCGCATCCCGTGGGGCGTGCTGCTCTTGTTCGGCGGGGGCCTCGCCCTCGCCCGGGCCTTCGAGGTGTCGGGACTTACCGAATGGCTCGGTCAGCAACTGATCGGGCTTCGCGGGGTTCCGTTCCCGCTCGTCATCGGCGCCACCGCGCTCCTGTTCGTATTCCTCACCGAGCTGACGAGCAACACAGCGACCGCGGCTCTCGGGATGCCGCTGATGGCGGGGGTCGCGGATGGCCTCGGCATCGCTGCACTCCCGCTTCTCACAACGGCGGCGTTGGCGGCCTCCATGGCGTTCATGCTGCCGGTCGCGACACCTCCCAACGCGATCGTGTTCGGCTCGGGGGCGGTGTCGCCTCGGGACATGGCGCGAGCCGGACTGTGGCTCAACTTCCTTTCGGTGGCCATCATTACCGTGATTCTTTGGCTGCGAATGTCGTGATGTGGCCGAACCATGTGGCGCCGGGGCCATCGTGCGCCGGGCGAGGCAGCGGGCGAATCGTCCTCGCCTAGCTACTTCCGGGCGAGCAAGGTCGTCATCTTCACCCCGCCCGCCAGTCTTCCCGTCGGGGCGAGCGCGCGGCACTCCTCCACGAACTCGTTCTCGAGCGCGGCGCGGCCTGCCTCATCGACCGTCCCCATGGCGGCCGCCGGCAGCGTGCTCCACTCATAGTTCTCGGCGGTGCGCTTCACGAACTCCGAATCAAACGTCGGCTTTGGCGTATCGATTACCCCTTGAGCTACGCCGGGCCGATCCTGCCCAGCGATGGCCGCTCTCGGATGCTCTCGGAACAAATTCTCAGAGGTTGTGGCACCGGTCAACCCGGCGTATCGGGGCCAGGCAACAAGAACTTTTGGACGTTGGACGCCAGCCGAAGTACCGAGCCCGCAAGTCGACCTCTTGAACGCTACCGGCTGGAACCGCGAATACTGCGTGCCTGAACGACACAGCTGCTACGACTTCCTCATGGTCTGCGCCACCTGTGTCAACGCCCGCGCCACGAGCATTCGTGCGGCATTGGCGGAGGGGCACCCGACGGCTTCCGCCACTTCTTGGTAGGACTGTCCGGCCTCGATTCGAAGCACGACCGCCCGGCGCGATCGCGCGGGAAGCCGTGCCAGTTCGGCCCGGTAGGCATCAAACGCTTCGCGACGGAGCAATCCTTCCAGTGGGGACGGCACCTGGGACGCGAGGGTCTCGGGCAACTCAACCGATCGGGGTCTCCTCCTGACCCTACGGATCTCGTCGCGGACCTGGTTGATGATGATGGTTCGCAAGTAGGCGAGGAACCGTCCCTTCTTCGCCGGGTGGAGCACCTCTACTTTGTCGAGACCTCGTACCACCGCGCTTTGAACGAGGTCGTCCGTGTCCAACAGGTCGCGCGCTTTGGGGGGCAGCCGGCCGTGGGTGAATCGCCGGAGCGGTTCCCATACGCGGACCGCCAAGCGGCTGAGGGCGGAAGACTGTCCCTCGCGCGCATGGCGGATCAGCCGGGCCGTCGTGCCGTCACTTGCGTCATCCTGTTGTGGGGGACCGAGGAGGCTTGATCCATCGCGCCCCACGATCGGCTCCATGCCACGTAGCCAATCGATCGACTTGCTGACATAGAAATCCAGCGGGATTGGTGTTGCGCGGGACGCCGACCATCGCGCCGCGAAGCGTTTCTCCCCGAGCTCGCGCCGGAGACGTTCGAGATCCCGCGAACATTCCACGGCATCGGGACCATCAGCCGCGTGAGATCGACGACGCATCCGTGCGCACGCCCCGTAGAACTCGACCGCGGCCTCAGGCTCCCCGACCGACAATGCCACCTTGGCCGCCGCGTGGAATGCCGCCGCCGCTGCGCGTTCGTTGGGATCCGCCTGTATCAGGCCAAGGCACTCGGCGAGCTGGGCGTGGGCGAGGGGGAAATTGCCGGCCGCCATTGATGAATGGCTCGCTCGCGCCAAGGCCTCCGCGATCGATTGCAGTCCTCGCTCGTCCGGGCTCATGGGGCCCCCCGGTTCGATGAAGCATCGCCACTATCGCGCTTCCGTGCGCCGGATTCATCGCATCGCAATCCTAAGCATATCACACGAAATCAATTACCTCTTCGTGTCCGCGGTGAGTGCGATCCGGCTCCAGAAGGCGTCTTTGCAATTGAGATACCCCGCAAGCTCACGCCACGGCGGCTTTCGCCAACGAGGAGGATCAGAATGGACTGTAACCGAATTCTGCGAAGCATCGTCGCGACGCTCGCCACCGGATTGGCGCTCGCCGCGGTTTCCGCGTCGGCCTCCGTCCCCAATCCCACGGTTCTCGGGCCCATCCCGCAGAATGCATCACCCGGCGACCCGTCACACGACTACACCTTCTTCTCCAGTCAGAACCTGGCCGCAAACGGCTATGTGGAAGAGGAGTACTTCATCGAGGGAACGGCAAACGTCTACGCCACGCCGCCGCTGGCAACCGGCACGCTGATAAGCAGTGGCCATCCCTACAAATCGCGCATCGTGGTTCGCCGCCCCGCGGATTCGAAACGATTCAACGGGACCGTCATTCTGGAATGGTTGAACGTCACGGGAGGCTTCGATCTCGACGGGATCTGGCTCTCCGGGAGCGCCGCGGACTTGATGCGCAAGGGGTATGCGTGGGTCGGGGTCTCGGCCCAACGTGTGGGCATCCACCAACCGGGCACCGGGCTTCGCGCGTGGAGTCCTGTTCGCTACGGCACCCTCGACGTAACTGACGGTGGGGTGCTCCTCGCCGATGAGCTCTGCTACGACATTTTCTCGCAGGCCGGCCAAGCAGTCATGAGTCCGGCCGGCATCGACCCGCTGCGCGGTGCTCGGCCCCATCAAATCATTGCCGGCGGCATCTCCCAATCGGCCGCGCGCCTGGGTATCTACTACAACTCGATTCAGCCCCTGGCTGGTCTCTGCGATGGCTTCATGGTGCTCCTGGCAAACCCATTCGTGCGCGGCGACCTCTCCCCTCCCGTATTTAAGGTGCATAGCGAGTCGGATGCCGCAGTCGTCGCGGCCGGAGTGAACGCCTTCGGACTGCCCGTGCCGCCTCTCCAGCCGGATACGGATCATTGTCGAACCTGGCAGGTGGCCGGCGCCTCCCATATCGATCGATACTTCACGGACAACCTGTATCCGCTGGCCGGACGCGACGGCATTCTGCTGCCGCCGCCGGGCCTTTGCGCCACGCCTGAGTGGAGCCGGGTGCACCTCTACTACGTGCTCAACGCTGCCTTCAACCACATGGTTCGCTGGGCGAGCGGCGGTGCGCCGCCCCCCAGCGCGCCTCCGATCGGGACGGACGGCACGGTGATCGCTCGAGATGCGACGGGCTTGGCGCTGGGCGGGATCCGTCTGGCTGACGTCGACGTGCCGATCGCGCTCAACACCGGAGAGAACAGCGGACCCTTCTTTTGTCCGCTGCTCGGAACGCACATCCCGTTCGATGGTCCGACGCTCGCGAGCCTGTATCCCGATCACGGGACCTACGTGGACGCGGTCCAGGCTGTCGTCGACGCGAACCTCGCCGCTGGTTACATCGTCCAGCGCGACGGCAAGGCCACGATCACGGAGGCGGCGATGTCGAGCATCGGATACATGTCGCTTGCTCTCTCGCCGTCCAGACGAACGGCCAGGCTCGAGCAGAACCGGCCCAATCCGTTCAACCCGCATACGGAGATCCGGTATTCGCTCTCCGAGCGGGGTCGCGTGCGGCTCGACGTCTACGACGTCCACGGACGGGCGATCCGCCGGCTGGTGGATCGCGAGCAATCGGCCGGTGAACACCGGGCCACGTGGGCCGGCACCGACGATCGGGGACGACCCGTGGCCAGCGGCGTCTACCTCTACCGCCTATCGACGAACGGCTATCAGGAGACGAGAAAACTGGTCGTCGACCGGTGACGATATGGTTTGGGGCTGGCTGGGATCGCGTAACGGGCGCTGGGGGGCACGTCACCGCTTCCCCAGCCGCCCCAACCAGTCGACGACAACCGTGTAGGGGTGCCCCGATGGCGGCTCTCCTTCGTTCGCGATGACAAGGAACCGTTGGCCGTCGTGCGTTACATCGTAGGCGGCCGACTCATCGAGGGACGCGCTCTGCAGCTCAAACAGCTTGCGCGGAGCCGAAACGTGGAGCGATGGCCTGAGGCTGACGCCCACTTCCATCATCTCGCCACTTGGCGTCACGTAGAAGATCGCTTTCCCGTCGTCACGCCACCGCGCCACGCCTCCGCCATTGCTCGAAACCCGTTGCTTCCGTCCGGGTTCAAGGATCGGACTGACGTATACCTCGTACGCTCCCGATTCGTCCGACACGTATGCCAGTAACGTTCCATCCGGGGAGAACATCCCTCTGGACTCATCGACAGCTGTTGCGAGGAGCGGAACCGCTCGATTGGTGTCGCCCAGGGACATCAGGAAGATGTTGACGCCCCAGGGGCGGTCGGTCACTTCCGTGCAAAGGAGGGTTCGCCCATCGAGCGACCAGTCGGAGGGGTATGTGCGGTGGTTTGATTGATGCGCAAGGACGCCCTCCCCTCCTCCAACGACGGGTTGTAGATAGACGTCCGCGAAGTCGCCTCGCTTGACGCTGTAGGCGATCGTCGAGCCGTCGGGAGACCAGACCGGGGTACTCGCGTCGATGCCCCTGGAGGTGAGCGGAACGCCAATGTTTCGGGCCAGGTCCCATATCCAGATTTCCCGCGTGCCGGTCTGTTCCCGTAGCACGGCCGTCGCCACTTGAGTCCCGTCCGGCGATAGGGCTACGCCTGCGAATCGGCCGGCATCGCCTACGGTTCCGACCGTCATTCCCCTGCGGTCAATCCAAGTCAACCGTTGGGATTCGTTCCCGCCGTCTCGATAAACGAGGGTGCCCTCGGAAGAAACGGAGAACTTGAACAGATGGTCCGCGAGCCGCACCTTGGCCACATCTTCCGCGACGGGAAACGGTTCACCCACGAACTTCAGTCCCTTGGTGTCGAACTTCCGGGCAACGAGCATTCCGCGTATCACGTAGAGGAGGTGCCCCGAACCATATGCGACCCCCGATCCGACCGTGCCGACGGTCTTCGGTTCGCCCGAATCGATCGAGGCGACACGGAGGGCAACGGTCTCGCTAAGCTGGGATCCGGTCGAGGAGATGTATAGGAAGTGGCGACCGTCGGGCAGGAACTCGGGCCACGCGATCACCTCACCACTCGCGTGGTCGATCACGTCCACTCCCGTAGGAACTCCGCCGGACGCCGGCACGACCCGCACGGAGTCGCCCCTCTCAGAGTCGAATACGATCAAGTCGCGGGAACCCCAGCTCCCGAGGTCGCCGTAGGGCGCGTCGCAGATGGCGGCCGGAGAACCGCCCGTGATATCCACCTTGTAGAGCTTTTGGCCCGAGAAGAAGGCGAGAAATCGGCTATCCGGCGACCAGAAGCATCGTCTCGCACCCTCCGTACCCGGAAGCCGCTCGGCCTGGAGCGACGCCATGTGACGAACCCAGAGGCTCCGAACGCCGAGGGAATCCTCCACGTTGTACGCGATGTGACGGCCGTCGGGTGAGATGCGGGGTACGTCAAGGCCGTACAGTCCGCCGCCGTACGCCCCTGGCCTGGATTGCGGCGGGGGCGGCACGCTGAAGATCAGGGGCTTCGGCGCAGGCGTGGGCCGAACTGCTTGAACCGTGGTAAGTGCCGCGACCACGATCGCGACGACCGCCACGGCCCACGCAACACGTTCCCGTGCCTTTCTCGCCTGGACGATTGTCGCCGGGATCCCGGTCCGCGATCCCGACTCCGCGATCCACACAAGTTCCCGTCCAAGATCCCCGGCCGTCTGCCACCGGTCGTCAGGATCCTTCGCCAGGCACTGTCGCACCGCCCGCTCCAGCGCCGGCGGCGCCAGCGGCACGACCTCCGACATCGCCTGAGGCTCCCCCCGCATGATCGCCGAGATCAACCCCGCTTGCGTCTCTTCCTCGAACGGACGCTGCCCCGTCGCCATCTCGTACAGCACGCACCCCAGGGCCCAGATATCCACCCGTCCGTCCGCGGCTTCCCCCTCCAACTGCTCCGGCGCCATGTAGGGGACCGTGCCCACCACCATCCCCTCGGCCGTTACCGAGTCCTCGAGGTGGGGAAGCGCCGTCATCGTCGAGCGCGCGGCCCTGTTCGCCCGCAAGGCGCTTGCCAGGCCGAAGTCCAGAAGCTTTACCCCCGACTTGGTGAGCATGACGTTGCCGGGCTTCAAGTCCCGATGCACCACCCCCGCGCGGTGCGCCCGGTCCAACGCGTCCGCGATCTGGGCACCGAGCCTCAGCACATCGGGGAAGGGCAGCCGCCCGCGCGAAAGACGCTGCGCCAAGGTCTCCCCTTCCACCCGCTCCATCACCAGGTAGTCGATCTCACCCTCCCGACCGATGTCGTAGAGGACGCAGATGTGAGGATGATTGAGCGCGGAGAGCGTCTTCGCCTCACGGTGAAAGCGCTCGAGGTCATCGGGGGAGCGAGAATAGTCCTCGGAGAGGACCTTGATGGCGACGTCTCGACCGAGGCGGGTGTCGCGGGCGGCGTAGATATCGCCCTGGCGTCCCCCGCCTAGGGGGACATCGATCTCGTAGGGGCCCAGCAGCGTGCCCTGAGGGAGCGGCATGACAGTTCAGTGTAGCCCTCGCCGTGCCATTCTGTCAGCCACTGGCCCGGGGTCGCTAATTCCGAAGTTCGCAAGCGGAGATGCCGTGCAGAGTTATACTCGGGACCTAGGTCAGTCTAATGGGCCGGGCTTTCCTACATAGGCGCCGATCGTAAGGAGGGGGAGATGCGCCGAGCGGCGGGCCTGATGGCAACGAGTGCGGTGGTCGCGGCGTCCTTGTGCGGGGCTTGCTCCGCGTCGCCAGGAGACGAGGCGCAAGGGAAAAGCGCTCCAATACCAACCGAGGTTCGAGATGATTCCACCGGGTCGATTGAGACACCCTTCTCGCGCCTAGCGGGAAGTCGCTGGGAAGCCACACTCGGGACCGGCGCTATCTGGTATGAGTTTCGGTGGGGGCCTGCGCGGGAGTTCTTTATCGCCGAGGGCTATGCGGAGTGGTCGCATGGGAGGTCGGCATTCGGGGGAATTTGGTACCGGCACCCGAAGGAGCGAACGATCAAGGGATTCGCGATCGACTACCAATACGCGAGACAATACCTGGACTATGCAACACGGATCGAAGCGGACTCCCTCAGCAGCGAAGTCCATGCGTACCGACACGGGGCAGACGAAGAAGTCTTCACAGAGAGTTGGACATTTACCGATGACACGCATCTCGTAATGACGCGCCGCGACGGCCAACGAGTGGTCCAGAGCACCACGTTTACCAGGGTCGATCGGTGATCAACTCCACGGTTATCGTTGCCGTGGTTCTCTTGCCGCGACAGCAGTGATGTGGTGGCGCCCGTGGCACCCGAGGTCCTGCGCGCCGGGCGAGGCAGCGGGAGAATCGTCCTCGCCTAGCTACTTCCTGGCGAGCAAGGTCGTCATCTTCACCCCTCCCGCCAGTTTTCCCGTCGGGGCGAGCGCGCGGCACTCCTCCACGAACTCATTCTCGAGCGCGGTGCGGCCCGCCTCATCGATCGCCCCCACGGCGGCCGCCAGCGGCGTGCTCCGGACGTACTGCCACAGGAACTCAGCGGGCGGAGGCAGCGCCAGCGAGATGACGGCGGAGCGAACGGCGACGTCTTCGAAGCCGGCGTGCCTTCCGAGGTTTCGAAGGTCCTCGGGATCGTGCAGAGAAAACACCGCGTGCACGAACGATGCGCTCTCGGGTCCCATGTGGCGAGCGAGGATCTTGGCCAGGATCTCGAGGGGAGGTGGCGTGGGGCCCGGGACGTTGGCTACGAGGCGACCGCCCGCGGCGAGGACTCGGTGGAACTCCCGCAGGCCCGCGTCTCGGTCGGAGAAGAATTGTAGTCCCATCCCGCACAACACCACATCGAAGCTCTGATCGGGGAAGGGAAGATCCTCGGCCGGAGCCTCGCGCCAGTCGATGGAGACGTCGGCGGGCGTGGACTCCCGCGCCACCGCGAGCATCCCGGGATTGGGATCCAGGCCGGTCACCGCACCTCCCGGAGCGACCCGCGGCGCGGCGAGCTTCGCAACCGCCCCGGTGCCGCATGCGGCATCGAGCACACGCTCGCCGGGACGAAGGTCCGCCGTCTTCACGAGATCTGCGGCTACGGGTGCGCCGATGCTCGGCACAAAATACCGCTCATAGTTCTCGGCGGTGCGCTTCACGAACTCCGAATCAAACGTCGGCTTTGGCATGATGATCACTCCAAGCGCAGGCGGCCACCCATCGGGCTTGGCGCGCGATCCAGGCAAGGCGCTCGGTGGAGGATGCCACCAGCTCGGGCGGCACCTTGATCGCGATCTCGCATCCCAATCGCCGGTCCTCGCCGCGGTGTATCTCGCCCATCTCCCCGGCTCCGAGGGGGGATTTCGGAGACGTCCTCATCGAAAACCAGTCTAGCGGTGCATCGCCACCCTGTCAGCACCCAGGGCGGAACTCCGATATTCTGATTTCGAAAGGGGTTACCGCCCAGGTGCCGAGCGCGCGTCGCAATCCCACCGACGGCGCCTTGCGATCCCGACGCACGACCCGGTCCTCAACCTTCGTGCGACATTTCCGGTCTCAACCAAACTGACAGCATGGCGTGAGACGTTCGTAGCACGCCCGGCGGGGTTTCGGTGTCCTTGCGGTCCGATGGACAGGTCACCACCGCGTCGCGTCTTCTTAAACTTGGAGAAGAGGGTTTGGCGTGCCCTTCCACACGTCAATCATGAGCCAGGCGAGGATCGACGTACTCGTGCTCCCTGGCGCGGACACGGACCAGGGGTTCTGGTTCGTCTCAGTCGAATAGGAGGCTGCCATGAGAATCGGTCCGGTTCTGCTTGTCGGGCTACTGCTCCTGACATTCGCTGCTCCGGCGTCGGCCGCGGGCCCCGAGCTATACCTGCTCAGCGGAGTGGCGATGTCAAACCTGGGAGGGGACGCGGAAGAATTCGGAGACATGTTGGCCCTTGGTCTCGAAACGGAGTTCCCCGGTTCCTCCTGGACCTCCACGAAGAAGTCACGGACCGGCTACGATCTCGGTGTGGGGGCGCGGTACGGTACATCGGATTTGTTGCGGGGCGTCTTCGAGGTCCGGTACGCGACCCGCGGAGCCAAGTATGACCTGCGGGAGATCAGCGGGGCGGACGTGAGCGCGACCATGACACTGAAACTGGCCTACCTCGAGATGCCACTCCTGCTCGAGGTGACCCCCGCCGTCTCGGGATCGGTTCGGCCCGTATTCGTCGTCGGGCCGGTGCTCGCCTTCAAGGCCATATCGGAAGCCACCATCGAGGCGGAGGGCGGGGGAGCGTCCGTCTCCGTGACGCAGGACCTCGATGGCATGAAGAGCGCGGCGTTCGGAGGAATCGTCGGGGCGGGCATCAGCGTCAAGACGGGATCCAATTCCAATTTCCTATTGCAGGGCCGCTTCCATGCGGGGTTCAACAACCTGGTCGATGATCCAGACTTCAGCATCAAGCCGCAGGATTTCTCCATACTGGCCGGCTGGTCCATGACGCGCTGAGCGGTTTGCGCCCGACGGGGCTTCATCGGCATGATGATCAGTGGCACCGGCGGCGAGAGCTGCCGGTGCCTCTTCGTTGGTGCTCGCGAACAATCACGACGACGGCCGCCAGGGCCGGCATCAGCGTCACGATCGTCACGACACCATCGACGAACGACGGTCGGAACGCGGTCAGCAGCGCGAACGACACGAACGATAGATAGCCGACGACATACGCCAGCAGTTCTCGCCCTCTGATCTCCCCCAGGCGATAGCGGCGAACCGGGGCCAAGAAACCCGCGACCGAAACACAGCCGCCGATCGCCGCCACCAGAATCCAGGTCGTCATCCCTCTACCCCCGCTCCTCACGTAGCCGGCACCAACGCTCAACGTATTCGATCGTCGAAGGCCGCGATCGGTTGACATCCAGCCAACCGACGCTGCGACCCTCCCGTCTCATGGGCCCGGCTGTGTCAGGGCTCCGGCGCGCTGGGGATCGACCACGCCCCGGTCTCGAGGTCCAGCTTGTGACAGAGCGTGCACTCGCCCTGAAAGATCGTCATGAAGTGGTTCTCGTCGCCTCCGGTCAGGTGGATTCGATGGATCAGTCGGGCGAAGGGCGGCGCCTTCTTCGAATCGGCGCCGTGGCACTTCATGCATTTCGCGGGGATGTCTTGAAGGGCTGACTTGGCGGCCGGATGCTTTCCCTTGAGTGTCAGTCCGGCAGGTGCCGTGGCTTGGGCCTTGGCGAGGAGCCCGGGTTCGACTTCCTCGCTCCACGCCTTCAGCAGCGTACTGAGCCGCGTGTCGAGATTTCGGTCGGGCATATCGACATGGCAACCGATGCAGCCGCTTGGGAAAGGGTCCTCGGTAGTGATTGCGGGAATCTTCCTCGCGGGAGGAAGAGGAGGTGGGGCGCCTGGCTCTGCACGGACGCTATCGACATCCTGGCAATGGCCGGCTTCCAACCCGGCGAGGGTGCAACCCAGAAGGCAAACGATCACCGCGAATCCGAACGCTCGCATGGACGAATCCTCCTCTTCCCCGATTTGTCCCCATGGGGTTGGCGGAGCCTATCGGAGCCCATGGACAACCGGCATGGGACGAAGGGATACCTCGGGTGGGGGGTGGGGCAGGGTCGTTCGGAGCGGGCGATCCCCTTGGACCATTGACCCGGGTGGGGTCGCCCGCTCGATTCTAGAAGTTGTTGCCCCAGAGAAGGCATCCGCTGCCTGTCGAACGCCCTCCCGCAGGCAGCCGCCGTTCCGCCGCTAGAGGAGGTTACCCATGAAAGTCCTTGCCGCCTTGTCCCTCGTCGCGCTGCTCGCCGGTCCCGCCCGTGCGCAGTCGCCCACCTGCCCGAGTAGCGTCTACTTCGAGGCGCTCGGAAATGGGCTGCTCTATTCCGTCAACTATGACCGTCTGCTGACCGGATCCTTGGGAGGCCGTGTCGGCGTCAGTCACTTCGCTCCCGATGAGGTGTCCGT
>QJVW01000058.1 GCA_003235575.1 Candidatus Eiseniibacteriota bacterium | reverse complement strand
CGCTGCTCGAAGTGGAGCATGCCGTAGTCTTCCGGAATCAAATGAAGCCGGCCGCCGGGCTTCGTCACGCGCTTCAGCTCCGCCAGCACGCGCTCCGCGTGCGGGATGGAGTGAAGGACGTGGCGGTTCACCGTCAGGTCGTAGGTGTCGTCCGGCGCCGTCAACTCGTAGATGCTCTGGTTCTCGAACGCGAGTCGCGCCCCGAAACGCTTGTTGCGCGCCCGCGCGACGTCGAGGCTCTGGTCGAGGATGTCGACTCCCAGGACCGAGGCGGTCGGAAACATCTCCGCCAAACGCCACGAAGCCTCGCCGGTGCCGCACCCCGCGTCGAGGATGTTGATGCCGTCGGGCAGATCGTAGCTTCGGATCAACGCCGACTCCTGGGGCCAGATCGCGCGCGCCTGCGCATCCAGCGTGCGGACCATCGATTCGTCCGCCATCTGCTTCTTGTGGGGATTGAGGTCGGTCATTTGGCTCCGAGTTTCGCCCTACCTAGCGGGCCAGGTATACAAGTTTCGCGGTCGCGCTTCCGAGCGAGGACTCCAGCCGGGCAAAGTAGAGTCCCCGCGGCAGGGATCGGACCCCACCCAATTCCGGAGCATACGGGATCGAATGCGGTCCCGACGACAGGCGCGAGTCGACGGGGATTCCTATTGTCCTCCCTCTCACGTCGTAGATTGTGATGCGCACCCTGGCCGCCTGGGGGAGCGTGAAGGTGAACACGGGCCGACCGCCGATCGCCGCACCGACGGCGCGGAATCCCAGTGTCCCGGCCGCCACGCCAGCCTGCAGGGCGTGCGCGCGGGCTTGCATTGCCGGAGCGCGTCGTGCCGCTCCACCGGAGCCATCTGGATCGACGACGTAGAACCCCCGGCCGAGATCGCTCGCGTAGATTCGCCCGTCCGTGCCGAAGTAGGCGCCCCAGGTCTGGCGTGCCGTGAACCCGCAGTCCATTTTGCAGGCGTCATCCATGTTTCCGTTCGGCAGATAGAAGGATGTCTCGACAGGCGTCGTCTTGTCACTCGTGTCCACCAGCCGAATCCCCATGCCGTAGTTCGCGATCAGGAGTTCATCCTCTCCCCGCACATCCAGGTTGTGGGCATCGTAGGTGAAGGAGCGACGGAAGCCCGCACCGACGGATGGCGTGAAATTGCCGCTGTGAATCACTCCATTCAAGCCCGCCGCCTGCACCGGATGCCCCTTGATGTGCCACTCGCCTACCAGCGTCGGCGTGCAGTACGAGGTGCCGTCGCAGGCGCTCGTGTCCAGCACATGAACGCCGCCCGTCTGGAGATACCCGATCTCGTCCTCGAGATAGACCCAATCCGCCGTGGGCGTCGCCGCGGCGTAGTGGGCGCTGGTGAGCCCGTTGGTGAACCGGTCATAGTCGAAGGCGCCGACCTCCACGGGGTTCGCGGGATCAGTGACGTCGACGATGCGCAGGCCGCTGTCCCAGTAGCTCACGTAGTCCAGAACGCGTCCGCTTCGTGGGTGGCGCTGGACGAAACCCTCGTGGGCGAAGTTGAAGCCGACGCAGAAGGTCGGCGCCGGCCAGCAGCCGATTCCTTCGCTGGAGGCAAACTGACCCAGGATCGCGCCCGTATCGATGTTCACGATGGTCATCATCCAGTTGCCTTCGCTGTTCGCGTAGGCATAGGGGCGGCCCGATTCGATCTCAGGATCGAGTTGCACCGTGTGAACGCCGCCGGGGATCTCGATGCGGCGGAGCAGCGAGGGGTGATAGGGATCGGCGCCTGTGTCGTAGATGCTGATTCCCTCGAATCCCCCCGCGCGTGTGAGGCGCTGGTGGCTGACGGCCAGGCGGTGGCCCACGTGGTCGAGGTCCGCGGAATCGGAGATCAAGACGTCGCTCGTGATGTGCGTCGAGAGGCGATCCGTCAGGATGGGGTTTGCGGGATCCCTCGTGTCGATGACGGCGACACCCTGATCATCGAACGACCCCATGTACGCGACGTGCCGCGCGGCGTCGGGGACTACGTTCGAATACTGGCCCGCGGACCAGGGAGCGAGGCTGCCGACGAAAGCCATGTGGCGGCCCTCGGCGTGGGCGAGTGCCGGAAGGGAGACGAGAAGCGCGACGGCGAGATGGTTGAGTTTCATGGTCGAAGATCCTCCCTAGGATTGTGTGCGCAGGGGGACGACCGGGGGGCTCTCCGAACCGGCGCTGCTCCAGCGTTCAGGTCCGTAGCGTGTGAGTTTGGGGGAACGATATCGGGGAAGCAAGGGGGCAAGTCAGGGCGGCATGGTATGCCGAGCGCCGTGGCACAGTTGGGACGGGCGACGCCGTTCTGCTATAATTGTCCCAGTTTCGCGCCACAACCCCCCCGCTCCAACACATCCAGCGCCACGTCCATGGGGGCACCACCGTGAATCGTCCTCTTCCATCGATCTCCATATCCGCCATCATCCTGTCGCTGTTCCTATCGTCTCCCTGCCTCGCGGAGCGCGATCCCTTCACGTCGGCATTTCGAGCCTTTGACGTCGCGCTCTATCCCCAGGTCATCATCCTGGGGGACTGGGACGAGGACAATCTTCTGGACGCAGCGACGTCCACGCGCTCCGGCGTCATCACGGTCCTCAAGGGCGCCGGCGACGGGACGTTCACCGACCGGGAGGACTACGACCTCGGCGGGGAATTGATGTCGATCGCGTCGGGGGACCTGAACGGCGACGGATGGCTCGATTTCGCGGCCGCGGACCGAACCGCGAACAACGTCGCGGTGCTCCTCGGTGACGGCGACGGCACGTTCACGTACCTGGATCGCTTTCCCGCGGGCGCGAAGGCGTTCTACGTCGCCGTCGGGGATCTGAACGGGGACGGCCATCTGGACCTTGCGGTCTCCAATGCGGGCGGAAACTCGGTTTCCATCCTGCTCGGCCACGGCGACGGAACGTTCGGCGCGCCGACGGACTATGCGGTCGGTCTCGATCCTTGCTACGCGGCGATCGCCGAGTTCAACGGGGACGGCCATCTCGACGTGGTCACGTCGGACGAACATTCCAACGCGCTCTCGATCCTGTTCGGCGTCGGCGACGGAACGTTCGTGCGGCAGCCGTCGCTACCCACGGGCGCGGAACCGCGCGGGGCAACGGTCGCCGATCTGAATGCCGATCACGTCGCGGACATCGTCGCGCCGAACTTCAACACCAACGACGTCTCCGTCTTCCTGGGTCGCGGGGACGGTACCTTCCAGAGCATGGGGCGGTTCGCCTCGGGGACGGCGCCCTGGTCCGTCGCGGTCGAAGACTTCGACGGTGATGGCCTGATGGATCTCGCCACGGCCAACGTGGGTTCGAACTCCATCTCGTACTTGCGCGGGCTCGGCGACGGCCGATTCGAGGCGCCGCACGACTATACCGCCGGCTCGCATACGCGCTTCGCCGCGGCCGCCGATCTCGACCGGGACGGACGGGCGGATGTGGCCGCCGTGAACGAGGACTCCAAGTCGTTGACGGTCCACACGGGGAACGGCGATGGGACCTTCGGCACGCTCGAGGAGATTCCGGCCGGGATCTTTCCCATTTCGTGCGCGACCGCGGACTTCGACGGAGACGGCAACGCGGACCTGGCCGTGGCAAGCGGCCTCAGCAACACGATCGAGACACGCTTCAGCCAGGGGAATGGGTCGTTCGTGAGCGGACCGACGCTTGCGACGCCGGCGCCTCCGACGCAGGTCGCGATCGCGGACGTCAACGGCGATCGAATCGAGGATCTCATCGCGATCGTTCGGAATTCCAACGTCCTGCTCGTCTACGTGGGGAACGGCGATGGAACGTTCGGCCCCGCCCTCTCCTTCCCGACGGCGCAGAGTCCCAACAATGTGCTGGCTGGCGACTTCGATGGGGATGGAAACGTGGACGTCGCCGTCGGCGGATTCGATACGATGGCGTTCCACACCGGCGCGGGGGACGGGTCGTTCGTCTTGAAGCAAGCACTGCCGGCGTCAGGCTTTATCTCGTCGATCGAGATCGGCGATTGGAACGAGGACCAGCGCCCGGACATCTTCGTATTGCAGGAGCAGGTGGAGAAGATCTCGACGTTGTGGGGCGACGGCGACGGGACGTTCACCCGCGGATCTGACATCGCCGTGCCGCCCGGGATCGCCGCGATTCGCGCGGGGAATTGGAACGCGGACGCACACCTGGATCTCGCGATCGCGTTCTCCGACTTCGAAGAGAGCGGCTACGTCAGGCTGATGCTGGGGCAGGGCGACGGCTCGTTCGTCACGGGGGCTTCGGCACCAACCGGAGTCGTCAGCCGGCTGTTACTCGCCGTCGATTGGGACGGCGACGGTCTCCTCGACCTCGTCGTGGGGAACAGCATATCGAGCACGGTGTCCGTCCTGCGAGGGCGCGGTGACGGCACACTCGACGTCGTCGCGGAACTCGGAACCGGCTCGGCTCCCACGGCGGTCGTGGCCGGGGACTGGAACCAAGACGGCAGCCTCGATCTCGCCACGTGCAATGCCTACGGCGAATCGATCGCGTTCCTGTTCGCGCGAAGCACGCTCGAGGCGCGCGCGCTGTCGCGCACGCCGAACCAGGTCATCCTGCTCTTCGCCGAACGGCCGATCTGGTGCCTCCAACTCGAACCCATGGGTGACGATTTCGCGATCGAGGATATCGACCGATCCAGTTTGTCGCTCGCGCGACGCGACGGCAGCGACACGTCGGAGATTTCGGCAGTGGCCTCCAAGCAGGCGGTGGCGCGCGACACCGATCGGAACGGAGTTCGCGAGCTCTCCATCTGCTTTGCGCTGTCGGACCTGCGAGCGCTCTTCGCCGACATCCACGGCAAACGAACCGTGCCGGTCGCGCTGTCGGGGGCGCTTCACTCGGGGCAGATGTTCCGGGCCGAAATGGACCTCGATATCGTGGGGGCCGGCCGGCCGCCGTTCGTGTCGGTATCGCCCAACCCCTTCAACCCGGTGACCTCCTTCGCCGTGCGAACGACGCGCGCGGGCGCGATGCGCCTTCTTCTGTTCGATGTTCGAGGCCGCTTGGTCCGGACTCTGATCGATCGGCCGCTGGTCCCCGCGGGGACGCACACCGTCTCGTTCGATGGAGTGGACGATGCGGGGGCGCCGGTGGGGTCGGGGGCGTATTTCTACCGGGCAGAGTCTTCGGAAGGTGTTGCGAGCGGGCGGATCACGTTGCTGAAGTAGGCGGGCGCGGGCGGCCAACGATCACACACGAGGTGGTTCCCGATTGAATGGGAGGCCATTTTATGCTACTATAGTATACCTAATCGCACCCAAGACGAAACATCTGCCGTCTGTCTCAGGGTCATGGGCACTCCCACGTTTCACCGCCCTCGCGTCGCAGCGCGCCCGCTGATGATCGGAGCGTATCTGGATGCAGTGGACCCTCCGAGATCTTTCTCTCCTCGTGATCGTCAGCGCTTCCATCGCGGGGTCGGCGGCCGCACAGCCGGCGCTTCAAGACTCCCTGTCCTCGAATGCCAAACGATTGTGGACGCTTACGGGTGATCTCGGATCGGTAGGGGAAGTCTATCGAATCAGCGGGCGAGAGAATCGCCGACCAAATCAAACAGGCCGAATGTTCCTCCGGCCGACACTCACGCTTGCCAACCGACTTACCATCCGATCCGAATTCCTGCTCTCAACCGAGGGTTCGTCAGCCCTGGCTCGACACAACATCAATCAATACCTCATCAATCCATCGTGGACATGGAACGCCACTCGCTACAGCGCCCGCATCGGCGATTTCTCCGACGCCTACACTCCGACCACGTTCAACGGCGTGCAGGTCCGAGGCGGCGGACTCGCCGTGCAGCATGAGCGGATGAACGTCTCCGTCTTGGGCGGACGCACGAAACCGGCGACGCAAGGGGGGGCGGATGGCGGCAGCTATCGCCAAACCCTGGTTGCGAGCCGCGTCGGATACGGCGACGAACGGCGCGCGCTTTCCGCCTTCCTCCTCTACGCCTCCGACGATGGCGGATCCCTTCCGGCGCTGCCCGACACGGCCGGCGCGATCGACTCAACCGAGGTCGGCACGGCCGTCAACCCCTACGCCGTGACGCCGCAGGAGAATTTGGTCGTCGCGGCCTGGGGGCACATGAACCTCATGAACAGGCAACTGTCCCTCGCCGGGGAACTCAGCCGCAGCAGCTACACGCGTGACCGCCGCGCGGCCGACGCGGGGAGCGGCCGCTCCGACTACGCGCTCGATACGAAGGCGCGGTACCGCCGGAAGCAGTACGAGCTGACGGGAGGATACCGACGCATCGGTCCCGGCTACGTCTCACTCGGAGTTTCCTCCATGCACTCCGACCAACAGGAACTCCTGGCCGGCGGCGCCGTCCGCATCGGCCGGCGCACCTCCTTGCGCGCTCAAGCATCCCGCCAGAACGACAACCTCGCGGGCCAGAAGGCCGCGACCACGGTTCGGTACCGGTACGTCACCTCTCTGAGTCTGCGTCCGACGCGTTTGTGGGCGGTTTCGTTTTCGGGGAACTATGTCACGATGGAAAACGGCTCCACCAACGACTCCGCGCGTGTCGCGTTCAGCGCGTGGATCCTTGGGATGAATCACGCGATCGCGTTCGGGCACCGCAGTCGGGTGCAGTCCGTGTCGCTCGGATACACGGCCCAGGCATCGGGCGATGACAACCCGTTGCGCGATAACTCCGATGCCGAGTCGCACACCGTGAATATTCGTGCCATGGTGCGCGCCCTCGCCAGCCTCTCGGCCTCGCCTTCCATCGGCTTCACCAATGTCCATACCACCGCGCAGGGTTGGCGCAGGACGATGACCTACGGGCTGGCGCTGCAGCATCGCGGGGCCGGCAACAGGCTGATGAGCACCATGGCATCGTCGGTGTCGTCCGCCGCCGGCGATGTGAGTGTCACCACGACATTGGGTTCACGATACGCCGTAACGCGTTCGAATTCGCTCGAGCTACGCGTTGCATGGAATCGTTTCCGGGGGGCGGCCGACGCAACGACCGGTGAAGGGAACTATGACGAATACACGAATCGTCTCGGTTGGTCCCATCGCTTCTAGAAGTGTTTCGCACGTCCTCGTGCGATGGGTCTTGTTCGCCGCGGTGTCTCTCCTTGCCCTTCCAGCGGGGCCGGCGTGGGGCCAAGGGGGATGGTCGGCGAGCCTAAGCGTTCACCCCTTTCCGCCGGCCTACCCCAGCGCCTGGGAGTTCGATCCGAACATCGCCTCCCTGACGATCACCGCCGTTCCGGGAACCGATCCCCGCTATCGAATCACAATGACGTTGTCGCAAGGCGGCGCCGTGGTGATGAGCGGCGCAAGCGGCGATCGCTCCCTCTCGCCGACGGCGCTTTCCGACATCGTGTACACGCCCGACCTGATCGACTGGCCCGCCGCCAGCTATTCCAGCGCCGCGCGCGGCGGTCTCGACCAAACCGAGCGATTCCCCGAGGGGGACTACACCCTCTCCGTACGTGTCGAGTCGGCGGCAAGCGGCCGCTTGTTGGCGGAGTCCACGGCGCTGCTCACGATTTCGTACCCGGACCCGCCCATGGTTCTGTTTCCCGCCTGCGGAGATGAACTCATCACCGCGTTTCCCGTCTTTCAGTGGACCCCGGTCCAGGTGCCCGTTCAGTACCCGGTCCATTACGTGTTTCGAATCGTGGAGGTCCTGGAGGGCCAGATCCCCGAAACGGCGCTGAACAGCAACGTCGTCTGGTACGAGGACCTCGACATACGGGATACCAACTACGCGTATCCGATCAGCGCGCAGCCTCTGGAGGAGGGGAAAACCTACGCCTGGCAGGTGCAGGTACTGGACGAAGCCGGGCAGCCCCCGGCAACGAACAACGGCCGCAGCGAGGTTTGCACGTTCTCGGTGCCCCAGGGCATCTCCACCGAACCCCCGGTTACCTCGAACGCGGCCATCACGCTGGTGCGCACGACTCCGGACGCCCCCTTTGACGGAAGCAGCTTCGCCGGCCTGGAAGACAAGCCATTCATCGAGGTGCTGCGCCGCCTGGACGATCTCGTTCGGAACAAGTCGACCAAGTCCATCTCGCTACCCTTGCCCAGTCTGCGCGGGTTCGAACCCATCGCGCTCCCCGACGCCGAGGTGAGCATCGACTCGATTCTCGGTTCCTTCGCCATCGCCTCGCGAATCGAGATCCTCGGCCAAACCGTCGACGTGGTTCTCGCGGGACTGAAGCCGGGGATGCCGGCCGATCAGGCTGGATCCTCCGAAAACGCGAGCCCGGACACCTCCGGGTGGTCCGGCCTTCCGGGCGACTTTGTGTTCGGATTTCGGCCGGTGCACTTCGATTTCGGCTCGCTCATCGCACCGTTGGATGGTTCGCTGCTCGACGACTTCGATTTCGGTGGAAACCTCCTCTCGATGTCGAGTTCGGCGTTCGAACTCGATCCGACGACCTTGCCGCCGCTCGGCGCCGAACTCTTTGGTCTTGGCGCCGTCGATTTCACGCCGGGGATCAACTTCCATCAAAAGATCGAAGTTCCGGGGAGCGTCGAACGGCTCAAGCGGCCATGCGAGCTCCTCGGGATCGATGGGTCCCAAGTGGAACTCACGGGAACGATCGATGTCTCGCTCGACGACCTTCGCAGTGGCAATCCGCTCACCCATGCCGTCGACCTATCGCTGAGCGCCACGATGACCGGGAACGACCCGGCCTGGTTTCCCGAATGGCTCGATGCCGGAGCGAGAACGCTCTCCTTCGACATGGACTCGACGCTGCACGTGCATGTCGGCGCGCAGCTGAGCGCCACGCTCGACGGGTCGCCTCGCTCCCTCCGCGCCACGGTCGACGTCGCCGCTCTCGATGGCTCGGGTCCGGTCGTCCTGCGGGCGGAGATGGACGACACCTGGGAGTCCCCGTTCGGTGTCGCGTGGCTCGACCTGAAGGACGTCGGCATCGAGTTGACGGCGGCCGAGGACAGCACTTCCGTGGCCATCACCGGCTCCTTCGACGTTGGAGCGAAGGTGTGCGAGGCGCGCATTGACGTCCTCGGAGTCGGTGAAAACCAGACGGCTCGCTTCACGGGGAGCGTGGACGAGTTGGGCCTCGCGGATGCGCTGAGCTTCGCGGCGCGTGCCGGGCTTCCGGTCCCCGATGGATTCTCCGGCGACGCGTTGACGTTGACGAACGTCACGGTGTCATTCGAGTCCGCGGACGTGAATTCGTTCGCGATCTCGTCCCACGCTCGTGTTCTCAACGTCGACGGCGACTTTCTCATCTCGATGGCCAGGCCCGAGGGCGCCGACCCACAGGTGCTGGTCGGCGTTCGGGTGCCGAAGTTCGGTCTGAACCGGCTTCACTCGGCGCTCGACGGCACGCCGGTCGGCGGGCTGACGGTGCCTGAAATCGCGTTCACCTATCTCATCCCGCTGAGCGGGAGCGGCGGTACGTCGGGCACGGGTGAATCCGGCGCCGGCGAGCCCGGGGAAGAAGGCGCCGGCGAGACGGAAGGCTCCTCGGGATTCGGCGGCATCGGGGGCATCGAGGGGATCACGATCTCGTCCGTGAATCTCTCGCTACCGGCGCTGAAGTTCTTCCGGCCGGTTTTCGGCTCAGGACGCGCGTCCGGTCCGGACGGCGAAACGAGCGAAGGTGGATCCGGCACGGACGACGGAGCGAGCGGTGGGTCCGGGGAATTCTCGCTCAGCCTCCTTCCGGGTCTGAATCTCGGGGGGTTGCTGCCGCTGGCGCCCCTCGGCTCCGATCTGCTGAACGCGCTCGGCATCCAGAACCCCGATCTGGGGGTCCACCTGAGCGGCCGCCTAGGGGCAGACTTCGGCGCCATCACGGGAGGAAGTTTCTCGGACCTGGTCGGATGGCGACTCACCGCCAAGCTGCCGCCGCGGACACTCGGGACGCTCCCAGACTGGCTCCATGTGGCGGGCGGCGGCGATCGCACGCTGAACATCAGCATGGATCCCGATTTCGAGGTCAGCGTGTCGGACATACTTGCCGCGGAGCTCGACGGCAAGACGCGGTTGTTCCGCTTCGGAGCGGATCTCGCGGTGCAAGACTCGACCGCCGCCGGTGCCCTTCGGGGCACGCTGGTGGAGCCGTGGGAATCCCCCTACGGACTGACGTGGCTCGAACTCAAGAACGTCGAGATCGAGGTTTCCACAGACACCGACGGCAACGCCAGTGCTCGGCTCTTCAGTGCGTTCGACATCGGGGCGAAGAGCTTCTCGACGACGATCGATGTCCTGACCACGGACGCCGGTGAAGCCGCGCGCTTCACCGCCACGATCGATGAACTGGGTCTGCGCGATGTCTTTGGAATTGCGCGCAAGATGGGGCTCGACGCGCCGGATCCCCCCGAAGAGGATCCGTTCACCCTTCAAAACGTCACACTTTCCTTCGAATCCTCCAGCGCGAACACCTTTGCCGTATCCGCGACAGTTACCGTCTTCGAGACGAAGGGCGATTTCCTCGTATCGGTCGCAAAACGCGGCGACGCCGATCCAACGCTATTGCTCGGGGTTCGCATTCCCGGATTCCCGCTTGCCGACCTGGCGCCCCCCCTCGGCGGCACAATGGTCGGGGATTTGAACATGCCGCAGGTGGCCTTCACGATCGTGCAGCAGCTCGGCGGTGCAAGCGCGGGCGGCGGTGGCGCCGGCGAGGAAACGTCCGACGGAGCGTCGACCGAGGGCACGGACGGCGGCGGAGCCTCGGGCGGTCTCGGCATCGGCGCCCTATCGTTCCCCTCCGCGAGCCTGTCCCCGGCGGCGGTCGCGTTCTTCCGACCTGTCTTTGGGGGACTTGGGGGAGCCGGCGGTGGAGGAGCGGGAACAGGGGACGGGACGAGCGAGGGAACGAATGGTGGGGACTCCGGCGGCGGCCAGGACTTCACGCTCGTCATGTCGCCCGGGCTCAACCTGGGGGGCAGGCTCCCCCTCGCGCCGCTTGGCCCCGAAATCCTCAAGGTGCTGGGATTCTCCGGCGGATCGCCGGAGGTGCTGCTCCGCGGCTCGCTTGGCCTGGAACTCGGAGTTCTATCCGGCAGCGGCTTTGCGAAGCTGAGTACGTGGAGTCTTCACGCCGAGCTCCCGCCACGCGATCGCAAGAATCTACCCGACTGGCTTGAACTCGATCCGAACACACAGCGAACGTTGGACATTTCCAAGAATCCCTCCGGCGTCGACGTATCCATCACCGACGTGATGAAAGCCAACCTGGATGGGGCCCGGCGCACGTTCGTCTTCTCCCGCTCCCTTGCGACCCAGGACAGCAGCGCGGCCGTCACGCTGCGGGGTGAGATGACGGGCGGATGGAAGCAGCCCTACGGGATCAAATGGCTCGACCTCGACCGGGTGTCCATCGAACTGGACGCCGGCACGGAAGGCGCCGGTGCGAGACTTGCCTCCACGACCGAACTCGTCGGAAAGACCTTTGACGTCAGCATCGAACTGCGAGGCGGCAAGGGGGAAAAGACGGCCACCTTCACGGGCAGTGTCGACGAGTTGTCCGCGAGCGAATTCATCAAGCTGATCCAGGATCAACTCGACATCCAGGGGCCTCTGTTCGACTGGTCGCCCCCCGCGAAGCTCCTGGACCTCAAGAAACCGACGATCACCGTCGTCGTAGGCACGGAAACGGCCTTCTCCGTGTCGGCGGGGACCACGCTGTTCGGACAATCCGCCGACTTGATGTTCTTCTCCCGCAAGGAACGCGGGCAGGAAGCGCAATTCATGCTCGGGCTTCAGCCGCAGGAACTGTCGCTGAGCGCGATGCTTCCCGACCTCAAGAGCCCCGTCCTGGAAGCCTTCAAGTTGCCCAAGGGCGCCTTGGTTATTTCCAAGAGCGAACGAAAGGTCGAATCCAAGGATCTGACGCCCGACACGCGCGCCTTCTACGGCGGGATCTACGGCACGGACGATTTCAATTTGGACATCGCACCGGGGTTGAGCATCGTCGCCCCGCTGCCGCTGGGCGATCTCGACGCCAATAACCCGCTCAAGAAAGCATTGGGGCTCCTGTCTCCGGACGCGGCCCCGGGCAAATTGGTGCTGGAGGGCACCCTTCCGGGAGCCATTCTCGGCCTTGGCGGATCCTCCGGGCTTTCCGGGCTCTCCCTTCGGGCGAACCTCCCCGCCATCTCGCCGGACGCCGATTGGCTGGTGGAAGCCCAGCTGGCGATCGCGATCACGGGGCGCCCGTCGGTGGGATTTGCGGGGCACCTCACCGTGAAGGTGGACGAAGACGAACTCACGTTCCTCACCGAGATCAACATTGCCGCGGTGCCCTCCGGTGGCGTGGAACTAGGACTCATGGGCGCGCTCGAGGCGGAAGAGCCTTGGGTGGCGCCACTGGGCATCAAGTGGATCACGTTCAACGAGGTGCGTCTCAAGACAGCCATCAATCCGGTTTCCGTGAAGCTCGGGTTCCTGGCCAGGTTCAAGATCGGCGAGAAGGACATCGAAGTGATCGCGATGTTGCCCATCAACTACTACACCGGCGTACCGACGGGGCTCGGCATCAAGGGCGCCAGTGAGGAGGGCGTGGCGCTTGCGGACATCGCCGACATGCAGAACGCGATGGCGCGGGCGGCGGGACGCTCGCAGCCCAGGCTCCCCATCGAGGAGCTTCCCAACGTCGCGGTGAAGGATCTGGACTTCCGCTTCTCGACGCTCGAGGACCCCGACCTCGACCTTCGAATCGGGACGACCGTCAGCGGGCAACTCTGGGTGGAGATGGATCCGGATGAGTTGACCAATTTCGCCGGCATCTACTTCGACGTCGGCCTGGATGGGATCCTCGGGCAAGCGCACCTGGGCACCTTGACCCTGGGCCCGGTGCAATGGAAGGACGCGCTACTCGACATCGCCGTCACGCTCCCCGATCGCCACATGATCATCGAGGGCGGGCTCGACCTCGGATTCGCCGCCGGTCGCGGAAAAATGAACATGGCCAAGCGGAAGATGAGTCTCGATGCCGATCTCCAGGTGCTGGGAAAATTCAAGTGCGCGGTCAAGGCGGACGGGGCGCTCTCCCTGGGCGCATCGAATCTTCTGATGCACGGCGAGCTTCAAAACGATTTCAACGGCGCGATCGCGAACGAAGTTCTCAATGCCTTCAAGAACATCGGGAGTGACGGAGGCGGGGCGGTCATGGCGGCAGCGCAGTCCTCCGTTGACGCCGCCCAACGGCTCTACGACGAGCGGGAACAAGCGCTGAAGCTGGCGCGCGCGCTCATCGCGAGGGGGCGCGAGAAGGTCGCGGCGGAACGCGACGAGACGAAGCGAGAAATGAACGCGGCCAAGGCCGCGATGAATCAGGCGAAGTCGGCCAAGGACGCCGCGTATCGTTCGTGGAAGAACACACCGCGCAGGGAAGTGAAGTTGAGAGCCGCGCGCTGGAAAGCGCACGCGAAGAAGAACGCCCTGTACAGCGCCCGCAAGGCGGCGTACGCGGGCAAGAAGGCTTCCTATGCCGCGAAAGTCGCGGCGTATCGAGCGTTGAAGCCGGTTGATGAATACAAGCAGATCGTGGCGCTTCGCCAAGCGGCGGACATCGCGAAGAAGCGGATCGACGAGCGGCGGCGCGATCTGGAGCGCATGAAGGATGATCTCAAGGCAGTTGCCGCGTCCATTCTTCCGAATTCCATCACCATTCAGTCCGCGGCCTTCACCGCCATGCTGGCGCGCGCGAGCCAGGGCGGCGGCGTGGACATGAAGATGGTCGTGGCCGTGGACGGGAAACAATATCCGCTGGGGCTTTCCTGGAAGTTCGGAAATACGAAGGAGAATGCGGCGGCGATCGTCGCACAATTGATTTCGAAGATTCGAAAGGCATAGGCCGCCAGACCAACGCTGACAGACACCATTGGAGAGGCCGAGGCATGTCATCTACCAGCAGGCAGTGGGGCATCGCGATCGTACTCGTCGGGCTCCTGGCGTGGGCGTCGCCCGGATTCGCCCGAGTGCCGGGCACAAGGCCGGCGGGCGCGTCACTCAGCCGCGCGGCGAAGGCGATCGCCGCTTCCAACAGCCTTCGGCCGATCGTCACGGAGACAGGGCGGATCGGCGTCTCGATGGACGGATCCGGAACCGTCGCCGAGTCGAGCTACGTCGAGATCGAAAAGGCGACCGGCGCAACGGTTCGGCGCGCCTTCCTGGCGGCGGCATCGGCCGGATTCAGCGGCCACCGGATCGCGGACGGGGAGATATCGCTGGACGGTGTCGGCGTACCGTGGGACTCGGAGGTCCCGACCGTCTTCGACTCGTACAATCACTTCGCCGAAGTAACATCCCTGGTCTCCGCCAAACTGGATGCCGCGGCCGCCGGCAGGGTCCCGTTTGAGATTCGCGAAGCATTCCCCACGGATGTGGATGGGGTCGCGCTCCTTGTTATCTTCGACGAGGGGGCCCCAACCCCGGAGCGAACGGTCGCGGTCCTATTCGGCGCCCAAAATCCCGCGGGCGATCATTTCTCCCTGGGATTTGCGAATCCGATCAATACCGGTGATCCGGGCCTTCAACTCGATCTCTCCCTGGGAATCTCGTTCGGCTTCCAGAGCGCGGCGGTGACGGACCAATTCAGCATGATCGACGTCAACGGCTCCCGGCTTTCGTCCTCCGCGGGAGGCCAGGATGACGGCGCCGCGGACAGCGGCGCCCTGTTCACGATCGGGGGGATCGACGATTCATCCGCCAATCCCGATCCGCTGTCTCCGCCGCTCGACTACGACACGGACGATGAGCGCTACGACCTCGTTCCGTTCCTGAAGGACGGCGACACCAGACTCCTCGTGGAGACCGCGAATCCCTCGGACGACGACAACATCTTCCTGGCGTGCGTGAGCACATCCGAGGCGCTCCAGGCGCAAGAGGCGCTGATCCTGACGCCGAGCACATCCACCGGGGAAATCGGCACAGCGCATACCGTGACGGCCTCCTTCGAGAACGCCCAAGGCGATCCCAGCGCCGGGGCCGACGTTCTGTTCGATGTCTTCGCGGGACCGCACGCCGGGGCGAGCGGCGCCGGCACGACGGATGGAGACGGCCGCGCCACGTTCACCTATCCGGGATCGATGGCTGGAACCGACTCCATCCGAGCGACCGCGCCGGGTTCATCAGGCGATGTCGTGTCCAACACCGCCGTTCGCGTCTGGACGACTGGGGGCGGCACCGACGACGTGACCCTCACGCTCGCGCCCACAAGTTCGAGTGGTCCGATCGGCGCGCTCCACGTTCTCACCGCGACCTTGCAGAACAGCGGCGCTGCGGAGCCCGGTCGACGGCTCATGCTCGAGGTATTCGCCGGGCCGAACGTGGGCTATCGCGATTCGACGGACACGAATGCGAACGGTGTCGGGACCTTCGCCTACACGAGCAACGATGTCGGCCTCGACTCCTTGATCGCACGTACGGTGCCGGGTGGGACGTCCTTCCCCACGGTGCCGTCAAACGTCGCGACCCGTGCATGGACGGGCAATGGCGGGGGGCAGGACACGCTCGCATTGAGCCTGACGCCGATCTCGTCGACGGGCCCCGTTGGCGCGTCGCACACGGTAACGGGAGCGCTCACCCTCAACGGCGCACCCCTGGGTGGGCAGCCCGTTGCGTTTTCCGTGTACGCCGGTCCCGATGCCGGTACCGTCGCCACGGAGACAACCGATGCCGGAGGACAAGCCACCTTCACGTACTTCGGAATGTCCGCCGGCGTCGATTCGATCCTCGCCACCGCCACAATCAGCGGTTCGACCGTCTCCTCCAACACAGCCACCATGCTGTGGACAGGCGGAGGGGCGCAGGCGTACGACGTTTCCCTTGCGCCGCCGTCCGCGATTCGCCTGATCGGCACCCCGCATACCGTTGTCGCAACGGTACGGGCCAACGGTGTCGGCGTGGCGGGAGCACGCGTCGAATTCGCGATTCTCGGTGGACCGCACGTGGGAGCCAGCGGCGTGGATACGACCGACACCACGGGGTCGGCTTCGTTCACCTACGCCGGTGCGATCGCCGGCGTCGATACGCTTCGAGCCGCCGCCATGATCGAAGGGCAGAGCATTCCCTCGAACACGGTCACCATCACGTGGTTCGACGATGAGAATCCGACCGGCGGCACCGTGCTGGGGATGGATATCAAACCCACGTCGTGCGTCAACCCGATCAACACAGGCGGGATGGGCGTGATCCCGGTCGCGCTGCTTGGAAGCCTGGAGGTGGACGTTCGCGACGTCGACGCGTCGTCGCTGCGGCTGGAGGGCGTGCCCCCGTTGCGGCGCCAGTACGGCGACGTCAGCCAACCCGGCCCGTCGGTCGCGTGCGGTTGTTCCTCCGAGGGCGCTGACGGATACAGGGATCTCAACCTCAAGTTCGATTCGCAGGAATTCGTCGCCGCACTCGGGCCCGTCACCGACGGGGAGATTCGAACCGTCACGCTGACGGGGGAGTTCAAGGACGGAAGCCCGCTTGTCGCCACCGATTGCATTCGGATCATCGACAACTCGGGGGGCAACGGCGGGGGAAATGGCTTGGATGCCGACAACGAAGCCGCCCCACGCTTCGCACTGGATCCGGTGACTCCGAATCCGTTCAATCCGGCGGCATCGATCTCGTACCGTGTGCCGTCGGACGGGCACGTGCGCCTGGTCGTCTACGACGTGCGGGGGAGGATCGTGGCGACCCTCGTGGACGGGTACCAGTCGGCGGGCGAGCACACCACGGCGTGGTCGCCGGGACCGCTCGCGAGCGGCGTCTACTTCACCAGGCTCGAGAGCGCTGGTCGCTGGACCGTACGCAGGGCGGTGTTGGCCAAGTAGCCGGCGGCCCGGAGACGCCCCTCACCAGAGCCGAACGCGCTGCTCCGGCGGCAGGTAGTAGCGATCGTCCTTCGAGATCTCGGGGAACGCTTCGTACCAGCCGTCGTCGTTCCGCACGGCGCCGTTGACTCGGAACATATGCGGGCTGTGCGGATTGGAGAGGGTCCGCTGGCGCATCATTTCGTCGCGCACCATCGAGCGCCAGCTCTGGGCGTTGGCGAGGTAGAACGCTTCCTTGCCGCCGAGCGAGATCCGGTACGCCTTGTGGGCGATGGTCAGCCCGGAGAGATCCCCGATGTTCTCGCCCAGCGTCAGCTGGCCCTTCACGTTGAGCCCAGGTAGCGCCTCGTACGCGTCGTACTGACGCACCAGCTCCGCGGTCCGCTCCTCGAACCGCCTCCGGTCCTCGTCGGTCCACCAATTCTTCAGCACCCCAGCGCCGTCGTACTTCGACCCTTGGTCGTCGAAGGCGTGGCTGATCTCATGGCCGATGACGCCGCCGATCCCGCCGTAGTTCACGGCGTCATCCGCCTCGAGGTCGAAGTGGGGAGGCTGGAGCATCCCGGCCGGAAAGACGATCTCGTTCGCTTTCTCGTTGTAGTACGCATTGACCGTCGGGGGCGACATCCACCATTCGGTCTTGTCGACCGGCTTGTCGATCCGGTCGACTTCGCGCCGCCAGTCGAACGCGTTCGCATTCTTGATCGTGCCGACCAGGTCGTCCCGATCGACCGCGAGCGACGTGTAATCGAGCCAGTGGTCGGGGTAGCCGACCTTCACCACAATTTGCTTCCGTTTCTCCGCCGCCTTCGCGCGCGTCTCTT
This sequence comes from Candidatus Eiseniibacteriota bacterium, assembly GCA_003235575.1. Taxonomy (GTDB): domain Bacteria; phylum Eisenbacteria; class RBG-16-71-46; order SZUA-252; family SZUA-252; genus SZUA-252. Next base: position 526 of record QJVW01000058.1, on the reverse strand, counting down.
CGGTCATCCAGTCGAGGGACTTCAGGCCCTCCTCGAATGCGATGAGGAGATTGTCCACCAGCGCGCGCACCTTCGCTTTCGCCTCGGGCGGGAAGTACTTCGCGACGTAGATTTTTCCCAGGGCCTCGCCCATTCGACCGTCCAGGAGGCGCACGCCCCGGGTGGTCCGATCCGTCTGCTGGGCGCTCCCCTGAAGGGTTCTGCCGAAGAACGCGAAGTCGGCGTCCTGGATGTCTCGCGGGAGGTAGTCCGCGAACGCGTGCACGAGTCGGACGCTCAGGTAGTCACGCCAGACGGGAATGGGGGTCTTCGCGAATTGCTTGGCGATCGGAGGGAACGCGCTCTTCTCGCGGATCAGGACGATCCGGTCGGCGCCACCGGCCTTGAGCGAAACCCCGAGCGCGGTGATCGCCGCTTCCCACGGGTAGTCCGGCGCCAGCGACTTCAGTTCGGGAATCGTCATCGGATTGTAGGCCTTGTCCACGTCCCGCGCTTCTTCCCCCGACCACTGCGCGGCGGCGATCTC
>QJVW01000016.1 GCA_003235575.1 Candidatus Eiseniibacteriota bacterium | reverse complement strand
GGGTCGGGAGATGGTGATGCCGGGTGACAACGTGGACCTGGCGATCGAGTTGATCACGCCGATTGCGATGGAGAAGGAGCTTCGGTTCGCGATCCGCGAGGGCGGCCGCACGGTCGGCGCCGGCGTCGTGACGGAGATCGTCGAATAATGGCTACTACCGCACCAGGACAGCGCATTCGCATCCGGCTCCGGTCGTACGATCACGCGATCCTCGACCAGTCGGCGGGCGAAATCGTACGCACCGCGAAGCGCACCGGCGCGCGCACGGCGGGACCGATCCCGCTGCCGACGCAGCGCTCCGTGTATACCGTGCTCCGTTCTCCGCACGTGGACAAGAAGTCGCGGGAGCAGTTCGAAATCCGCGTCCACAAGCGGTTGATCGATATCGTGAAGTCCACCCCGCAGACGATCGACGCGCTGATGAAGCTCGATCTGCCTGCCGGCGTGGATATCGAGATCAAGCTCTAACGCCGACGGGAAGACCGACATGATCGGGTTGCTCGCCAAAAAAATCGGAATGACCCAGCTCTTCGACGAGTCGGGTCGCGCGGTGCCGGTGACGCTGTTCTCGGCCGGTCCGTGCAAGATCGTTCAGGTGAAGACCGCCGAGCGCGACGGCTACCGCGCGCTCCAACTCGGCTACGGCACGCGCCGGGAGAAGTGCCAGACGGCGCCGGTGCGGGGCCACCTGAAGAAGCACAACGCGGTCGGCACGCGGTTCCTGCGGGAAGTGCGCGTCGACGACGCCGGGCCCTACCAGGAGGGGCAGGACCTCACCGTCTCGCTGTTCGAGGTGGGCTCGCGCGTGGACGTGATCGGCACGTCGAAGGGCCGCGGGTTCGCGGGCGTCGTGAAGCGGCACCATTTCTCCGGAGGCCGCGAAACGCACGGCTGCGTGACGCACAAGCAGCCCGGATCGATCGGCGCCTCGGCGTACCCGAGTCGCGTCATCAAGGGCAAGAAGCTCCCCGGCCGCATGGGCGGGGCGCGAGTGACGGTCAAGAACTTGGAGGTCGTCGGCCTGGATGCCGAGCAGAACCTCCTCTGGGTGCGCGGCTCCGTTCCGGGCGCCCCGAATGGAATGGTCCTCATTCGGACCAAGAAGTAACGGGATTCGGACGACACGCATGGCGACCGCACGGAAATTCAGTAGCGACGGCAAAGAAACGGGCACGGTGGAGTTGCCGGGCGAGCTGTTCGACGCCACGGTGAACGAGCACCTGATCTGGGAGGCCGTGACGCGGCATCTGGAGAACCAGCGCCAGGGAACGGTCATGACGAAGAGCCGTGGTCTCGTGCGCGGCGGCGGGCGGAAGCCCTGGCGCCAGAAGGGCACGGGCCGGGCGCGCGCGGGCTCGAACACCTCCCCGCTTTGGCCGGGTGGCGGCGTCGCCTTCGGGCCGAAGCCCCGGAACTGGGGAGCGAGCATGAACGCGAAGGCGCGGAAGAACGCGCTGAAGGGCGCCCTGACGGCACGGGCCCGCACGGGCGACGTGATCGTGATGGACGCCCCGGCGATGGACGCGCCGAAGACCAAGACGTTCGCCGAGCTGCTCCAGAAGGTCGGCGTGTCGGATCGCAAGGTTCTGTGGGTGTTCGACCAGACGGGCGAGACGGTGCTGAAGTCCTCGCGCAATCTGCCCGGCGTCGCGACCTCGGAGAGCCACACGCTCAACACGTACGCGCTCATGAATTGCGAGTGCCTCATCCTCAGCGAGGCGGGTTTGAAGCGCCTGACGGAGCGACTAAGCGCATGAACGTGGAACCGCGCACCATCGTGCGACGCGCCCTGGTCACCGAAAAGGGGACCCTGATCCGCGAGGCTCAGAACGGCTACCTGTTCGAGGTGGCGCGCGACGCGAACAAGATCGAAATCAAGCAGGCGGTCGAGGCGATTTTCTCCGTGAACGTCACCTCGATCCGCACCCTACGCGTGCACGGCAAGCCCAAGCGGGTGGGCCGGCACGAGGGCCATCGTCCCGATTGGAAGAAGGCCGTCGTCACCCTGAAGAAGGGTCAGACGATCGAGCTCTTCGAACAGGTGTAACCGATGCCGCTACGTAAATTCAGACCACTGACGCCGACGCAGCGATTCCGCACGGTTTCCTCATTCGAGGAAGTCACGCGGGATCGTCCGGAACCCAGCCTCGTGGAGCGGATGTCGCGCACGGGCGGGCGCGACAACCACGGTCATATCTCGTCCTGGCAGCGCGGCGGCGGACATCGCCGGCTGTACCGGAAGATCGATTTCAAGCGCGACAAGCACGGGATCCCGGCCAAGGTGGCGCATATCGAGTACGACCCCAATCGGACGTCCCGCATCGCGCTGCTCCACTACGCGGACGGCGAGAAGCGCTACATCGTGGCGCCGCAGCAGCTGAAGGTGGGCGACACGGTTCTGTCCGGTCCGAACGCGGAAGTGCAGCCGGGGCACGCCATGGAGTTGGCGGCCGTCCCGCTCGGCACCTTCGTCTACAACGTGGAAATGGTGCCCGGCAAGGGCGGCCAGATCGCCCGGAGCGCGGGAACGTACTGCCAGGTCATGGCGCGCGAGGGCGCCTTCGCCCAGCTGCGGCTCCCGTCGGGTGAGATTCGGAAGGTGCCGACGAACGCCTACTGCGCGATCGGCATGGTGGGGAACGAAGACCACCAGAACATCATCATCGGCAAGGCGGGCAAGTCCCGCTGGCTGGGACGCCGCCCCAATGTGCGCGGCGTGGCGATGAACCCCGTCGACCATCCGATGGGCGGCGGCGAAGGCAAGTCCTCGGGCGGGCGGCATCCTTGCTCGCCGTGGGGAATGTTGGCCAAGGGAAAGAAGACGCGCAAGACGAAGCTGTCCGACGCACTGATCGTGCGGCGGCGGCGGAAGTAAGCGCGCTACGGGAACCAGGGGAGAACCATGAGTCGTTCCGTCAAGAAGGGTCCCTACGTGGACGCGAAGCTTCTTCTGAAGATCGAGGCCATGAACAAGTCGAACGAGAAGCGCGTCGTGAAGACGTGGGCACGCCGGTCGACCATTTCGCCCGAGTTCGTGGGACACACGCTGGCGGTGCACAACGGCAACAAGTTCATCCCGGTCTACATCACGGAAAACATGGTGGGCCACAAGTTGGGTGAGTTCGCGGCGACGCGGATTTTCCGCGGTCACAGCTCGCGCGTGGAGAAGGCGGCGGGTCCGACGGGCTCGAAGTAGCCCGCCTCTCGAGGAGACGATGGAAGCCAAAGCGATCGCACGATACGTCCGGGTGACGCCCCGCAAGGCGGACCAGGTGCTGCAGTTGATTCGCGGTAAGCGCGTCGACCACGCCACCGAGGTTCTGATGTTCACGCCCAAGCACGTGGCGCGCACCATCCGGAAAGTGCTCCAGTCGGCCGTGGCGAACGCCGTGGCCGTGGAGGGGAAAATCAACGTCGAGCATCTGCACGTGAAGCAGGCCGTGGCCGGCGCCGGTCCGACCATGAAGCGCATCATGCCGCGCGCGCAGGGTCGTGCGACGCCGCTTCTCAAGCGGACCAGCCACATCACGATTGTCGTCGAGGGCGAGGCACCGGTCGAAGAGCCGGCGCCGCGGCGCCGCGCGCGTCCGGCCGCGAAGGCCGCGACCCCGGAGCCGAAGGCGCCCGCCACGACCAAGAAGCCACGGCGCCGCAAGGCAGCCGCCGCGACCAAGGAGGCCTGAGCGTGGGTCAGAAAACCAACCCGATCGGCATGCGCCTCGGGATCATCAACAACTGGGACTCCCGCTGGTTCGCGCGGAAGGATTACGCGAAGTTGCTGGAAGAGGATCTCTTCATTCGGAAGTACCTGAAGAAGCGGCTCTCCCAGGCGGGCATTTCCAAGATCGTCATCCAGCGCGCGGTGTCCAAGGTGACCGTGAACATCTCGACGGCGCGGCCGGGGCTGGTCATCGGCCGGCGCGGCCAGCAGGTGGATCAGCTTCGTGACGAGCTGCAGCACATCACGAAGAAGGCGGTCTTCCTGAACATCGACGAGGTCAAGAAGCCCGACCTGGACGCCACGCTCGTCGCCGAGCACGTGGCGCGCCAGTTGGAGCAGCGCGTGTCGTTCCGCCGCGCGATGAAGAAGGCCCTCGCCTCGACCATGCGGTCGGGGGCCGGGGGCATCCGCATCGTCTGTTCCGGCCGCCTCGGCGGGTCGGAAATGGCGCGGACGGAGAGTTACCGCGACGGCCGCGTGCCGTTGCACACGCTGCGCGCGCAGATCGAGTTCGCGCGCGCCACGGCCCGGACCATCTACGGCACGTGCGGCGTGAAGATTTGGATCTTCAAGGGCGAGATCTTGGAGCGCCCGAAGGGTCCGGACGCCCCCGCGGCGCCCGCGGCCCGGAACGCGTAAGGAGCCGGCGGCATGCTCGTACCGAAGCGGGTCAAGCATCGCAAGCAAATGCGCGGACGGCGCAAGGGCATGGCCATGCGCGGATCGGCGGTCACGTTCGGAACGTTCGGACTGCAGACGCTGGACGCCGCGTGGATCACGAATCGCCAGATCGAGGCGGCCCGCGTCGCCATCACGCGCTTCATCAAGCGCGGTGGAAAGATGTGGATCCGGGTCTTCCCGGACAAGCCGGTGACGGTAAAGCCCGCGGAAACCCGTATGGGATCCGGTAAGGGCAATCCGGAATACTGGGTCGCGGTCGTAAAGCCCGGCCGCATTCTGTTCGAGTTGGAAGGAATCGATCGGCCGACGGCAATGCAAGCCATGCGACTCGGCGCGAGCAAGCTTCCGATCAAGACGAAGTTCGTGGAACGGCATCACGAACGGGGTGGAGCCTAATCATGCGCGAGCTGAAGGCGGAGAAGATCCGCGACATGGCCGAGGACGAGATTCTGACGAAGATCAAGGAACTGAACGAGGAGATGTTCAACCTGCGCTTCCGTAACCAGGTGCGCCAGTTGACCAATCCGCTCCTCATCCGCGAGCGCCGGCGGGACATCGCGCGGCTGCAGACGGTCCTGACCGAACACCGGAAGGGCATTCGCACGTCCGCCGGAAGCAAGGAGACGAAATCGTGACGGAGCAACAGGCCCCGGAACGTGGCCGGCGGAAGTTCCTCACCGGCAAGGTGGTGAGCACGGCCATGCAGAAGACCGCGGTCGTCAGCATCGAGCGACTGGTGAAGCACGCGACGTACGGCAAGTACGTTCGCCGCCGGAACAAGTACAAGATCCACGACGAGAAGAACGAGTGCCAGGTGGGCGACGTGGTCCGGTTCATGGAGACCCGCCGGCTCAGCACGGACAAGCGTTGGCGCCTCGTCGACTTCGTGACGCGCGTGGAGCGCTGAGCGGACGTAGGGCGAGGAGGGAGCCATGGTTCAACCACGCACGATCATTACGATATCGGACAATTCCGGCGCGCGGGTAGCGCGCGTCGTGAAGGTCCTGGGCGGAACGCGGAAGCGATACGGAATGCTGGGCGACGTCATCGTCGTCTCCATTCAGGACGCGATCCCGGGCGCCCAAGTGAAGAAGGGGGACGTCCACAAGGCCGTGCTCATCCGCACGCGCAAGGAAGTCCGCCGCAAGGACGGTTCGTACATCCGGTTCGATCAGAACGCGGCCGTCCTGATCGACGACCAGAAGGAGCCCAAGGGAACCCGTATCTTCGGACCCGTCGCCCGCGAACTCCGCGAGCGCGAGTTCATGAAGATCGTCTCCCTCGCTCCTGAAGTGATCTAGGGAGACGGGAGAAGCGCCATGGGCACGTTTCGTAGGAACGATCAGGTGATCGTCATCGCAGGGGACGACCGGGGCAAATCGGGACGCCTCCTGAAGGTCTTCCGCGACAAGGATCGCGTGATCGTGGAGCGAGTGAATTTCGTCAAGCGGCACACGCGGGCCCGGTCCGCGGGCCAGCAAGGCGGCGTCATCGAGCGCGAGGCGCCGATGCACGTGTCGAACGTGATGCACCTCTGCGCCAAGTGCCAGATGGGCGTTCGCATCACCGTGAAGAAGACGGCCGAGGGCAAGCGCGAGCGGTTTTGCAAGCGCTGCGGCGAACTCATTCCGAGAGTGCTGTGATGAGCGACGATAAGAAGCAGAAGAAGGACGCCAAGCAGAAGGACGCGAAGCAGAAGGGCGCCGCCGCCCCGAAGGCCGAAGGCAAGAAGGCCAAGGGGAAGGGCAAGGGCAAGGAAGAGGCCGCGTCCGGCAGCGGAGCCGCGGTCGGTACGATCGAGGCCCCGAACCGCGTGCCGCGGCTGCGCGAGCATTATGAGAAGTCCGTACGGCCCGAGCTGATGAAGCGGTTTTCGTACCGCAACCCGATGCAGGCGCCGCGTCTGAAGAAAATCGTCGTGAACATGGGCGTCGGCGACGCGTTGGTGAACATCAAGTTCCTCGAACAGGCGGCGGACGAGCTCGCGACGATCACCGGGCAACGGCCCGCGATCCGGCGCTCGAGGAAGTCGATCGCCAACTTCAAGCTTCGCGAGGGGCAGCCGGTGGGCTGCATGGTGACCCTGCGGGGCGCGAGAATGTACGAGTTCTACGACCGTTTGGTGAACGTGGCGCTTCCGCGTATTCGCGACTTTCGCGGCGTGCCCAACCGGTCGTTCGACGGGCAGGGCAATTACTCGCTCGGACTGTCCGAGCAGATCATCTTCCCCGAGATCAACTACGACCGTGTCGACAAGGTCCGGGGAATGGACATCACCTTCGTGACGTCGGCGCAATCGGACGAAGAAGGGCAGGAGCTGTTGCGCCTGATGAACATGCCCTTCCGCCAGCGCTAACGCCGCCCAACGAGGAGCTGACGTGGCCAAGAAGTCGATCGTCGAGAAGTGGAAGCGCGAGCCCAAGTTCAAAGTGCGCCGCTATAACCGGTGCCATCGGTGCGGCCGGCCGCGGGCGTTCCTGCGGGATTTCGGGCTTTGCCGCATCTGCTTCCGGGAACTGGCCCTCATGGGACAGATTCCGGGCGTCGTCAAGGCGAGCTGGTAAAGCGCGCCGCCAAGAGGGGAGATCATGTCGCAGAGCGATCCGATCGCGGACCTGCTGACCTGCATCCGCAACGCCTGTAAGGCGAAGCACAAAAAGGTCGACGTTCCCGCTTCGAAGGTGAAGGCGGAGATCGTGCGGGTATTACTCCGCGAGAAGTACATCAACAATTTCAAGTCCATCGACGATCAGAAGCAGGGTGTCCTTCGCATCTATCTGAAGTACGACGCGAAGGAACGCCCCGTGATCCAGGGCCTGGAGCGCGTGAGCAAACCCGGGCGTCGCGTGTACGTGCGGCGGTTCGAGATTCCGCGCGTGCAGGGCGGCCTGGGCACGGCGCTCCTCTCGACGTCGACCGGTCTTCGAACCGACAAGGAAGCGCGCGAAGAGGGACTCGGCGGCGAGTACCTTGCCCGCGTCTGGTAGGAGTCAGCCATGCCGTCTCGAGTAGGAAAATTGCCGATCGACATTCCGTCCGGCGTGCAGGTGAGCCGCGACGGCGCCTCGATTCGCGTGAAGGGCCCGAAGGGCGAGCTGTCCTTCGCGCCCGCGCACGGCGTCGCGGTGGAGGTCGGTCCGAAGGAAGTGATCGTGACCCAGACCGGAGGCGGCAAGCAGGCGTTGGCGCTGCACGGCACCACGCGCGCCGTGCTGCAGAACATGGTGACCGGCGTCTCCACCGGCTTCGCGAAGACGCTGGAGATCGTGGGCACGGGATACCGCGCGCAAATGGCGGGGAAGAAACTGACGATGCACCTCGGATTCTCCCATCCGGTGGAATTCGATCCGCCGGAGGGCATCACCATCGTCGTGGAGAGCCCGACGCGCCTCCACGTGCAGGGATACGACAAGCAGCAGGTGGGACAAATCGCCGCGATCATCCGTGAATTCCGGCCGCCCGAGCCGTACAAGGGCAAAGGAATCAAGTACGCGGGCGAATACATCCGTCGCAAGGCGGGCAAGGCCGCGGGCGGCAAGACCGCGTAAGCGGCGCGCCACGGGCCCAATAGGAAGCGAACGATGAAATCGAAGGCAACACCCAGGGTACGAGGACGCGAACGGCGCCATCTCCGGATCCGTAGGAAGGTCACGGGGACGGCCGAACGGCCGCGTCTGGCGGTCTTTCGGAGCCTGAACCACGTGTACGTCCAGCTGGTCGACGATCTGGCCGGCCGCACGCTGCTCACGCTTTCGTCCGGCAACAAGGACGTGGCATCGACCCTGAGCGGAACGAAGGGGAAGATCGCGGCCAGCAAGGCCGTGGGCAAGCGCGTGGCGGAGCTGGCGAAGGAAAAGGGAATTGAGCGCGTCTGCTTCGATCGCGGCGGATACCTTTACCATGGCCGTGTGAAAGCGGTCGCCGATGGCGCCCGCGAGGGCGGCCTGAACTTCTAGGAGCACGCATGGCCCAGCCACAGCATCGCGGACGCGGCGGACCCCGGGCGCAGCAGACCGAGTCCGAGTTCATGGAGCGCGTCATCAACGTCAATCGCGTCGCCAAGGTCGTCAAGGGCGGTCGTCGGTTCTCTTTCAATGCGATCGTCGCCATGGGCGACGGCAAGGGGCGCGTCGGCGTCGGCCTGGGTAAGGCCAACGAAGTCGCGGACGCCATTCGCAAGGCGGGCGAGGCCGCCAAGAAGCACATGTTCCTCGTGCCGCTGCGACGCACGACGATTCCGCACCTGGTGCGGGGACGCTTCGGGGCGGGCGACGTGATGCTCAAGCCGGCGAGCGAAGGAACGGGTGTCATCGCGGGCGGAGCGGTGCGCGCGGTGCTGGAGGTGGCGGGTATTCAGGACGTGCTGACCAAGTCCCTCGGTTCCAGCAACAAGCACAATATCGTCGCGGCGACGGTGGCGGGTCTGAAGGCCCTGCGCCGCGTCGAGGACGTGGCCGCGATGCGCGGACGGACGGTCGAGGAAATCCTCGGCGTGCGCCGCCCACCGGCGGAGAAGACCGATGCCGCTCATTAGAATTACGCAGGAAAAGAGCAAGATCCGCTGCCTGGAGAAGCATAAGCGGACGATGGCGGCCCTGGGCCTTCGTCGCATCCGCCACTCGGTGACCAAGGAAGATACGCCGCAGATTCGCGGCATGATCGCCACGGTTTCGTACCTGGTGCGCGTGGAGCCGGCCACGGCCGGCGACACCGCGACGAAGCCGGCGGCGCCGGCGCGCCGTGCGGCCCCCAAGGCCGCCAAGACCGCGACGGGCGCGAAAGCCCCGCGGGCTCCGCGCGCCAAGGCGGCCGCGAAGAAGAAGACGACCGCCAAGGGAGGCGAGAAGTGAAGTCGCTCCGTATTGGAACGCTGCGCCCCGCGAAGGGCGCCACGCATCCGCGCAAGCGGCGCGGTTTGGGGCCCGCATCGGGCACCGGCGGCACCGCCGGCAAGGGACACAAGGGCCAGCTCGCCCGTTCGGGCGGCAAGGTCCATCGCTGGTTCGAGGGCGGACAGATGCCGCTCACGCGCCGGCTCCCGAAGATCGGCTTCACGCCGATTCATCGGGTGGAGTTCCAGATCGTGAACATCGCGTCGCTCGGCGCGTTCGAGAAGGGCGCCACGGTGGATCGCGCGGCGCTGCACGCGAAGAAGCTGGTCGATCGGAAGAACCGCCCGGTGAAGATTCTGGGCATGGGCGATTTGTCGGTGGCGCTCACGGTGCAGGTCGACGCGGTAAGCGAATCGGCCAAGGCCAAGATCGAGGCCGCCGGGGGAAGCGTGACGCTTCCGACGCCGAAGGAATACCGGCCCCGTCATGTGAAGAAGGCGCGCGCGTAGCCGATGGGGGCTCTCGACCGCGTCCAAGACATATTCCGGATTCCGGAGCTGAGACGCCGCATTCTGTTCACGCTGGCGATCCTGGTCGTCTACCGGTTGGGCGGGCACGTCCCGACCCCGGGGGTGAACAGCGAAGCGCTCGTCGCGGCGTTCTCGCAGCAGTCGAATACGCTGTTCGGGCTCTACGATCTCTTCGTCGGCGGGTCGTTCGCGAAGGCCACGGTCTTCGCGCTCGGGATCATGCCGTACATCTCGGTGTCCATTATCTTCCAGTTGTTGGGCGCCGTGATCCCGTACTTCGAGAAGCTGCAGAAGGAAGGGGAAGAGGGCCGGAAGAAGATCACGCAGTACACGCGACTCGGCACCGTGGCGTTGGCCGCGGCCCAGTCGTTGGCGTTCGCGAGGTTCCTGGAGTCGATGGGCGCGCAGGGCGTGCCGGTCGTTCCGAACCCCGGGTTCGGGTTCCAGCTGATGACGATGATCACCCAGACCGCCGGGACGATTCTCATCATGTGGCTGGGCGAACAGATCACCGAGCGCGGGATCGGCAACGGCATCTCGCTGATCATTTTCATCGGCATCGTCGCGCGCTTCCCGGCGGACATCATCAATACCGCCCGGGCGCTTCAGGTGGGTTCGCTCTCGCCGGTGGTGGCGGCGATCCTGGGAATCATCTTCGTGCTCGTGATCGCCTCGGTCGTGGCGATGACGCAGGCGCAACGAAAGATTCCGGTGCAATACGCGAAGCGTGTCGTCGGACGGAAGATGTACGGCGGCCAAACGACCCACATCCCGCTGCGGGTGAACACGGCGGGCGTGATTCCGATCATTTTCGCCCAGTCGCTGATCATGCTTCCGAGCACGCTGGCGCTGGCGTTTCAGGGCAACGCGCTCGTGCAGGGTCTGGCGAACTTCGTGGCCCACGGCACCTGGGCGTACGTGCTGATCTATGGATTGACGATCATCTTCTTTACGTACTTCTACACCGCCATCGTCCTGAATCCGACGGACATGGCGGATAACATGAAAAAGTACGGCGGCTTCATCCCGGGGATTCGCGCCGGGCGGAAGACCTCCGAATACATCGACCGGATTCTGTCGCGCATCACCCTGCCGGGCGCCATCTTCCTGGCCCTGATCGCGGTGCTGCCCGACATCCTGATCGTGCGGTTCAATGTTCCGTTCTACTTCGGCGGAACGAGCGTCCTGATCGTCGTCGGCGTCGCCCTCGACACGCTGCAGCAGATCGAGTCACACCTGCTGATGCGGCACTACGAGGGGCTGACCGGCGTATCCAAGATGCGGGGCCGTCGATGAGAGCGGTGCTCCTCGGGGCTCCGGGGAGCGGCAAGGGGACGCACGGAAAGCGTCTTTCGGAAGAATGCCAGGTGCCGCTGATCTCGACCGGCGACATCCTGCGCCAGGCGATCGCCGAGGAGACGCGGCTTGGACTCGCGGCGAAGGCGGACGTCCAGGCGGGCCGTCTGGTGGCGGACGAGACGGTGTTGGGCCTGATCGAGACACGGGTCGGGCGGCCGGACGCGGCGAAGGGGTTCCTGCTGGACGGGTTCCCGCGCACGGTGGCGCAGGCGGACGGGCTGGCGGCGATCATGGAAGCCGGCGGAGGACACCGGCTGGACCACGTGCTGAACCTGGTGGTGGCCGCCGACATCGTGGTCAACCGGTTGCGCGACCGCTGGCTGTGCGGCCAGTGCGGCGCGATCTACAATTTGAGCAGCAAGCCGCCGAAGGCGACGGGTACGTGCGACGTCTGCGGCAGCGAGCTGGCGCAGCGGGCGGACGACGAGCCCGCCACGGTGCGGGCGCGGTTGGAAGTCTACGAGCGGGAGACGGCGCCGCTGGTTTCGTACTACGCGACGCGGGGCATCCTGCGCAACGTGGACGCGGCGGGGCCGGCGGACCAGGTGTACGCGGCGATTCGGCGCGTCGTCGGGCCGTCATCCTGACTGCGGCGACGGCGACCGGCGGGGCCGCGAGCGGGGCGCGATGATTCGCCCCTACGGTAACGAGGAAGTCGCGCTCATTCGCGAGAGCGCTCAGATCGTCGGGCGGTGCCTCCATCGGTTGGCGCGGGAGGTTCGGCCCGGGGTCTCGACGCTCGATCTGGACCGGGTCGCGGAGGAGTTCATTCGCGACAACGGCGGCGAGCCGGCCTTCTTGGGGTATCGCGGGTTTCCCGCGAGCATCTGCGCTTCGGTGAACGAGGAAGTGGTCCATGGGATCCCCTCCGCGAAGCGCATCCTGAAGGAGGGAGACGTGGTCTCCCTCGATATCGGGGTGAAGAAGGCGGGGTTTTTCGGCGATGCGGCGCGCACGTTCGCCGTCGGCGCCGTGACGCCCGAAGCGCAGTCGCTCCTGGAGTCGACCGAGCAGGCGCTGCAGGCGGGCATCGAGAAGGCCCGGCCCAACGGAAGGGTTTCGGACATCTCGGCCGCGATCGAGCGGACGGTGAAGGCGGCGGGTTTCTCCGTCGTCCGCGCGCTCGTGGGCCACGGTGTCGGTCGCGCGCTCCACGAGGAGCCGCAGGTGCCGAACTACGGACGCCCCGGCGAGGGGCCGAAGTTACGGGTCGGCATGGTTCTCGCGATCGAGCCGATGGTGAATGCGGGAACGGCGAACGTGGTGACGCTGTCGGACGAGTGGACGGTGGTCACCGCGGACCGGAAACGATCAGCGCACTTCGAGCACACCGTCGCGATCGGCGCGGCGGGGCCCGAGATTCTCTCGCTGGTCGAGGCGGACTGAGAGGGGCATGGCCAAGGAAGAAGGCGTACAGGTCGAAGGAACCGTCGTCGAGCCGCTGCCGAACGCGATGTTCCGCGTGGAGCTCGAGAACGGGCACAGGGTCCTGGCGCATATTTCCGGCAAGATGCGGATGAATTTCATCAAGATCCTGCCGGGAGACAAAGTAACGGTGGAACTGTCGCCCTACGATCTATCGCGTGGGCGGATCGTCTACCGCTACAAATAGCGATTCGCCACACGCAGCGGTCGCGAGGAGTAGCACCGTCATGAAAGTAAAGGCTTCGGTCACGAAGGTTTGCGAACACTGCAAGATCGTGCGGCGCAAGGGCGTCGTGCGCGTCATCTGCAAGAACCCGCGCCACAAGCAGCGGCAAGGCTGAGCGGCGGGTAAGGAGGAACGGTTTGGCACGTATCGCCGGGGTCGATCTCCCGAACGAGAAGCGCATCGAGGTCGGCCTGACCTACATCTTCGGTATCGGTCCCTCGACCGCGCGCAAGATCATCGGGATGACCAAGCTCGATCCTTCCAAGCGGGTGAAGACGCTGACGGACGAGGAAGTCGCCCGCCTGCGCCAGGTGATCGAGTCGCAGTTCAAAGTGGAAGGCGCGCGGCGCACCGAGAACGCCATGAACATCAAGCGGCTCATGGAAATCGGCGCGTATCGCGGCTTCCGCCACCGCAAGGGCCTCCCCGTGCGCGGTCAGCGCACGCGTACCAACGCGCGCACGCGCAAGGGTCCGAAGAAGACCGCCGGCGCGATGCGCCGGACGGTCGCCAAGGGCGGACCGAGGACCGCGGCGAAGTAGTCGCGACACACGAGGAAAGGAACCAGCGTGGCCGAAACAACGGGTTCGAAGCCCAAGAAGAAGCGCGAACGAAAGGTTGGCGTCGCCGGCGTGGCGCACGTCCAGTCGACGTTCAACAACACGATCATCACGATCTCCGATCTGGACGGCCACACGGTCTCGTGGGCCAGCGCCGGCAAGGTCGGATTCAAGGGATCGCGCAAGAGCACGCCGTTCGCCGCGCAGATCGCGGCGGAATCGGCCGGCAAGGAAGCGATCTCCCTGGGATTGAAGAAGGTCGAAGTGTGGGTGACCGGTCCGGGCTCCGGCCGCGAGGCGGCGATTCGCTCGCTTCAGGCCGCCGGGCTCGAGATTTCGGCGATCAAGGACGTCACCCCCATTCCGCACAACGGATGCCGCCCGCCAAAGCGGCGCCGGGTCTAACGGCGTAAGGAGGATAGCGCTCAACCTATGGCAACCTATCGCGACGCGAAGTGCCGGCTCTGCCGCCGGGAGGGCGAGAAGCTCTTCCTGAAGGGGGCGCGCTGCTTCACGGAGAAGTGCGCTTTCGAGCGGCGTGGCTATGCACCCGGAGAGCACGGCCGGGACCGTCGGTTCAAGGTAACGAACTACGGCCTGCAGCTGCGCATGAAGCAGAAGACCCGACGCATCTACGGCGTCCTGGAGGCGCAGTTCCGCAACTACTTCCACAAGGCCGAGCAGAAGAAGGGCGTCACCGGCGAGAACCTGATCCTCCTGTTGGAGCGCCGGCTGGACAACCTCGTCTACCGCCTGGGGTTCGCCCCGTCGCGGTCTGCTTCGCGGCAATTGGTGCGGCACCGTCACTTCACCGTGAACGGGCGCATCGTGGACGTTCCGTCGTACCAGGTTCGGGCCGGGGACGAGATCCGCGTGCGCCCGGGCAGCAAGGATCTGGTGGCGATTCAGGCCTCGCTGGAGGCCAACAAAGGCCGGGATACGATGTCGTGGCTGAGCCTCGACGCCGAGAAACTCACCGGCCGTCTCTTGGAGTACCCGACGCGCGGCAACATCCCGACCAAGGTCTCCGAGCAGCTCATTGTGGAGTTGTACTCGAAGTAGCCACGGTCTTAGGAGGAACCTACGCGCCATGAAGTTCAAAAACCTACAGATGCCGAAGAACGTCGAGGTCGACGAAAAGACCGCGACCAACAGCTATGCCAAATTCACGATGGAGCCGCTGGAGCGGGGATTCGGCGTGACGCTGGGCAACGCCCTGCGGCGCGTGCTCCTCTCGTCCCTGCCGGGCGCGGCCGTGACCGCCGCCAAGATCGACGGCGTGCAGCACGAGTTCTCCACGCTGACCGGCGTGAAGGAGGACGTGCCCGAGGTCCTGATGAACCTGAAGCAGATGCGCTTCAAGATTCACAGCGACGGTCCGAAGATGGCCACGTTCGACGTCCGCGGCGCCTCCACGGTGACGGCGCGGGATCTGGTGGCCGATCCGGACATCGAGTTGCTGAACCCCGATCTCCACATCGCCACCCTGAACAAGGACGGCGAGTTCCGTTGCGAGATCGAGATCGGCGCCGGCCGCGGCTACGTCTCCGCCGAGGCGCAGGCCACGCAGGATCGGCCGATCGGCGTGCTGCCGATGGACGCGATGTTCTCGCCGGTGACGAAGGTCAACTTCGAGGTGGAGAACACGCGAATCGGACAGCGCATCGACTACGACAAGCTGACGCTGGAAACGTGGACGGACGGCAGCGTGATTCCGTCCGACGCGCTGGCCTACGCCGCGAAGATCCTCAAGGATCACTTCTCGATCTTCATCCACTTCGAAGAGGAAATCGTGGAGGAGGTCGAGGAGGAAGTGGACGAGGAATTCATGCGGATCAAGACGCTCCTCGAGCGGAGCGTGGAGGAGCTGGAACTCTCCGTGCGCTCGTCGAACTGCCTGAAGGCCGCCAACATCAAGACGATCGGGGATCTCGTCACGAAGTCCGAGGGCGAAATGCTCAAGTACCGGAACTTCGGGCGGAAGTCGCTGAAGGAGATCGCGGACATTCTGACCGGAATGAATCTCGGTTTCGGTACGGACGTGACCAAGTACAAGCTGGGCGAGAAGATCGAAGCCGCCTGATCGCGGCCGCCCCTAAGGGACAGGACCTGGAACGATGCGCCACCGTAATTCAATTCGCAAACTGAGCCGCACGCGCGAACATCGCCGTGCCGTGCTCCGCAACCTCGTGACGTCGCTCTTCCTGCACGAGCGGATCGAGACGACCGTCGCCAAGGCCAAGGAAGCGCGCCGCGTGGGCGAGCGGATGATCACCTTCGCCAAGCGCGGGGACCTTGCCGCGCGCCGGCACGTCGCCAGCTATGTCCACGGCGACGACGTCGTGAAGAAGCTGTTCGAGACGCTGGCGCCCTGGTACGCCGAGCGAAACGGCGGATACACGCGCATCGTGCGGATCGGACGCCGGCTGGGCGACGGCGGCGAGACCGCGCTGCTCGAGCTGGTGAAGTCGCCCGAGCTGAAGGAAAAGCTGCGCCACGAGGCCGAGGAGCGGTTGAAGGCCGAGAAGGTCGCGGGCAAGGGCGCCAAGGGCAAGGGGAAGAAGGAGGCGGCTCCCACGGAGGGTGCGGCCCCGGAGGCCCCGGCCAAGAAGCTGCGCGCCGAGAAGAAGCCGAAGCCGCCGCGGTCGGAGCGTGGAGGCGGCAAGAAGGGGCTTCCGGGCGGCAAGGCCGCGACGCGCGGACGGCAGCAGGGACGCAGCGGGGACTGAGCGTTGCACGTGGGGCAGGGGCCATTCGATTGACCCTTCGACGTCACCATCGAACGCCGGCGCACATCGCGCCGGCGTTTTTCATTGGGCTGGGGCTCCTCCTGTGGGCGGCGCCGACTTTCGGCGGCCCTCCTCCGGCGGGGCAGGAGACGCGCGCCATATGGGTCGTGCGGCACGCGCTGACGACGCCCGGACGCGTCGACCGGATCGTGGACCTTGCGACGCAGGTGAACGCCAACACGCTGCTCGTCCAGGTGCGCGGCCGGGGCGACGCCTACTACAACTCCGACCTCGCCCCGCGCGCCTCCGATCTCGAGGCCACGCCCCCGGACTTCGATCCCCTCTCCCGGCTCTGCACCCGGGCCCACGCGGAGGGCCTGGAGGTTCACGCCTGGGTCAACGTCTTCCTGGTCTGGTCCGCGCCGACGCCCCCGCGCTCCGCGCTTCACGTCGTGAACGTGCACCCCGACTGGATCTCGGTCCGCGCTGACGGCCGGCGCATGGTCGAGATGCTCCCCGAGGAGTTCGAGCGGGAGAAGATGGAGGGGATGTACTTGGCGCCGGGCATTCCGGAAGTACGCCGGCACCTGCGGGACATCGTCCGGGAGATCGTGACGCGTTACCCCGTGGACGGCATCCACCTCGACTACGTGCGGTATCCCGAGCCGACGGTCGGTTACGACGCCGACACGCGCACCGCCTTCGCCCGGGAGTTCGGCGTCGACCCCATGGTCCTGGAGCAGCGCGACTCGCTCGCGCTCTCGGTGCTTGGCGGGGAGGATCGACTTGCCGATCTTCGCGCGCGATGGATTCAGTGGCGTCGCGAGCAGGTCACGAATCTCGTTCGGGACATCCGGCGCGATCTCGATCAAATGGGGCGGAATCTGAAGCTGACGGCGGCCGTCATCGCCGATCAGGACGCCGCGCAGAACCGATACCTTCAAGAGTGGCCCCGCTGGCTCGAAGAGGGACTTCTGGACGCCGCGATCCCGATGGCCTATTCGCCAAGCACCCCGATCGTGGAGCGACAGATCGCCGACGCGGTGGCGCTTCCCACCGAACGGCAGATCTGGGCGGGCATCGGGATCTACAAGCAGAGCGCGCGCCGGGCCGCGGAGAAGATCCGGCTGGCGCGGAAGCTGGGCGTCGACGGCATCGCGCTCTTCTCCTACGACACGCTCCTGGGTCGGTCCAGTTACGCGCGCGGGATTCGCAACTGGGCGTGGCGCGAGAAGACCGAACCGACGAGGATGCCATGGAGGGACTAGCCGCCCAGACCGTGCTGCCGGCGGTCCTGGTTGGACTGCTGGGCGGATCGCTTGTCGGGATGACCGGCATCGGCGCCGGCTCCGTCATCGCGGCCCTGCTGCTCGTCTTCTACCCCAGCGCCCCTCCCCAGGTGATCGTCGGATCGGCCACGCTGCAGGCGGTCGTGATGAAATTGGTGGGCGTGTTGGCGCGCCGGCAGTTCCATCTTCGCGAGCGAAGCGTCGGGGTCACGCTGGCGCTGGCCGCGATTCCGTGCGCGGTTGCCGGCGCCTACACCTCGTCTCGTCTCGACGCCGACATGCTCCGGCCGATC
>QJVW01000151.1 GCA_003235575.1 Candidatus Eiseniibacteriota bacterium | reverse complement strand
CGCGTGAAGATGCGCACATCGGCATAGAGCGGCTGCGACGGGTAGAGAAGCAGATCCTGAGAGCGGCGAAGGGCTAGCGGGGCTCGAGGTCGTTCGAGGCGGCCGTTTCGCCGCCCACGTCACGACGCCTACGCGTCGTGACCACCGGCGGGACGAACGCTCACCAGGAATCCCGCCGCCAGGCCCACCGCCAAGCCGGCCGCGTGCCCGGCCATGCTGACCCCCTTCAGGAACGACGCTGCGATCCCGGCGATCGCGATCACGATCAGGACCAGGCGCACCCAGCGCGGCTGCCCGAATCGAGCGGCATCGGGACGGAAGAGGAGAAGGATGGCGCAGGCGAGAAGGGCGTAGGCGCCGGCGGAAGCCCCCAGCGAGACGCCCGATTGCGGCGCCATCACGGCCTTCGCCGCGATCGCCACGCCGCCCCCGAAGACCCCCAGCAGGAACGTCGCGAACGCGGACCAAGAGCCGATCCGACGCTCCACGATGCGACCCGTCCACCAGAGGATCAATACGTTCATCACGAGATGGTTCCAGCCGGCGTGGAGCCACCCGTAGGTGAAGAGCCGCCAGTAGTCGGGGTGAAGCGATCCGGCGTCGCGGATGGCGCCGAGGCCCATGAGCGCGGTGTCATCGCCCAGCGCGCCGCGCCACAGTTCAACGGCGAACACGACGACCATGCTGGCGACCAGCGCCGTCGTCATGGGGTAGCGCTTCATGTCCCCCCCAGTACGCTCCGCACGCGGGCGACGATCCGTTCGGCCGCCCGGCCGTCCCCGTATGGATTGATTCGCGTCGCCATCGCCGCGTAGGCCTTCGCGTCGTCCAGCAATTCCGCCGTGTGCGACACGATCGCGTCGCGATGCGGACCGACCAGCCGCACCACGCCCGCCTCGACCGCTTCCGGACGCTCGGTTTCGTCGCGCAGCACCAGCACCGGTTTCCCCAGCGACGGCGCCTCTTCCTGAATGCCGCCGCTGTCGGTCAGGATCAGCGTCGAGGCGTTCATCAGATCGCAGAACGTCTTGTAGTCGGCCGGATCCAGTAGGTGGATCCCGGCGACGCCCTCCAGCGCGGCACGCGCCGGGCCGTTCACGTTCGGATTCCGGTGGACCGGATAGACGATGTCGACGTCCTTCCACCGCGCGGCGATCGCCCGGAGCGCTTCGAAGATCTCCCCCATCGGCGCGCCGAAGTTCTCACGGCGGTGCGCGGTGACCAGGATCATCCGGGTTCCGCGCCGGGAGAGCGGCGGCAGCGGCCCCGGTGATCGAACCGTCTGAAGCAAGGCGTCGATCACCGTATTTCCGGTCACCGTGATCGCGTCGTCCGCGACGCCCTCGCGCAGCAGATTCTGGCGCGCCCGTTCCGTCGGGGCGAAGTGGTGCGTCGCGATCGCGGAGGTCACGCGGCGGTTCACCTCCTCCGGATAGGGATAGGACGGATCGCCCGTCCGGAGCCCCGCCTCCACGTGGCCCACGGGAATGCGGGCGTAGAACGCCGCCAGGGTCGCGGCCATCGTGGTCGTCGTGTCGCCCTGCACCAGCAGCAGGTCGGGCTTCTGATCGCGCAGGTAGGGTTCCAGGCGAGTGATCGCCCCGGCCGTGACCTCGGTCAGGGTCTGTCCCTCGCGCATGAGATCCAGGTCATGGTCGGGGCGAATGTCGAAGAGCCGCAGCACCTGATCCAGCATTTCGCGGTGCTGCGCCGTGACGCAGACCAGCGGGCGCAGTCCGGGCTCCTTGGCCAGACGCTGGAGCACGGGCGCCATCTTGATCGCCTCGGGGCGGGTTCCGAAGACCGAGAGGACGGTTTTCATGTCGGGGGCATCTTACGACGCCGTCGGCCCTACCGGAAGGGCCGCGCCGGGCGCTACTGCCCGGCCGGTCGGCTGCGCGGGAGGGAGAAGGAGAACGTGGATCCCTGGCCGACGGCGGATTCCACCCAGATGGTGCCGCCGTGCTGCTCCACGATTCCCTTCGAGATGACGAGGCCCAGGCCGGTGCCGCCGGCCTTGCGCGTCGTGGAGGAGTCGAGCTGGGCGAACCGCTGAAACAGCCGGCTCACGTCGCGGGGAGCGATGCCGCTGCCGTAGTCCCGGACGGAAACGGTAACGCCCTTCGGGTCGCCGCTGGCGAAGACCTCCACGCGTCCGTTGTCGGGCGAGAACTTGATCGCGTTTCCAAGGAGATTGGTCACGACCTGACCGACGCGCATGGGGTCGGCTTCGATCTGCCCCACCGAATCGTCCACGCTGACGTCGATCGAGATGCCCCGCTGCCCGGCCAGGCTGCGGATGTTGTCCACCGCTTCCATGAGCACGCGCTGCACGTCGATGCGTTCCATGGTCATGGGCAGCTTCGACGCCTCCAGCTTGGAGAAGTCGAGGATGTCGTTGATGAGCGTGATCAGGCGTTCGGTGTTCGCCTGGCTGATGCTCAGCAGTTCGCGCTGCGGCGTCGGCAACTCCATGAAGCGGCGGTCGGCCAGGAGCTCCAGGGAGCCCTTGATGGAGGTGAGCGGCGTCCGCACCTCGTGCGAGACGACGGCCACGAATTCCGACTTGAGCCGGTCGAGCTCCTTGGTCCGCTCATAGAGATGCGCGTTCGCGATCGCGATCGTGGCCTGGCTCGCCAGCATGGAAAGGACGTCCTGGTCCTCGCGCGAGAAGCCGCCCTCGTGATCCAGGGCGGTCAGCGTTCCGATCACGCTCTCCTTCGACACCATCGGGAGGATCAGCGCGTTCGTCGCGGGCAGATGCTCCCACAGCGATTCGGTTCCGACCTGGGTCTTCAGGTCCTCCACGATGCGGCCCTGCGCGTCCACCACGGTCTGGCCGTGGTACCCGACGCCGGTTTGAAAGCGCATCATCGGCAGGAGCGCGGGGTCCACGCCGGTCGCCGCCTCGGCCAGGTATTCGTCCGAGCCGGCGTCGAGCAGGAAGATGACGCAGCGCGACACGCCGACCATGCGCGCGGCCTGCTCGGCCACCACCTGGCAGGTGTCGTGGAGGTTCAGGCTCTTGCTGATCGCCTTGCCGGCCTCGATCAGCGCCGCCTGGCGATGGATGGCCTGTTCCACCTTGCGGCGGAGAATCACCTCGTGTTGCTGCAGTTCGGTGTTCGCCGTCTCCAGCTCCCGGATCAGGCGGCGGTTCTCCCGCGCCAGGAGCCGGCTCTCCAAGCCGCGCTCGATCGCCTTGGCGGTTTCCCAGAGATCGAACGGCTTCGTGATGTAGTCGTAGGCGCCCTGACGGAGCGCATCGATGGCGGTCGTCGTGGAGGCGCACCCGGTGATGAGGATCACGCAGGTGTCCTTGTCGGCCGCCTTCGCGGCCCGCACGACCTCCAGTCCGTCCACGCCCGGCAGGTTGATGTCGGTCAGGACCAGGTCGAAATTGTCGGTGGTGACCTTCGCGATGGCGTCATCGCCGTTCGAGCAGGATACGACCTCGTATCCCTGCTGGGTCAGCAGGTCCTGGAAGATCTGGACGACTTGCTCTTCGTCGTCGACGACCAGGATGCGTACCCGCGGGGCGGATTCCGCCTGGGGATCGTTCGTCGTCTCGCGATCGGCTTCGGTCGTCACGGGTTCGGTCCTTGCCTCGCTGGGGATTAGTGAATGATCGTGTCGTTCGCCGACTTCGTGTCGGTGCCGGTCCGCGCGGCCGGCGTGTCCTTGGCGCGAAGAAGCTCCATCTCGGCGCGGGTGCCTAGCGAGGCCGGATCACTGGCGTCGCCCGGATAGGTCGCCACGCCCACGTTCACGGTGATGCCGCGACGGCGGGAGGTGGCATGTCGTTCCACGACGCCGCGAAGCCTCTCGGCGGCGATCAGCGCCTCCGACGCCCCGGTGTAGGGCAGCAGGATCCGGAACTCGTCGCCCGCGTAGCGCGCCACGCAGTCGCTGCCGCGCGCGGCCCCCTTCAGGGCGCGGCCCATGTCGCCCAGGGCGGAGTTCCCCGCCGACGAGGCGACGGACGCCTTCATGACCACGACGGAGAGATTGTGTCCGTACCGTCGGGCGCGGACCACTTCCTCTTCCAGGGAGCGGTCGAAGTGGCGCCGGTTGTAGAGTGAGGTCAGTTCGTCGGTCGTGCCCAGGCGCTCGCTCTCCCGCAGCATCAGCCCGCGCATGGCGGCGGCCGCGATCGGCAGCGCGTAGAGAGCGACGCGACGCGCGCTCTCCTCGTCGAAGGCGCCCGCCTTGGAATGGCCCAGGTTGATCACGCCGATCACGTCCCCTTGCACCGTGAGCGGAACGGAGAGGAACGACCGGAGGGTCGCGGCCTCGCAGCCCCCCTCGCGATGGAGGTCGTTCAGAAGGACCGGCTTCCGCTGCTGCGCCACCCAGGAGGAGAACCCGTTCCCGCGGTCGAACCGAACGTGGCGAACCAGGTCCACCACCTCGCCGATCACCGCGACCGGCTCCAGGTTGCCGGAGTCGCGGTTCAAGAGGAACAGGGTCGCGTTTTCGTAGGGAACGCCCCGGCCGATCTGTTCCAGGGCCTGACGGAACGCCTCATCGGACGACGTGGCCCGCTCCACGGCCGCCGCCAGTTCCTGGAGGATATCCGCGTCCGACACGACGCGGGACGTCGTCCCGACCTTCTTCTTCGAAAGGATGGCCATCACCTTGCGGTTGATCGCAACCGCGCTCCCGAAGACATCCGAGGAACGCTTCTTCGAGGCCGAGAGCGCCAGGTCGCTGGCGAAGTGATCGCACTCCTTCTTTTTCAGGATCCGGCGGCTCCCCAAGACCTCCAGGAGCTTCTGCTCGGACCGGATGAACCGTTCGGTCGCCTCGACGAGGCGCTTCGAACCGGCGCCGTTTCGCTGCTTCATGGCTGCCCTCCCTGGCCTGATTCCTAGCGGCCGGCCGCGGCGGATTCTCCGCCACCCGGCACCACGGCGCTGTCCACGGTCGTCACACGCTGGCCGTCCTTCGCGTTCGCATCGATGCTCGCGAGGAGGAGCGGCGGACCGACTTCCTTCACCACGACGGAAAACGATTGCCCTTCGCGCCAATCGGGCGCGCCCTGCGTCATCAAGGTGAACCCTCGGTAGCGCAGCATCGCGCGCCCCCGGCCCAGATTTCGGGCCACCGTCACGGTGCCTACCTCGCCCGCCTCGATCGACGCGTAGAGCGCCATGCCCAGACCGGGTTCGAACCGAATGCGAATCTCGACGGGACGGTTGCTTGCTACACCCTTTGCGGCGACGGCCATGCATCCTCCTCCTGGGCGCGGCGGAACTCGGCGAAGAGCTCGCGCTCCCGCTCCGCTTCGCGCACGACCACTTCCGCAAGCCCGTCCAGAAGCGCCTCCCGGCGCGACGGGTCGGGCTCGACCGACTCCCAGGCGTACGCGGATAGGGGTTGCGGCGCCCGAAGGGGCGTCCACGAGTACCCCGCGCGATCCGCGAGCGAGTCGGCGATGTGGACGAGGGCGGTCAGCTCCGGAGAGCGCACGGCCACCTCGGGGTGATGGTGGCAGGCAATCGCCTCCACGATCTCCCCGGGAAGCCCCCAGCGCTCGGCAAGCCATCCGCCTACCTCCGAGTGATCGGAGCCGAACAGGCCCCGCTCCGCCTCTTCCAGCGGCATTCTCTGCGTGTCCGCCAGCGCGATTGCCGCCTCGAATCGCTGGGGATCCTTCTGCCGAAGAAGCACGGCGCCGATGTCGTGCAGCAGGCCGGCCGCGTACGCCTCGCCGAGCAGGGGGTATTGCGTCCGCTCGGCCAGGGCCCGCGCCGCCACGCCGCACGCCATGGCGTGATTCCAGAGATCGGTCATCGCCCGGCCGTCGGGGCCCAGCGTCTGCACGACGGAGGCCGTCAGCACCAGATCCCGGATCGTGCCGGGGCCGAGCACCAGCACCGCCAGCTCCACGGATCCGACTTTTCGCGGAAATCCGTAGCAGTCGGAATTCGCCAGCCGCAGCGTCCGCGCCGTAAGGCCCGGATCGAGCGCCAGGATTCGGGCCACGGACTCGGTGGTCTCCGCGTCCATGCGCGCGACCGCTTCCACGAGCCGCGACGCGACCAAGGGAAGCGTGGGAAGCGCGGTGGTTTCCTCGGTGAGTCGCCGGAGGAGCGTGCGGTCCACGGGCGCCTCAGGAAACCCGGGCCAGCCGGGTGCGGAGCGTCTTCACCGCGCGGGTGTGGATCTGGGACACACGGGACTCGGAGATGTGCAGCGCCTCGCCGATCTCCTTCAGGGTCATCTCCTCGTAGTAGTAGAGGGAGACGACCAAACGCTGTTGCTCGGGCAGACCGTCGATGGTCTCGATCAGGATCTCGCGCGCTTCGTCGGTCTCGATGACGTCCAGCGCGTCCTTGTGGTTCGGGTCGTCCACGATGTCTTCGAGCTGAATGACGTCCTGATCCTCGTCGCCGGAGACGGACTTCGAGAGCGACAGGAGCGACGTGCCGTGCACTTCGTCCATCAGCCGGGACAGTTCCGCGGGGCTCAGGTTCAACGCGCCGGCGACCTCCTCCTCCGTGGCCGCGCGCCCAAGCTTCTGGGCCAGCCCGCGGGCCGCCTCGTCCACGCTCCTGGCCTTGCGGCGGATGGAACGCGAGGCCCAGTCCAGCGAGCGCAGCTCGTCGAGAATCGCGCCGCGGATGCGCCAGATGGCGTAGGTCTCGAACTTGGTCCCCTTCGACTTGTCGTACTTCTCCAGCGCGTCGAAGAGCCCGATGATCGCCGCCGAGGCGAGATCGTCCCGCTCGACCGACTTGGGCAGGTGGAGCGCCAAGCGATCCACCACGTACTTCACCAGCGGCGCGTAGCGCGTGAGCGCCTGCTCCTTCTGGCGTTCGCGGCGGTTCTTCGAGCGCGGGGTGCGGTTTTGAAGCATTTGCAGGACGGACGGCGTGGCCATGATCGTTCTCTCCCGCGCTAGCGATCCGCGCGCACGCTCTCGAGCTCCGACTCCCGCTGGGAGTGCTCGTAGTAGCGGCGCAGCGCGGTGCGCATGAGGATGAGGCTCGCCAGGAACCCGAACGTGAGGACGATCAGGAACGCGATCGACGCACGGGTCAGCACGAGGGGCCACGGGGCCCGGTTGGCGGCTCCGACCAGCGCGGCGATGACCGCGGCGGACGTCGCCGAGACGAGCGTGAGGCGGACGAGAAAGCGGCGCACGCTACACGCCCTCCGGCAATTCGTCCGGGGTAACGACGCCATACGGTCCCTGCGCCGGCGCCACGGGCATCGGCTCCTGCCCCATGACGCGCCGTGCCAGCGAGTAGATGCACGAGGCGGCCGGGGAGTAGGGATACGTGGAGAGGAACGGCTCCTGGCGTTGAACCGACTTCGCAACCGATTCGTCGGCCAGGACGCAGCCCCAGTATTCGACGTCGATGTTCAGGAAGCGCTTGGCGACGGTGCGCACGCGGCGCGCCACGTTCGTCGCCTCGTCGTCGGAGTTGGCCTGGTTCACCAGCAGCGACGGCACGCACTTCAGGGGCCGGCGGGAAAGGACCTTGATCATGGCGTAGGCGTCGGAGAAGGACGTCGGCTCCGGCGTCGTCACGACCAGGATCTGATCCGCGGCCTGCACCATGGAGGTGGCGTTGTGGCCGATCCCGGACGGCGAGTCGATGAGGATCAGGTCGCACTCTTCGTCCATGTCGCTGAGGGATCGAAGGAGACACTCGGTGCGGAATTCGTCCAGGTTCGCCAATTCTTCCACGCCGCTGCTGGCGGGGAGAACGTGGATGCCGTCGGGACCCTCGAAGACGACGTCGCGGATGTTCCGCTGGCCGAGGACCACGTCCTGGAGGTCGTACTGCGGCGCGACCCCTAGGAGGAGATCGACGTTCGCCAGTCCCAGGTCGCCGTCGACGATCAGAACGCGCACGCCTTGGCGGGCCAGCGCGATCGCGAGGTTCGTAACGATGTTCGTCTTGCCGACGCCGCCCTTGCCGCTGGTGACCGCTACGATGCGCCGCTTCGGACGCGCGGCCGGGGGCACCATGCGCTGATTGGTCGCGAGCCGGGGACGAGGCGTCCTCCGCGCGGCGCGCTTGGCCTTCGACGTTCCCGCACCGCGCGGGGTGGCGCCGTTCTTGTTTTCCGTATCCGGCATTCGTTCGACCCTCTGTTGTGCTTCGTGCTCGGTTCGGTTCGTGGGCGTGCGCAGCGTTTTCGGTAGCGAGTGTTCGTGATTGCAACAGGCGTGCCGTGCCCTACTTCGCTGTCGAATCGTCACTTACGTTGCTTCCGTCCTCTTCGGATCGGCCAGATCCCTGGTCCGTGGGAGTGCCGGTGGTCACATTCTTTCCAGTCGTCTCGGGGCCGGTCTCGTGCGCCGTCTCCTTCCACGGGGTCGGCATCCCGACGCGACGCCACGCCGACGTCCGGGCGCGATCCAGAATCCGTCTCGCGGCGCGGGTCACGGGCGGTTTCCCTCGCGGCGCCGCCGCGTGGCTTCCAAGGCCCGGGCCAGCTCCGCCTCGATCGCGTCCTGGGGTTCGGATACGTCACGGGGGCGCGCCGCGCCGAGATCGGCCAGCGCGGTCCATTGCTGACGCGTCGAGCCCAGCAAGAGACGGCGGCCGTCGACATCCACGATCACCAGGGAACGGCCGACGCCGACACGCGTGCGGCCCACCACCTGAAGGTCGGACGGCGGCGGAGCGAACGACGAAGCGCCGTCGCTGTGCGCGCGACGCCACAGCGCCCGCGCGGCGCCGGCGAGCGTCAGCACGGCGACGGCGGTCGCCGTGCCGTATACGAGCAGCGACTGCGTCATGATCGGCCTCCCTCATCCTTGGTTCCGCCCGCGCGAGTCCGCGCCAACTGCACGACGCGAACCGAGGGACGTCCGTCCAGCTCCTCCAGGCGGCCATACGCCACGACCACGGCGTTGGCGACGATCTCGACCAAGCCCGGCCTCGCGGCGTCGAGGTGAATCACGACGCCTGGCTCCAACGCGGCGACCGCCTCCGGAGCGAGTTCGGCGTACCCCGCTTCCACCGCGACGCGATACGTCTCGGTAGGGGCGGGAACGATCGCTTCCGTGGCGCGCAGCGCTTCGACTTCGGCGGGCGTCAGCAATCGGGACACGTCGCCCTCCCTAGCGACCGTGTCGCGTCGGCTGACCCACGACGGCGCGAACGAATTCGAGATAGCGGCGGATCGTCGAGGGGTCCTGGGGACGGCTCGGCTTCCGATCCGCGGTGGTCTTGGCGTTGTTCGTGCGGCGCGAGCCGTTCGTGGCGTGGCTCGAATGGGACTTCGTGCGAGGCATGGGTCGCTCCTTTCGTGACGCGCCGGGGCGGTCGCCGCGGCCGACCCGCGAAGGGCCGTCGCCTAGGCAAAAGGCAACGGGCGTGCCCGCGCCGCCAGGAAGTGGCTGGATCGAGCGAACGTATTGTCGGGTAATTAGTTAGGCGGGCGGGTAAGGTGGGGTGCTGCTCCAAGCGGCATCGGCATGGGCGGGAAAATCTTGAGCGGAATGCGAATCGTCGTGCAGAACGGGAGCGCCGAATTTGGCCGCCGCTAGACGATCAGCGTGGCGTCTCCGTACGAGTAGAACCGGTAGCCCTCGCGAACCGCGGTCTCGTAGGCGGCGAGCGTTTGGTCGCGTCCGGCGAACGCGGCGACCAGCATGAGCAGGCTGGATCGCGGCAGATGGAAGTTGGTGATCATCGCGTCCACGACGGTGAAGTCGAACGGGGGCCGAACGAAGAGCGACGTCTCGCGCCAAGCCCCATCCTCGGGGCGGCCGTCCCGCGTCCACGATTCGAGCGAGCGGACCGACGTCGTTCCGACCGCGATGACCCGCCCACCCTCCTCCTTGGCGCGCCGAACGGCGACCACCGTTTCGGAGGGCACGCGGTAGGCCTCCGCGTCGAGCACGTGGTCCTCCGCGTTCTCCGTCGCGACCGGGCGAAACGTGCCGGGTCCGACGTGAAGCGTGAGGGTGGCGAAGCTGACGCCACGCTCCCGCGCGGCGGCGAGGACGGCGTCGGTGAAGTGAAGACCCGCGGTGGGCGCCGCCACCGAACCGGGATCCTTCGCGAAAACCGTCTGGTAGCGCTCACGGTCCTCGGGTTCATCGGATCGCTCGATGTAGGGAGGAAGGGGCACATGGCCGACGCGCGAGAGCCACGTCTCGAACGACGGCGTGGCGCCGGCCGCGGCGGGCCGGAAGGCGATGCGGCGGACGCCGCGCTCGCCCATGGCGTGAACGCGCCCGTGCCACGCCGCGTCGGTGAAGGAGAGCGGCACGCCCGGCTGAAGCGCGCGCGCCGGCCTCGCCAGCACCGACCAGATCCGCTCCGGCGGCACCGCGGGCTCCTCGCGGAGGAGCAGCACCTCCACGTCCCGCTCCCCGCCGTCGCCGCGGCGCACCCGGGCGAACGTGCGGGCCGGGATGACGCGCGTGTCGTTCGCCACCAGGAGATCCCCCGGGCGCAGGTACCGGGGAAGGTCGCGGAACCGGGCGTGCTCGAGCCCCGCGCCGCCCCGGCGCAGGACGAGCAGGCGCGCGTCGTCCCGCCGGGCCGCCGGGTGCTGGGCGATTCGGTCGGGCGGGAGGATATAATCGAAGTCGGCGGTCTTCATGGTCCGAGGGGTGTAGGATACCGCGCGCAGCCGAAACGAGTCGGGCGGTCCATCATGGGAGGCGTCTCATGACCCAATCTCAGGTCTTGAAGCGGATCCAGCGTTCGCACTGGCGCGTTCTCGAACGGCACGTGAAGCGCGCCTATCAAGAGGGAGTGGACGCGGGCCTCGCCCGCGCGCACGGCGCCGGGCGCCGCGGCCGCACGGTCCGCGGAGACGCCACGATCGAGGGGCTGATCCGGCTGATCGAGGACCATTTCGGGCTGGGGCGCTACGCGTTCGAGGTCCGGATCGTTCACCCGCGCTCGGGCCGCCGCATTCCCTCCCGGGATCTTTTGCGCGATCACCTGATGGCGGAGTAGCGTCGGCTAGAGGAGCTTTTGCTGCGGGGTGTCCTCTTCCCGCGCCTCGGCGTGATCGCCCCGCGGGGGCGGATTCAATCCCAGATGGTGGAACGCGAGATCGGTCGCCTCGCGCCCGCGGGACGTCCGCTTGAGGAACCCCTCTTGGATCAAGAAGGGTTCGTAGACGTCCTCCAGCGTGTCGGGCTCCTCCCCCACGACGACCGCGATGGTGGAGAGCCCGACGGGACCGCCGCCGTACTTCACTACGATGGCTTCCAGCATTCGCCGGTCCATGTCGTCCAGGCCGCGCGCGTCGACCTCCAGCAGTTCCAGGCCGGACCGCGCGACGGCGCCCGTGATCACGCCGTCGGCGCGCGTTTCGGCGTAGTCGCGCACGCGGCGCAGGAGGCGGTTGCCGACGCGGGGCGTGCCGCGGGAACGCTTCGCGATCTCGGCCGCCCCTTCGTCGTCCAGCGCCACGCCCAGGATGTTGGCCGAACGCCGGATGATGGTCGCCAAGTCGTCCGCCGGATAGTAGTCGAGACGGGCCGATAGCCCGAATCGTCCCCGTAGGGGCGCCGAGAGGAGCCCCGTGCGCGTCGTCGCCCCGACCAGCGTGAATCGTTTCAGGTCGATGCGAACACTCCGGGCGCTGGGTCCCCGGTCGATCATGATGTCGAGGCAGAAGTCCTCGATGGCGGGATAGAGATACTCCTCGACGACGGGATTGATCCGGTGGATCTCGTCGATGAAGAGGATGCCGTGCTCGTCGAGGTTCGTCAGAAGGCCCGCCAGATCGGCGGCGCGCTCCAGCACCGGCCCGGACGTCTGCGTGAACGAGACGCCCATTTCCGCCGCCAGGATGGAGGCCAGCGTCGTCTTGCCCAGCCCGGGCGGGCCGTGGAAGAGGACGTGGTCGATGGCCTCGCCGCGACCGCGCGCCGCCTCGACCGCGATCCGCATCTGCTCGCGCAGCCCCGTCTGCCCCACGAATTCCTCCAGCCGGCGGGGACGAAGCGTCCGGTCGAACTCGACCTCCCCGACGATCGGCTCGGGGTCGGTGACACGCCCTCGGCTATCGGTTGGAGCCGGCGGGGGCGGCGCGGAGGGCTTCGGCTTGCGTGGCATCCGGCGACCTTACCGCACTTTCTGCCGGAGCGCGCGCCGGATGATCGCCTCGATCCCGGCGTCCGCGCCGAGATCCTGCAGCGCTTCCTGGACCGCGGCCTGGGCGCCGGTGCGCGTGAACCCCAGCGACTGAAGCGCGATGGCGGCGTCGGCGCCGATGCCGGCGCTCAGGGCTCCGGGCATAGCCGCTCCGCTCGGCGCGGACGCCGCGGTCGATGTCGCCTTCTCGCGCAGTTCCACGACCAGCCGCTGCGCCAGTTTCTTGCCGACGCCGGGCAGCGATTGAAGGAAATCGCTGTCGCCGCCGTCGATGGCTTCGCGGACCCTCCCCGCCGTCGCGCCGGAGAGGATGCCGACGGCAAGGCGCGGCCCGATGCCCGATACCGAGATCAGTCGCTCGAAGAGGTCCCGCTCGACGACGTCGGCGAAGCCGTAGAGGAGCATCGCGTCCTCCCGAACGTGCAGGTACGTCAGGAGGTGGACCTCCTTGCCCACGGCCGGAAGCGTTTCGAAACACGATACGGAGATCAGGAGCCTCAGGTCGAACCCGCCCACGCGAACCACCGCGGCGGTGGGGGTCTTGGCGGCCAGCACGCCGTTCAGGGCGTCGATCATCAGCGCTTCCCTCCCGGCGCCGCGGCGCCGCGCGCCGCGCCCCACGAACGCGCCGCGGCGCGCTGGGCGTGGCAGAGCGCGACGGCCAGGGCGTCCGCCTCGTCCTCGCGTAGCGGTTCGCCGTTGCCCGCTTCGGGCAACAGGCGGCGGACCATGAACGAAACCTGCTCCTTGGATGCCGCCCCCTGGCGGACCACGGCCATCTTCACCTCCGGCGCGGTGTACTCGTAGAGCGCGGCGCCGCGCTGCCGCGCGGCCAGAATGATCACGCCGCGCACGTGCCCGATCTGCAGCGCCGACTGGGCGCTCTTCCGCACGAAGGCGGTCTCGACCGCGACCTCGTCGGGACGCCAGCGTTCCAGCAAGACGGTCAGGGCTTCGTGGATGGCAAGGAGGCGGTCGGCGAACGGGAGGGCTGCGCGGGGCGCGATGACGCCGGAGTGTTCATAGAGGACCCGGCTGCCGCTCCGGCGGACGAACCCGTAGCCGGTGGCGCGGCTGCCGGGATCGATCCCCAAGATGAGGGGAGACGCCGCGGGCGCGGGCTCGCGGTCCCGGGCCGGGGCGGGCGCCGCCACGGGCTCAGGATTCGAGGCGCGAGAGCGTCTCGTCCGAGATGTCGAGATTCGTGAAGAGCCGCTGGACGTCGTCATGGTCCTCGAGCAATTCCATGAGCTTCAAGGCTTGCTCGGCGTCCTTTTCGCTGAGCGTGATCACATTCTGCGGCACCTTCGCCATCTCCGCCGAGGCGATGGCGATTTCCTTCGCCGCCAGAGCTTCCTTCACCGCCTCCAACTGCGAGAGGGGCGTCGTGATTTCGTACGTCTCGGGGTCGTCGGTCCCCACGTCCTCGGCGCCCGCGTCGAGAACTACATCGAACAGGGTCTCCTCGTCCACCGCGCTCTTCGGGACCGTGACCTGACCCTTGACGCTGAACATCCACTGGACCGACCCCGCCTCCGCCATGCGGCCCCCGTGCTTCGTCAGGATGTGCCGCAATTCGCCGGTCGTGCGGTTCCGATTGTCGGTGAGGCTGTCCATCAGAATGGCGATGCCGCCCGGGCCGTACCCCTCGTACGAGATCTCCTCGTAGTTGACGCCTTCCAGCTCCCCGGTGCCCTTCTTGATCGCGCGTTCGATGTTGTCGGCGGGCATGTTGACCGACTTGGCGCCCGCGATCGCGGTGCGCAGGCGGGGATTCGCGTCGGCGTCGCCGCCTCCGGCGCGCGCGGCGACGATGATCTCCTTGATGTACTTCGTGAAGACCTTGCCGCGCTTGGCATCCACCGATGCCTTCTTGCGCTTGATGGTCGCCCACTTCGAATGGCCGGACATACGGACTCCTTGGAATCGCGCCCCGCCGGTGGCGGCGCGAACGGACTAGCGAACCAGGACCAGGCGCTTCGAGGCGCGCCGGCCGCTTGCTTCCATCTGATAGTGGTAGATGCCGGATGGGACCGAGCGTCCGTTCTCGTCGACGCCGTCCCACGATACCGAACAACTGTGCGGAACCGCCATCTCGGCGTGATCCAGCAACGTGCGAACCAATCGGCCCCTCGCGTCGAAGATGCGCAGCGTCACGGGCACGACGCCCGCGGGGCCGCTCAGCGAGAAATCGAGCTGCGTGGAGCCGCGGGTGGGGTTCGGGCGGCTCTGCGCCAGGAGGACCCGGGGCGGCGAGGGCGGGGCGACGGCCACGCCGACGCCGGTGACCGTGCCGGTCGTGAGCCGCCGGCGATCCCGGCTCTCACGCCCGTGGGCGGCCGTGTCCATCGCCGTCACGTACCATTCGTACTCGGTGTTCGAGAGCAGGCTGAACGGGAGCACGAGCTGCGAGTCGGCCGTTGTCGTCGTGAAGACGCATTGGGCCGGCGCGACGGACCACACCGATACCTCGTACGTGATCGGCTCGAGTTGCGGATCGCGCGTATGGCGCCAGCGAAGCGTCACGGGCACCGACGAGATCACCGCCTCGTTCGCCGGCTCGAGCAGGTCGAAGGGGTACGGGTAGACCGGCCCGCCCAGCGAGGACGAGTAGATCGCCGCCTGCACGTCGATCAGGCCCCAGCCGTAGTTGTTGTCGGGGGTCCCGGCGCGATCCGCGGTTTCCATGAACGCCTGGCGCACCTGGTACGCGGACCACTCGGGGTGCGCCTCGCGCACCAGCGCGGCGGAGCCGCCGACCAGCGGACACGAAAGCGACGTTCCGTTGGCCGTGCCGGTGGAATTCGGAAAGCCCGCGATGGCCCAGTAGACGCCGACGCCCTGCGCCACGACCTCGGGCTTGATGCGGTTGTCCCACGTCGGTCCGCGCGACGAAAATCCGGCGATGAGGTTGGTGGGATCCACCGCCCCGACCGAGAGAATGCTGTCGGCGTCGGCCGGGCAGGCCAGCGTGGAGGCCGCGGGCCCCGAGTTCGCCATGGAATTACAGACCACGATCCCCCGGCGGTGCGCGACCACGGCGCCCAGCGTGACAATGGCGGTCCGGCCGTCCTTGTCCTGAAGCTTGTAGTCCCCGGGCGAATTCCCCGCCGGATCGAAGTCGTCGTAGGCCAGCGAGGAAGAGATCACGTCGGCGCCGATGGAATCGGCCCACTCGGCCGCGGCCACCCAGTTGTCCTCCTCGACGTGTGTCTCGCTGGGTACGTACTCCGTCTTGGCGATGAGCCACCCGGCGTTGAACGCGGGACCGACCAGCACGCCCGGCCAGTACCCACCCGCCACCGACCAGGTACCCGTGCCGTGACTCCACTGATTGCTGACGTCGCCGCCTTGATTCGCCGTCTCGGCGTCGTGCTGGACGAAGTCCCACTCGGCGATCTTCTTCAGCGGCGCGAGCGACGTGTGCGTCTCGTCGTACCCGGTGTCGAGCATGGCGACGATGACGCCGGCGCCGGTGAAGCCCGAGTCGTGGACGGCCGGCACGTTGATCTGCGTCAGCTGGCCGAGGGCGGAACCGTAGCTGACCGGCACCGGAAAGGACATTCCCCGGGACGACCCCTCGGATTGGGTCTCCGTGCCGGGATCGCGTGGCGCCCGGTTCGCGGGCGGCGCGTAGGTCCGGATGGGGCCGGTTTCGATGGGCTTGATCCCCTTCGACTTTCGTGCGGGCTCGATGCTGTGAACGAACGGCAGCGAGGCGATGCGCCGCGCCGAGGCCTCGTCGGCGTCGACGCTCACCGCGTTGAACCAGCGGGAAACGTTCCGAATCGCCGCGCCGGTGGATGCCACGCCTTCGACGTACGACGTGACGACCGGCACGTCGTACCAATCGGGAACGAAGCGCCCTCCGGTCTCCCGCATGCGGCGCGCGCGGGCCCGGGCGGACACGCGGTCGCCCGCCTGACGGACGGCTGCCGCGAAGGAGCGTGCGTCGCGCTCGCCCTTGTCGGCGAACGTGACCCAGAGCGTGGACGTGCCCTCGGAGCGGAGTCGGGCAACGGCCGCGGCGGAGAGGACGTTCTCCGGCCGGGGCGGCGGCGGCGCGTAGCGGTCGCGGGGCGCGGCGTGGATCGAGGTCGCGCCGGCGAACGGCGCGACCGTGATCGCGGCCAGGATGAGCGCAGCGAGGGCCGGACCGAAGTTCGACGGGTGACGATGCATGGTTGTCTCCGGATCCGGCTCGGCAGGGCTAGGCCTGGGCCATGGCCTCCCTGTCTGCTTTGGCTTGACTGACGACCTTTTCGGCAATCTCGCGGGACACTTCTTCATAGCTGTGGAACTTGGTTCGGAACGTCGCCCGGCCCTGGGTCAGCGAGCGAAGATGGGTCGAGTACTTGTAGAGCTCGGCCTGGGGAACCAACGCCCGAATGACATCGTACCGCGTTTCGGACGCCATGCCGAGAATCTTGCCCCGCTTCGACGATAGGTCGCCGGTGACCGCCCCGACGAACTCGTTCGGCGCATGGACCTCGATCTCCACGATCGGCTCGAGGAGCACGGGGTTCGCCTCGCGGCATGCGTCGCGGAACGCCAGCGCGCCGGCGATCTTGAACGCCATTTCGGAGGAGTCGACCGTGTGATAGGAGCCGTCGTACAGCGTGGCGCGGAAATCGACGACCGGATAGCCGGCCAGAACGCCCTCCTGCATCGCCTCCACGATCCCCTTTTCCACGGCGGGAATGTAGTTGCGGGGCACGGCGCCGCCGACGACCTCGTCGACGAACTGGAATCCCTCGCCGGACTTGAGCGGCTCGAACTTGACGTGGACATCGCCGAACTGGCCGCGGCCGCCGGTCTGTTTCTTGTGGCGTCCCTGCTTGGAGACGGTCTTCCGAATCGTCTCCCGATACGGAATGCGGGGTTTCGACGTGGTCACGCCGACGTGGAAGCGGCGCTCCAATTTCTCCAGCGCCACGTCGATGTGAAGATCGCCCTCGCCCGACAGGATGGTCTGATGGAGATCGCCCTCCACGCGCACGTGGAGCGTCGGATCCTCCTCGCGAAGACGATGGAGCCCGCTCCCGACCTTCTCGTCCTCACCCTTCGTCTTGGGCGAGATCGCGACCTCGTGCGCCGCATCCGGGAACGGAATGGACGGCAGGACGATGGGGTGGGCCTTGTCGCAGAGCGTCTGGCCCGTGTGCGTCTCGCGCAATTTCACCGCCGCGCCGATGTCTCCGGTCGTCAGGGCCGCGATGTCCTTCCGGTCCTTCCCCTGGATCACGTAGAGCTGCCCGATCTTCTCCGCGCGCTGCATGCTGGAATTGTAGACTTCCTTGCCGTGCGCCAGCGCGCCGGCGAAGACGCGGATGAACGAGAGATCGCCCGCCTGGCCCTCGCCGCTGGTCTTGAACACCAGCGCCGCCATCGAATTGCCCGCCTCCGGCTTGAACTCAACGACCTCGTCGCTGCCCGGCTTCGTGCCGCGCACCGCGCCGATCTGAGTCGGCGAGGGGAGTAGATCGATGACGGTGTCGAGGAAGAGATCGACGCCGTGAAGGGGCACGGCCGCGACGGGAATGACGGGAATGAAGGAACACGCCTCGAC
>QJVW01000074.1 GCA_003235575.1 Candidatus Eiseniibacteriota bacterium | reverse complement strand
CGAGGATCGTGTAGTCGCCGTTTTCCGCGTTGCTGCGGAATAGCAGTGTCGCGCTGAGGTCGCCGCCTATCGGCGTGAACATGGCCGTGGCCACGAAGGAATCGCCGGGGCCCAGGATCATCGGAATCGGCTGATTCGTCGTAATCTGCGGATCCGATATGTCGATGCCCGTGATCTCGAGGTCCGCCTGCCCGGTGTTCCGCACCGTATAGTCCACGCCCCCTGTTTCTCCTACGGTCACAAGACCGAAGTCGAGGGCCAGGGGTTGAATGGCGATGATTGGCGCGCTGACCGTCGCGGCACGCGTCGCGGCGTCAGCGGACAGCTCAGCCTGCCCGCCGTAGTCGACGCTCCCTGCCGCGGCCACGGCGGGGGCCGTTCCGAGCACGAGAATGGCGAGGCGTAGGAGTGACCTGCGGATCGAGGCGATCATTCTGGCGTTCCGGATATATCCGGGACGTGCGTGCGGTCAGGTCCACGTATCTGCTTGCGAGGCATGACGATCGAAGGGGGGTGGTTCATGCCCGACTCCCGGTTGCGAGATGGCGTCGAACTCCGTTCTGTGGGAGAACAGTAAGCGTAGCAAGACGCGGACATGCCGCGCTATGGGACGGATGGATACCTGGAAGCGGGTCGGCGACTTTCGGTCGGTCTATCGAATCAGGACGAGCTTTTGCGTTCGCTGTTCGCCGAGTGCTTCGACCTTCGCGATGTAGACCCCGGACGCGACGCGCACGCCTCGGGAATCGCGCCGCGCCCATTTGACGGTGTGCCAGCCGGCGGAAACCTGCCCGTCGAGGAGCGTCGCGATTAGGCGGCCGTGCACATCATAGACGCCACACCATGCTCGAGCCGCGCGCGGCACGGCGAAACGAAACTCGGACGCGCGAGATGATGGGTTCGGAATCGGCGCGGCCATTTGAAACGGCGGGCCGGGAGCGGCCCCCCCATCCACGGAGACGACACTGAGTTCCTCGATCGTGAGTCGCTGGTCCGCGGGTATCATGACGTGGGTTTCCACGTACCCGGAGGGCCAGGAGACAATGACCGAATCGGCCAGCGTGGCGGATCCTAGCCCGAAGTGCAGCGTGAGGGCGTTTTGAGACATGTAGCCCGAACCACCGGAGACTTCCTGAATGCGGAACGTGCCGCCCGTTACGACGCGCACCCGCGTGCCGATGGCGGAGCGGTTTGAGATCAGGCCCCGGAGGTTCAGGTCGAGCCAGTGAGCGCCGGATGAGGTGTCGTTGCGCAAGAGCGCGTTCGCCTGGCTGTCATTGACGAGATAGAGATCCAGGTCTCCGTCGCCATCGTGGTCGGCCCAGGCCGCCCCGGTGCCGCTCCCGCCGTCGTCCAACGGACTAGCCGTGACGTCGGTGAAGCCGCCGCCGTCGTTCCGGAGCAGTTTGTTCGGCTGATCGTAGTTTGTGACGTAGAGGTCGAGATCGCCGTCATTGTCGTAGTCGCCCCACGCGACGCCCGTGCTGTTGCTCAGGTCACCCAGCGGCCCCGAGGTGACTTGCGTGAAGGCGCTACCGCCATCGTTGCGAATCAGCTTGTTCGCCGTGCCGTAGTTCGCGACGTACAAGTCCAGGTCCCCGTCGTTGTCGAAGTCGCCCCATGCGGCGCCCTGGCCCGCGCCACCGTCCTCGATCGCCAGCCCGGCAACCCTCGTGAAGGTCCCATCGCCGTTGTTCCGTAGGAGGCGATTCGGTCCGTCGTTGGTGATGTATAGATCCGGGTCTCCGTCGTTGTCGTAATCGCCCCACGTGGCGGCAAGCCCCCAGCCCGTGTCGGCCAGCGGTCCGCTCGTGGCGTCGACGAAGACCCCTCCGTCGTTCCGAAGCAGCCTGTTCGGCACTCCGTAATTGACGAGGTACAGGTCCAGGTCGTCGTCCAAGTCGTAGTCGACCCAGGCCGCGCTCTGCCCGGGCCCGGCGTCGCCGAGAAGTCCGACCGTCGCGTCCGTGAACCCGCCGAGCCCATCATTTCGAAGGAGTTTGTTCGCAGCGTAGTAATTGACGACGTACAGATCAGGATCTCCGTCGTTGTCGTAATCACCCCAGGCGGCAGATCCCCCGTTGTCCACGTTGTCGAGAGGCGGTGCGGTGACGTCCGTGAAGTTTCCGTTCCCGTCGTTTCGGAGCAGGAGATTCGGTCCGTCGTTCGTGATGTAGATGTCCTGGTCCCCGTCGCCGTCGAAGTCTCCCCACGCGACGCCGAACCCCGATCCGCGATCGCCCAGGGGATTCTTCGTGAAGGCCGTGAACTGGGCCGCGGCGAGGGCCGGAGCTAGCGCGGCGAGCAGAAAGACGAAGGCGAACGCCGTTCGGGCGAGGCGCCGTTCGAACATGATCGACTCCCGTGGTGGCTGAGCGTCGCGAGGTTCCGTTCGCATCGGGAGTAGGAAGAGGCCCCGCTTGCCGCGCGGGGCCTCCTTCCCTCCGGTGTGTCTTACCGGGAAATGACCAGCTTCTGTGATCGCGTCACGCCGTCGCCGCGGAACCGCACAAGGTACATGCCGCTGGCAAGCGCTTCGCCGTTCTTCCCCACGGGCCGCCATGCGACCGTGTGCTCGCCCGCGTCATAAGTGCCGCTCGCGAGCCGATTCACGTGCCGCCCGTTGACCGTGAAGAGGTCGACCTCGACCGCCCCCGGATTCCGAAGGCTGAACCGGAAGGTTCCTCCGGCCACCGCGGGATTCGGCGTCGGGGCACGGAACTGCGTGTCGCCGTCCGCCAGCGCGGCAGTGCGACCGTTCATGCTCCCGGCCGTCGCGGCCGTCGCGGCCGTCGGTGCGACCAGGTGATACGGACGCATCATGTCGTTCTCTTCATGCTCGAGGATGTGGCAGTGCCACACGTAGCCCGGCTCCGCGGTGGCGTCGAAGGAGAACGCCGGAGATTCATCCTGGGGCGAGAATCGGACCAGGATTCGCGTCACCTGGCCCGGATTCATGCGGTAGGTGTCCTTCCACCCACGCTCATTGGGATCCGCGGGGATTGGCTTGCCCTTCAGGTACGGCTCCACCGGCACGGGAGTGTACGACGTGGCGGGCGTCACCGGGTTCGCCTCCTGGAAGGCTCGCTCGTACCGCTTGACGTTGATCTTCTGGCGATTGAGCAGCTGGAACTGGACCAAGTGAAGATGGATGGGGTGGGCGTCGCCGGTCATGTTCACGACCTCCCACATCTCGGTCGTCCCCAACGTCGGGTACTCCGTGGCGGGCGCGTCGTGGTACGTCATGCCGTTGAGAAGCGCGGAGATGGGCCCACCCTGGCCCATGACCTCGTTCAGGGTCATCACCCTCGTCACGGTGGGATAGGTGAGTCGGGTCACCGTCGCGAGTTGCGACGGAATGACGCTGTTGTCGGGGCTCTCCAATGCCTTCACCCGGAACAGCATGATCTGGCCGGAGGTTTGCGGATCGGCCGCCGAGCCGCTCGGGTACGGAGCCTTGGCCGTGTTCCGGAGCAGAAATTCCGTACCGGGCGCGTAGGCTGAGAAGTCGATCACCACGTCGCACCGCTCGCCCGGCGCCATCACGAGCCGCGGCGAATGCATGTTGTTCGGATCGTTCAGCACCACGGGTTCGGCAAGGTATCCGCCGTCGCTGCCGATCTGATAGAACATCGGACCTCGCGCGCTCGTGGTCCGCTCGGCGAGCGCGAGGCTGTAGAACCGAGCCTGGGAGCCGTTCAGGAAGCGGAAGCGGTACTTCCGCGGCTCCACCTCCAGGTACGGCCACACCTTCCCGTTCACCAGCATGACGTCGCCGAAGAACTCGGGGATCCAGATCGGGTGCGTTTGGGTCTCGCCCTCGTTCGGGTACCAGAGCTGGCCATCCGCCGTGAACATCCTGTCCTGGAGACAGAGTCCGAGATCGTAGGGCCCCGTCGGAAGTCCCGCCGGCTCGTTGCCCGGGTCGGTGACGATGTAGTAGCCGGCCAAGCCGGCGTAGACGTTGTGTCTCGTGTACCCGAATGCATGGTCGTGGTACCAAATCGTGGCCGGAAGTTGGTCGTTCGCGTAGTGGAAGACCTCCTTCATCCAGCCGTCACCCTTTTCGGCGAATCCGGGCGTGAACCATTGCATCGGCGTGCCATCGCTCTCGGGCTCCGTCTCGCCACCGTGCAGGTGGGTCACGATCGGAATGCCGGTCGCCGTCTGGGCCGCAGGGATGGTCGGGTCGAAGGCGTACGCGAGGATATGCGGGGACGGCAGATGGTTCGTCCACTTGACCGAGATCGGGACACCCTTCTGCGCCACGATCGTCGGGCCGGGATAGCTCGCCGTCGCCTCGGACGTCCCGTATCCGTACACGGTCGTCGGGGGCAGTTCGCTGTGAAGCTGTTGCTGGATCTGGTACGCCCCAATTTCGTAGTAGTTGGGCGCCGCCATCTCCGCCACGCCCGGGATCGGTAGCGGATCGATGTACTTGGTCAGCGAGAGCGGATCAAGGATCTCTTCGGTTGCCGCCGGCTTGGCGCCGAGCAGAACGACGCCGAGACATAGACAGGCGAGAGCAGTCCAGCGTAACGCCGGCCTTGTCCATCGAACGGGCCACATCGGGAACCTCCCATTGGTGCGTGTGCGTGCGCACGTGATTTCGAGCGGCAAACCCCCGTCCACGGCGCTCCCCTCGAGGAACGCATCCTAGGTGCAGAAGGGACAGTTCATCCGCCGTTGCCTGGGAACGCCCTGCCCGCCGTGGATCCGCTTGCCTACGGGCAACAGGAATCCAGTCGGTGCGGTGATCCAGGAAGTTCCCTACCTCCATGCGTTCTCGGCCGGCCTGTCGTGCCGTGGGGTGGGTTGGCGGTGGGAATTGAAGTTGGCACCAGAATAGCCCCACGACGCCACCCTTGCGGTGGAACATGCCTGACCGAGCCCAGCGGAATTTTCCCTCAACGCGGGCGCATGGAATAGGTGTCCGGTGGGTGGCGCGGGCATGACCTCCCAGGGGCCGTTGGTACCAGGACGTCTTCGCACCGAAACGGGGGCGTGGGGTGGTTAGGTCGCGTTACGGCGGGGTGAACCCTCACCGACCAAGCGGCGTGAAGCAGAGGAACGAACGATGAACGACGCGACACGATCCGGGGTGCAGGCGCTGATCGAGCATATCCACGAGAACTTCCATGCCTTCATCGCCCGTGCGATCAGGGCGGCCGCCATGCCGTCCCCATGAAATGCTGCTCCGTAGGTAGCATTGTCGGCTGACTGCTTCGGATCGTAGTCTATAGGTTGGTTTTGTGTGTCCCCGCGGCACGGAGACACGCAGTCGGAGGTGTGCCATTCTCGGTCGAAGCACCCTCAAGAACTCATCGCTACTCTCGCCCGCGAGCCGGCACGACGAGATGGAATTGGAGGATGGCTCGCGCATCGGCGTCGTAGGAGGCGGCCCCGCCGGCAGCCTCTTTGCCTACTTCCTCCTCAGCCTCGCCGAGACGCTGGGACGATCCATCGCGGTGGAACTCTACGAGGCCCGGGATTTCTCGAGCCCGGCACCGGCCGGATGCAACATGTGCGGCGGCATCGTGTCCGAGTCGCTGGTTCAGCTGCTTGCCGCCGAAGGCATCGTTCTACCCCCCTCCGTTATTCAGCGCGGCATCGATTCCTACGTTCTCCACATGGACGTGGGGAACGTTCGCATTGACACACCGCTGCATGAAATGCGCGTGGGCGCGGTTCACCGCGGACTGGGCCCCCGCGACGTGAAGGAACCGAAGTGGAGCAGCTTCGACGGGTTTCTGCAGTCCATGGCGTTGAAGAAGGGGGCCCGGCTCATCCCGAAGAAAGTCTCGAAGCTTGAGTTCGCCGATGGCCGGCCGCAGATTTCGTGCGAAGGCTCCTCGAGCCGATACGATCTGCTGGCGATCGCCGGAGGCGTCAACTCCGGGATGCCTGATCTGATCCGGGACATGGGCATCGGATACAAACCTCCGAAACTGG
Source organism: Candidatus Eiseniibacteriota bacterium (assembly GCA_003235575.1). Lineage (GTDB taxonomy): Bacteria > Eisenbacteria > RBG-16-71-46 > SZUA-252 > SZUA-252 > SZUA-252. Next base: position 11,805 of record QJVW01000074.1, on the reverse strand, counting down.
CGACGACCTTTATCCGAGAGTACTTCCTGGGAGAGAAACTCCTGACGCGCACGCTGGGCAACTCCATGCACGTGTTTCTGCTGAACATTCCCGGGCTGGAATTCGCCGCCATCATTCCCAAGGGCGAGTACGCCACCGTCTGCCTGCTAGGCGACGGAGTCGACAAGAAGCTGGCGGAGCGGTTCATGAGCTCTCCCGAGGTTCAAACCTGCTTTCCGCCCGGTCTCCGGCTCCCGCAGCGCTCGTGCCAGTGCGCGCCGTGGATCAATGTCGGGGGGGCGCGCCCGTCCTACGCCGACCGCGTGCTGATACTCGGCGACTGCGGAACGACGCGTCTCTACAAAGACGGCATCGGCTCGGCATACCGCATCGCGAAGGTGGCGGCGGCCTCGTCGATATTTCATGGCGTGTCCGCGGCCTCCTTCCGTCGGCACTTTCGTCCCGCCGTCACGTCCATCGAGATGGACAACCGGCTGGGGCGAATCGCATTCGCCATCACGCACCAGATTCAGGCGCATCGATTCGCGCGCAGGGGCATCCTCCGCATGACCGCGGCGGAGCAGGAGCGCGAGGGCCGAACGCGCGGCATGAGCCAGGTCCTCTGGGACGTGTTTACCGGGAGCGCCCCCTACCGCACGGTCGTGATGCGCTCCCTTCGCCCGATGTTTCTCGGCCGTCTCGCGTATTCCCTCGCGGCCGCGAATATGCCCGCTGCGGGCAGGGCCAAACGGCCGAACGACGCGACGTCCCTGGCACAGGCAGATCGTGAGGTGAAACCATGAAGCGAGGACTGTTGGGAAAGACCTACGTGGACGGCGAAATAATCGTGAACCAGGGTGATGCCGGCGACTGCATGTATATGGTGCAGGCCGGCCAGGTCGAAGTGCTCACCAAGCGCGGCGCCAAGCTGATTCCCCTCCGGATTCTTGGCGAGGGCGAAATCCTCGGTGAGATGAGTCTCTTCGATCGCGAGACCCGCTCGGCGACGGTGCGCGCCAAGGGAGAAACGCGGTTGTTGACCATCGACAAGAAGACGTTCCTCAGCCGCGTCCAGGAGGACCCGTCCCTGGCGTTTCAGATCGTACGGATGATGGCAAAGCGAATTCGCAAGCTGAGCGACGAAATTGCGATCCTTCGCTCCGAGTCGTGAGTTCGACCTTGGAGACACCGGAAAAGGAGACGACGGTCTACGTCGCTCCGTTGGGCGGCATCGTCCAAAGCAAGGAACTCCTCGCGCTGGACGGCGCCGCGGAGGGCCGTCGTTTCGTCTTCTATGAGGATCTCAGGATCGGCCGCCTCAAGCACCATGCGCCGCCTTTGCGCGGGACACTCTATGTTGCGGATCCATCCGTGTCCTCGAAGCACTGTGTCATCACGCAGGATGCCTACGGGCGCTGCTTCATTCGCGACACGAGCCTGAACGGCACCTGGATCGACGGACGCCGGCTCGTGCCCGGAACCGAAGTCGAGCTCAGGGTAGGTCAGACGATCTCGATCGCGCAGGTCCAATCCTTCCGCCTGGAGGGTGACGCGGCGGACGCGCGGACGCGTGTTTCCGAGGCCACGCACGCGGTATCGGCTCCGATCGAGGTTTCTGTATTGATCGGGGACATCCGGCACTATACGACCCTCGTGCGCGAGGCACCCCCGGAGCTCGTACAGGCCTCGGTCAACGCCCTCTTTCCGGCACTGGAGCGAATCGTCACCGAATTCGACGGCACTCCGAAGGAATATCCCGGTGACGCCATCTTGGCCTACTGGGAGGCGGGTAACGCATCCACGTGCGCGGCGCGCGCATGCCGCGCCGTGCTCGCGCTGGCCGAAGCGGCGCGCCGTCTGGCCGACGACGCCTCCGTATGGCTGCTACGCGATCATCCCCTCGAAATGGAGTGGGCGCTGGCTACGGGATTGGTCATGATCCAACGCTTGGGTGGAGCGCATCCCCTGGGGCTCTCGATGATCGGCGAGCCGATCGTGAAGGCCTATCGTTTGGAAAAACTGGCGGATGAGGACACCGGTCCCATCCTCGTTTGCAATCGCACCCACTCGCTTGCCGCCAAGACGTTCTCGTTTCGCCCGCTGGGGGAACGAACCCTGGATGGCTTCATGCAACCCGAAATGATCCACGCCCTACTGGAGAGGCCATGAAGGTTCGCGTTCTGGCGTCCGCGCCCCGATCATCTTCCGATCACCAATACCTCACGACCTTCGTCGTCGACGACGCCGTGGCCATCGACGCGGGATGCCTGGGCCTCCACTATGCCTCGGCCGATGGTCCCCAATTGAGGCATGTCTTCATCACGCACGCTCACATCGATCACGTATGCACGCTGCCCCTCTTCCTGGAGTCGGCGAGCCATCATCGCAACGGTCCCGTTCGCGTGTACGGCTCGGCGGATACGTTGCGGATCCTCCGGGAACATCTGTTCAACAATCGGATGTGGCTGGACTATGACCGTCTTCCGGACGGTGGCTCCCATGTCGCGCTGGTGCCGGTGGACGCGGAGCAAACGGTTCGCGTCGGCGAACTCCGGATCACGGCCGTGCCCGTCGTTCACCCGATTCCGACCTTCGGCTACGTGGTCGAGAACGGTTCCCGCGCGCTCGTATTCGGCGCGGACTCGGGGCCGACCGATCGCATCTGGGAGGTGGCCCGGGCGACACATGGATTGAGCGCGGTCTTCCTCGAGTGCTCCCTTCCCAGTCACCTCAGTGATCTGGCCGCGAAAACGGGGCATTTGACGCCGAAACTCTGGACCCGCGAACTGGAGAAGATTCCCGACGATTGCACGATCGTCGCGGTTCACATCAAGCCGTACCACCGATCTCAGGTGATCGCGGAGTTGGCCACGCTCGCGGACGATCGTATCCAGATCGCAGAACCCGGCCTGGAATACGCCTTTTGAGCTGGGCCCACAGCTTTCCTCCGAACGCAGCCCTTGGCATCCAGGAGGCTCCCCTGCGCGGCCACGACCGCTGACAGGGAAGCTTCCGGAGGGTAGGCTTTCTTCCATGCCTCTTTCCTCCGGCACGCGCCTCGGCACCTACGAAATCCTCGGCCCTCTGGGAGCCGGAGGGATGGGCGAGGTCTATCGGGCCAAGGACCTTCGCCTCGGCCGCGAGGTGGCGGTAAAGGTGCTGCCGTCCGAGGTCGCCTCGAACCCGGATCGCCTCGCGGCGTTCGAACGGGAAGCGCGCACGGTCGCTGGACTCAACCACCCCAACATCGTGACGCTCCATTCCGTGGAGGACGAGGACGGCATCCGGTTCCTCACAATGGAACTGATCGAAGGGCAAACACTTGCCGCGCTCGTGACCTCCAACGGGTTGCCGCTCGATCGAGTCCTAGACCTCTCGATTCCCATGGTCGACGCCCTCGCGGCGGCACACGAACGCGGTGTCATTCACCAGGACTTGAAACCGGGCAACGTGATGGTCACGAGCGAGGGACGCGTAAAGATCCTCGACTTCGGAATCGCGATGATCGCGGCCGGCATGGCGCCCGCCCAGGACGATTCCCCGACCGTCGCGGATCCGTCCCCTGTCCCGGAGAAGCGCCAGGTGCTGGGCACCGTCCCGTACATGGCCCCGGAACAGTTGCGGGGCGACGTGGTGGACGTACGGTCCGACCTGTTCGCCCTCGGCATCATCCTGTTCGAGCTCGCCACCGGTCGCAAGCCCTTCACGGGAGCCACGCCCCTCCACGTATCCTACGCCATCCTCAGCGGCACCCCGGATCCGCTCACGCGCGTCCGCGCCGATCTTCCTCCCGACCTGGAACGGATCGTGGGCCGGTGTCTGGAAAAAGATCCGCGCGCGCGCTTCCAGAAGGCGCGCGACCTAGGAGACGAACTTCGCGCGTTGCGACGCGCCCTGGACGATGGGACGTCCGGGCGATTCGCTACCGGCGGCGTCGCCTCCATCGCGGTGCTGCCGTTCGTGAACCGAAGCCGCGACGAGGAGGACGAGTATTTCTCGGACGGACTGGCCGATGAATTGCTGAACGTGTTGGCCAAGATCAAAGGGCTGCGCGTCTCGGCGCGCGCCTCCTCGTTCCACTTCAAGGGCAGAGACACCCCGCTGGCCGAGGTGGGTAGGGCCCTTAACGTGGCCACGCTGCTGGACGGGAGCGTCCGCAAGGCCGGCAACCGAGTGCGGATTTCCGTGCAACTCGTGAAGGTTTCCGACGGCTATCACCTCTGGTCGGAAACGTACGACCGGACGCTGGAAGACATCTTTGCGGTGCAGGACGATATCGCTCAGTCGGTGGTGCGGGAACTGCGCGTCAAGCTCCTGGGCGAAGAGGCCGCATCCGACGCGAGCGTGAACACGAAGGCGGAGGTCGCGCGGGCGGCGAGGGGCCGCGGCAGCAACGCCGAGGCGCATCGGCGCTACCTTCTCGCGCGGCATCTCATCGATCGCTGGACCCGCGACGACACGGCCAAGGCGATCGAGTACTTGGAAGCGGCGTTGGCGCTGGATCCGGTGTTCCCCCTTGCCTGGACGGAGCTGAGCCGCGCCCATGCGAGGGAAGCGAGCCGGGGTTGGGCGCCGGCCAATGAAGCGTTCCGCCGCGCCCGGGAGGCGGCGGAGCGCGCGCTGGCCTTGGAACCCGACCTGGCGGAGGGGCATGCGCGGATCGGGTGGATTCGGCTTTCCCACGACTCGGACTGGCGCGGCGCGGAAGCATCCTTCACCCGGGCGCTGGAACTGGCGCCGGGCAACGCCGTCGTGCTCGGCAGCGCAGGGGTGCTGGCGAGGAGCCTGGGTCGCATCGAGGAGGCGATCGCGCACTGTCGCGAGGCGGTGGAACAGGACCCGCTGAGTTCGCCAAGTTTCAACAATCTCGGATTGGCGCTTCATACGGCGGATCGCCTCACCGAAGCCGAAACGGCGTACCGAAAGGCGCTGGAACTCGCGCCGCAGCGATCCCGTACGCGCTCGCTCCTCGCGCTGACGCTGGCGGCCCAGGGTCGGCGCGAGGAGGCCCTGGCGGAGGCGGTCCAGGAGCCGGAGAACGTCTACCGCCTCTACGCGCTGGCCATCGTCCACGGCGCCAAGGGCGAGGAATCGAAGGCGGCGCTGCGGCAGTTGATCGAGGCGCACAGCGCGGACTCTGCCTATCAGATCGCGGAGGTCCACGCGGCCCGCGGTGAGTCGAACGAAGCCTTCGACTGGCTCGAGCGGGCGTACGTGCAGCGCGATGGCGGTCTCGTGGAAATGCGGGCTAGCCCGCACCTCCGCTCCCTCCACGCCGATCCGCGCTGGGAGGACATCTTGAAGAAGGCGGGGCTGGAGGAGTCAGCCGACCACACGCGTCGTATTCCCGGACGCCTCGCCCCGTAGCGGAGCCACGGCGGGGCTCCGGCGTCTAGTCGGCCGGCCGGTACTGATTCTCCACGAGAAGGCCTCAGTGCATCCGCGGGGGGCAGGCACACCTTCAGGTCATGATGGTGAGATCAGGACGTTGGACAGGCCGGGCGGACACTTCGCGCGCGCGTCGCGGAGCGCCGTAAATGGACCACAATTCACTCCCCGGCGTACGGGTACTGGCTCCCCTTCGGGCGGCCCGACTCGATGCGCACCTCTCGGAAGCAGGCGTGGCAGGCGGGATCGATCATGGGCGCTTCCAGCGGCCATACGAGGGTTGCGGCGGTGCGGCGCGGCGCGAACGGCTTCAGGTCGAGAAGCGGATGAAGGTCGGGCTCGAGCCGCACGTGCACCGGCGCCCCGGATTGCATGAACTTCCGTCCGAGCCAGCGAATGGCACGCTCCGGCTCTCCAAGCCGGACCGCCGCGGCGGATAGCAGCAGGATGGCCACGGGACCCAACATGACCGCGTCTTGAAGTTCCGCCAGGAGCCGCCGCGCCTCCTCCTCCCGTCCCGTGCGCGCGGCGACGGCGCACGCAATGGGTTGCTGGCTGGCGGGGTCCATCCCTTCCGAGAGGTTCTCCTGGATCATCCGCTCGACGCCCTCGATCTCACCACGGCGCAGGAGGAGGGCTGCTTTGCCGAGAGAAACGGTCGTCGTGTAGAACGGGGCGTTCGAGGATTGGCGTAGCTGTCGGAGCACGGACAGACACTCCTCGTCGCGTCGGGTCACGTAGAGATTGCTCGCGAGGTGGCCCAGGGCGAAGGACTCCTGGGGGTCGATTTCCAATGTCCGCCGCAGGATACGCTCGCTTCCCGCCACATTCGATTCGAAGAACGCCTCGACGCTGAGGTTGATAAGGGCCGGCGTATACCGGGGGTTCGCTTCGATGGCGCGCTTCAAGGCCGCGACATTGGCTTCCTTTTCGTTTCTACCCAGCCGAAGCAGCGCCTCGGCTTTGTGACCCTCGGCCAGTTTGGGGTTGAGCGCGATCGCGCGTTGCGCCGCCTCCAATCCCAACCGCCCGGCCTCCTCCGGGTCCTCGGCGTATTCGTGCTGCAGCAACTGCCCGTAGCAGTCGGCCACTCCCGCCCACGCCAGAGCGTAGTTCGCGTCGACCTGAATCGCCTGCTGGAAGAGGTCGAGCGCATCGCGCAGCGCGTCACGCGTGTAGCGGCCGTACAGTTCCCGCCCCCGCAAGTAGAGATCGTAGGCGCGCACATCGTCCGGGCGATCGTGGAGCAGCGCCGCCGATTCCGTCGGCGTCAGGGTGACGCGAAGCGCCTCGGCGATCGACGTGGCGATCTCCTCCTGCAGGGTGAAGACGTCCTCGAGCGTTCGGTCGTAACGCTCCGCCCAAAGGTGAAATCCGTCGGCCGCGTTGATGAGCTGCGCCGTGATCCGAACACGGTCCCCCGATCGGCGGACGCTTCCTTCCAGGATCGCGCGAACGCCAAGTTCGGAGGCTACCTGCGGAAGATCGACCGTCTGCCCTCGATAGCGAGCGACCGCGTTCCGCGACGCGACACGCAGCCCCTTGATCTTGGAAAGGTCGGTGAGGATGTCCTCGGTGATGCCGGCGCAGAAGTACTCGCTCTCGGAGCCGCCGGAGATGTCCTCGAAATAGAGCACGGCCAACGAGGGCATCTCCGCGGCCATCCGCGCGTGCGCCCCGGAGGGGGATGACAGCTGCTGCATGATCGCCGCCAACTCGCGCCGCAGATCCCCGATGTCGCGGGGACGCTGCGCCACGTCCTTCGTCAGGCACCGCTCGAGGAGGTCCCGCAGACGGCTCGGCACCGATCCGGGAAGCGTGTCCCAGTCGGGGTCGCGCTCCAGGATTCGGGCGATCACGTCGGAGACCGTGTCGCCGTGAAACGTCTGTCGGGCGGTGAGGCATTCGAAGAGAATGCACCCTAGGGCCCACACATCGGTCCTTCGGTCCACGCGAAGTCCGCGCGCCTGCTCGGGACTCATGTAGGCGGCGGTGCCCAAGATCACGCCCTCGGCGGTGCCCGAGAGCGCAACGGTCGGCGAGGCGGAGAGGTCGGGGCCGGGCTGGCCCTCCGACGCGCCGCCCTTCGCCAGACCGAAGTCGAGCACCTTCGCGGCGCCTTTGGAATCGAGCATCACGTTCCCTGGCTTGAGATCGCGGTGGACGATGTCGCGCTCGTGGGCCGCCTCGATCGCCGCGGCGATCTGTCCGCCGATCTCCAGGGTCTCCCGCACGCTCAACGCACCCCGCGAGAGCCTCTCCGCCAAGGTCTCGCCATCCACGAATTCGAGGACGAGGTAGGTTTCATTCTCGGCTTCCTCGAGCCCGTAGATCGACGCGATGTTCGCGTGATTCAGCGTCGCGAGGAGGCGCGCCTCCCGCTCGAAGTGGCTGCGGCGGTGCGGATCGGAGGCGACGGAGGCCGGGAGGGCCTTGATCGCCACGATCCGGCCCAGACGGGTGTCGCGGGCGCGGTAGATCTCGCCCATGCCGCCGGCTCCGTGCCAGGCGAGGACTTCGTAGTTGCCGATTCGGGATCCAGACTTAAGCGCCATAGGGAACGTAGTCTATCCTATCGGCGATGCCCGCGCGATGGCATCCTGACGGGTGATTCTCACGCGTATGGGTCGTACTTCCGCACGGAGGCGGCGGTGAAAGGTCGTACCCTGTTGCTCCCGGCACTGGCGGCCGCGGCAACCCTCGCTTTTTCGTCCCAGCCCGCGCCGGAGGCCCGTCACGCCGCGTCGATCATGCCACCCGGCGACTCCACGCGCGTGCCGCTCCGCACCGTTCTATTCAGCGGACACCGGTACATCGTCGATGCCGACTTCGGGCTGGGCAGGCACGTCCCGCTCATGGTCCACGGCAATTCCCGCCTGTTTCTTTCCGTGACCCACGCGGTTGGCGAGCGCATCGCCGGCGGACCCGTGACACGCGTCGAGGAGTACGGCTACAGCGCACGGGGAAAGGGATTCCTGACCGTCCCGGCGATGCGGGTCGGCGGAAGGACGTTCGCCGACCTCCACGACGTCCCCGTCTTCGACTTTACGGAGGAGGGCGACACCCTGGTCCAGGGAATGCTCGGCGTCCCCTTCCTGGTGTCCGCGGGGGCCATCGTCGATTTCACGAGCGATGTGATGATTCTCGGCGCGACGCCGACCGAGGAGCCCGCGAGGGATCTATTGGACGCTGGCTACACGGCGACGAAACTCACGATCGAGGCGGATGACCGCGTCACGCTGCGCGCCCACTTCCCCTCGCTCGGACGCGCGGTAGCGATCACGCCCTCCACGGTCTCCTCGGCGCTCACGCTTCATCGGCCGCTCTTCGCGGGCAACGTCCCCATGCGGAAGGCGGATTCGCCCGACCAGAGCCCGAGCCGAACCAGCCCGGACGTCTATCTGTCCGACCAGGTCGCCTTCGAGATCGAGGGGGTCGGATTCCACGCCCCCGCCTCCTTCGAAGACTTCGCGGAATACGGGGCCGTGCCCGAGGCCGAGTTGGAGAGCTTCGGGATCCTTGGATACGACTGGATGAAGGAGCACCACGCGATCATTGACTACGCTGGCAGGCGCCTCTATTTCAAGCCATGAGGGCCCCCACGGACACCCATCCACGGGTCCGGCTTCCAAGGTCTGCTGACAGAATCGCCCCGTGCGGCTAGACTGCCCTTCCATGTCACTCTCCGCCAAGACACGACTCGGCACGTACGAGATCATCGGCCCCCTCGGGGCCGGCGGCATGGGCGAGGTGTACCGGGCGAAGGATCTGCGCCTGGGGCGCGAGGTCGCCGTGAAGGTGCTGCCGGCGGAAGTGGCGTCGTCGGCGGATCGCCTTGCCCGGTTCGAGCGCGAGGCGCGGACGGTGGCGGGGCTCAACCACCCGAACATCGTCACCCTGCACTCGGTCGAGGACGAAGACGGCGTCCGGTTCCTCACGATGGAACTGGTCGTGGGACAGACTCTCGCCGATCTCGTCACCCCCGGCGGGATTTCCATTCCGCGCCTCTTGGACATTGCGATCCCGCTCACCGACGCCCTCGTCGCCGCGCATGAGCGCGGCGTGATCCATCGGGATCTCAAGCCGAGCAACGTCATGGTGACGCACGAGGACCGACTGAAGGTTTTGGACTTCGGCCTCGCGAAGATGCCCGGCGACGACCCGTCGCATCGCGGCCTTGCCGCCACGACGACGGCCGGCGCCCCGATCTCGAAGGAGGGGGAAGTGCACGGCACCGCGCCGTACATGGCGCCGGAACAGTTGCGCGGGGAACCGCTGGATGCGCGGTCGGATCTCTTTTCGCTGGGGATCATGCTCTACGAATTGGCCGCGGGCCGCCGCCCCTTCACCGGCGCGACAGCGGCGGAGGTGACCTCCTCGATCCTGCGCGACACACCCGAACCGCTCACGCGCGTTCGCGCCGACGTCCCGGGGGACCTCGCGCGGCTCGTGGCGCTTTGCCTGGAAAAGAACCCGCGGGAGCGTGCCCAGACGGCCCTCGAGGTGAACAACGCCCTTCGCCGGATGCGGAAGGAACTGGTCCAGGAGAAGTCGGGGATGCCCGCCTCCGACAAGGTGGCGTCGATCGCGGTGCTACCGTTCGTGAACCGCAGCCGCTCCGAGGACGACGAGTACTTCTCCGAAGGTCTCGCGGACGAGCTCCTAAACGTGCTCGCGAAGATCCGGGGCCTGCGCGTCGTGGCGCGGTCGTCTTCGTTCCACTTCAAGGGAACGACGGACGACACCGCCACGATCGGCCGAAAGCTGGACGTATCGGCCCTGCTCGAGGGCAGCGTGCGCAAGGCGGGCGACCGCGTGCGGATCTCGGTGCAATTGGTGCGGGTTTCCGACAGCTCGCATCTCTGGTCGGAGACCTACGACCGTACGCTGGAGGACATCTTCGCGGTGCAGGACGACATCGCGCACTCCGTGGTCAAGGAGTTGCGGACGACCCTCCTGGGGGAGGAGGTGGATTCGGATGCGCGAGGAGAGACGAAGGCGGAGGTGGCGAAGGCGGCCAAGGGCCGCGCCACGGCCCCCGAGGCGCACCGTCTCTATCTCCTGGCCAGGCACCTGATCGACCGATACGCGCGGGAGGACAACGAGAAGGCGATCGGGTACTTGAAGCAAGCGCTGGCGCTGGACCCGGAATTCGCGCTCGGTTTGACCGAGCTGGGCTGGGCGTACGTGCGCGCCGCGGACGCGGGGTGGATCGCCGTGGTGGACGGATACGCGCACGCCCGGAGGGCGGTGGAACGCGCGCTGGCGCTCGAGCCGGATCTGACCGAAGGACATGCGCTGCTGGGGTGGATCCACATGAACTTCGACTGGGATTGGAGGGGCGCGGAAGCGATGCTCACCCGGGCGCGGGAGCTTTCACCGCGGAACGTCCTGGTCCTGATTACGTCGGGCACGTTGGCACGAAAACAAGGGCAGTTCGAGGAATCACTCGGGTACTACCGCCTGGCGCTGGAGCACGATCCGTTGAGTTCGCCCGCCTTCCACAGTCTCGGCAGAACGCTCCACACCGCGAAGCGGTTCGCGGAGGCGGAAGCTGTACTGCGGAAGGCGTTGGATATCTCTCCGCAATATGCAAGCGCGTGCGCCATCCTTTCCCTGGCGCTCCTTCACCAAGGCCAGGGCGAGAAGGCCTTGGAAGAGGTGGCGAAGGAGCCGGCTGGAGCGTACCGCGACTGGGCGTTGACGATCATTCACGACGCCATGGGCCGCCGGGCCGAGTCGGACCTCGCCCTAGGAAGATTGATCGAACGGTGGTCCGACGGCGGCGCGTATCAGATCGCGGAGACGTACGGCGCGCGCGGCGAAACGGACTTGGCGTTCGAGTGGTTGGAGCGTGCCTACCGGCAGCGGGACGCGGGAATCCCCGGCGCGAAGGTAAGTCCCTATTTCCAGTCCCTTCACGGCGACCCGCGTTGGGGTGTGTTCATGGAGAGACTGGGGTTCGATGCCTGACACACCACGCGTCGTCGGGATTACCGCGTAAAGAACGAATATCCGAACACTAGGCCGAAATCCCAGTAGCCGAGGTAGTGGTCGTTCTCGAAATTCCGGGCGGCAATGACCTGAAACCGAAGGGCGGAGCGGTCGGCCACGGGGACCCGGAATCCTAGCCCACCGTTCAGATGCCATTGCGTACGCGCCACCGACACGCCGCTCATCGAGTGCAAACCGCCACCAAGCGAGACGAACGGCGCCGGATCGCTGCCCGCACCGTTGAAGTTGTAGAGGCCATCCAAACCAAGTTGCACAGAGTGGGAGGAGTGGCCGCCCTGGCTGGAAAAGATGAAATTGATGTTCGGCTCCAGTTCCAGGGCATCGGTCGCGTAGAACCCAGCCCGGATCGACGAGACGGGCAGATCGATCACAAAAGTGTTATCGCGAGCGACCGCATATGGCTGGTAGCCGTACGCGTAGTAG
>QJVW01000013.1 GCA_003235575.1 Candidatus Eiseniibacteriota bacterium | reverse complement strand
CACGTGGGAGCTGGTCGGCAACTTCGCTGCCGCGCAGTTGAGCCAGTACACCTATCGCGCGACGACGGTCGCCGACTCGCCGGCTGTCTCGGTCTACGTGGTCACCGCGCACACGACTTTGCCGTCGCTCTGGTTCATGAGCGATCCGGACAGCGGCTGGTCGGTGGACAACATCGCGCCGGGCGTGCCGCAGGGGTTCGCAGCCACCTACACGCCCGCGACCGGCACCGTCCTCGCGTGGCAAGCGTCGGAAGCGGAGGACTTCCAGTACTTCCGCGTCTACCGGGACGCAACACCGGACTTCGACATCGCGCCGGGAAATCTGGTGCAGTCGACGGCGGGGCTCTCCTGGACGGATCCGGACCCATTGAATGGCCCCGTCTTCTACAAGCTGACCGCGGTGGACGACTCGGAGAACGAAAGCGATCCGGCGACGTTGTCGCAGATAGTCGGCTTGCCGGAGGAGGGGGCGCTCCCGGTCCGATTCGCGCTCCACGGAAACGTGCCGAACCCGTTCGGCGGTACCACGACCGTGTCCTATGACCTGGCGGAACGCGGGAGGGTCCGAATCGAGATCTACGACGTGCAGGGGCGGCACGTGCGTAGCCTGGTCGCGGGGGCGCTTCCGCAGGGCCGCTACCGTACGGAATGGGATGGGAAGGACGATCATGGCCGGCGGGTCGCGGCCGGCGCCTATTTCTGCCGGATGGAGGCGGGCTCGTTCCGGGAGGTGCGCCGCGTTGTGATGATCCGGTAGGTGGCGTCGGGCGGCTCCTCCCCCGTGAGCATTGGCAAAGGGTTTCACCTGGAGAGCCACGAAGAGAGAGCGTGCGTGAGAGGGTGCCGGTGAATCGAGGAGCCCCGGTGCAGGGATGCGCCGGGGCTCCATTTCCATCACGTCCGAGGAGTTGCACCGCCTTCACTCCGACCCAACGTTCGGTGAACACCGACCGTTGGCGGTGCTCACGCGATGCACGGGAGGCAAGGCGCTCCCCGCCCCTTGCCACGTTCTACCCGGCACCGCGCAGTTTGCGGTCGATTGCAGACGCGCGTTAGTACGACAGCGTCCCCTCCCAGTGGTCCGTTACCGGATCGACCCCCCTGTAGGAGGGCTTTCCGTTCTCGGTTCCGGATCCCGTTGCTCCGGCGAACGCGCCCGTGCCTCCCGTGACGGACCAGTTTCCGGTAATCATGCCCGGCGGGGAACACACCGTTCCGTCGCTGATGACTTGAATCGTGCCCCCGGACGCCGCGAGGTTGAAGACGCCGTGGAACTGAGCACAGGGGCTGTCGGTTGACTGGGTGACATCCGCCGTGATCGCGATGGGTCCCAGGAGTGCCGAGGTGCCGGACCCCTCCGCGTGGACGACAATCTGGTCGCCGACCTGCTGGAACGACGTGGCCCGGACGACGAACGTCACCTTGAAATCGTGGTCGCTGGACCACGCCTTGCATGGCAAGGCGAGGCCGGCCAGCACGACCAAAGGCAGACCTAAGAGCGAGCGCCCGTTTCTCCACCAATGCATGTGGTTCCTCCTCTCATCAAGTTGCGCTTCCGGGGCTCTGGCGCACGTCGGGCAACCCCCCACATCTTGCCCGGGCGGCCAGAGGGGGTCCAACCCTCGAGCAATAGTCCGAATTCCAGGGTGGGAATCCATCATCCGCTATTGGGGGAGGGGCAGACGGAAGGTGGCGGACGCTACCTCGTCCTCGAGGCGCGTCTCAGTCGTTCCAGCCGTGCAAGGGCTTGCACCGCTTCACGCGCGAATTGGTTCTGGCTTCCGAGGACCAGCGGCAATCTCTTGGCGGAAGCCCTCAGCAGAGGTTCCGCTTCGTCGAGCCGACCTTCGTCCAGATTCATGACGCCCAGCTTCAACTCGAGGATGAGGCTCATTTCGCCGTTGTTTCCCTGGACCTTGCGTACGTGCGCCAGAAGATCCTCCGCCATGCGCAGCGCCTGGTCGACTCGTCCCGAATAATAGGGGACCGTGATCAGATCAGTCCGAGCCATCAGAGTCAGCACGTCGGCTTCCCCCAGAGCCCGGGATGAACGCGGGATGAGGTCGTGGAATAGGGACTCCGCCTCCGCGTAATGTCCCTCGTTCACCATGGCCAGCCCCAACGCGTTCGCGGTGAACAGAGTCGTTGCGTCGTCCGGTCCCAGTACGCGACGGGACCGTTCGAAGGTCGGGCGGAGTATCGAAAGGGCTTCGCTCGACCAGCGGGTATGCGGCGGTCGCCGGGTCGGATCATTCAACGTAACCCAAGCCTGGCTCCACTGCTGGTAGACCATCCCCAGCTCGGCCATCGCCTGGATCGTCCCTCTCGAATCCTCCCCATTGATGCGGCGCGAGGAATCAACGGCCTCCCGGTAGAGTTGGACCGCATTCGGATACTGTCCCAACTCGGAGTACCCGGACGCCAGTTTCATCTTGGCGGCGATCGTGGCCGGGGCGTCGCGACCGCGTGCCTGTTCGCTCAGTGCGACCGCGCGTTCAAAGTAGATCCGGGCCGAGTCGGCACTCTCGTAGGCCTCTCCGATCGCCCGATAGAGATCGGAGCTGATGGCCGGCTCACCATGCAGATCGTTCTCGATGCGTCGCACCGCGCCGTCGAGAACGTGCTGGTCAACCATCGACCGCATTTCGTCGATCAGGTTCAGCCCCGCGAATCTCGGATCTGGAGTGCGCGCATCCAGCGGCGGGGGTGACAACGCCGCCTGGCCAGGCAAGCGGCCGCGCAGCGTGGTCGCCAGATCGTAGGCCATGCCGCTGACGTCGATGTCCCGCAACGTGGTCGCGAGAAAGTCGGATGCGCGCTGTGATCGCTCTTGCTCGGCACGCGCCTGAGCCTCCGCGCGACGCGCCCGCACAAGCGCCATGGATGTCCCGACGACTGCGCCCAAGAGCGTCAGGACCACGACCGTCGCGGCCGTCACGCCCAGTCGGTGGCGTCGAATGAACTTGCGAGCCCGGTATCCGGCGCTTGGCGGCCGCGCCACGACCGTTTCGTCGCGCAAATGCCGCCGGATGTCGGCGGCGAGGTCGGATGGTGATGCGTAGCGACGGCCGCGATCCTTCTCGAGGGCCTTCATCACGATCCAATCCAGATCACCGCGAAGCAGGCGGCGAAGGCCCTGCACCGGCAACCCTCGGACCCGGGCGCGCTCGACGGAACTGCTATCGGACGGGGAGATTCGTGTCGAAGGTCGCTTCGGCTCCCCCTGTCGGATCCTCGTCAGAAGCGACATCGTTCCGCCCCCTTCGAACGGGAGCAGGCCGGCCAGCAACTCGTAGAGGATCACGCCCAGGGAGTACACATCCACCCGAGTGTCCACATCCTGGTTGTCGAAATCCGCCTGCTCGGGGCTCATGTACTCGAGTGTGCCGATCAACACGCCGGGTCCCGTGTACATCGTGCGCCGCGTGAGGCGTTTGCCGACGGCCTTGGCGACACCGAAATCGATCACCTTCGGCACAGGCTTGCCGTCCGCTTCCGCGACCAAGACATTCAACGGCTTCAGATCGCGATGGATGACCGCCTTCTGATGGGCGTGCTGCACCGCATCGCACACCTGCAGGAAAAGCTCCAATCGCCCGCGGACGCCGAGGCGACGGTGATCGCAGTATTCGGTGATCGGCGTTCCACGGATCAGTTCCATCACGAAGTAGGGGTGCCCCTGATCAGTCTGTCCCGCGTCCAAAACCTTTGCGATGTTGGGATGGTCCATGAGCGCGAGCGCCTGTCGCTCCGCCTCGAACCGAGCAATGATCTCCTTCGAGCCCATGCCCTCGCGAATCACTTTCAGGGCGACGTCTCGCTCCATGGGTTCCGACTGGCGGGCCAGGAAGACGGTGCCCATCCCGCCTTCCGCGAGCACGTCCAGGATGTGATACGGGCCAATGGGAGGCGGGAGATCCGATCGAATCTGCGGGTCAACTGTGGTTCGAGTGGACGGACTGAGGAATTCTCCCATTCCCTCCTGGTCGTGAGCGAGGAGACGTTCCACGTAGGCACGAAGCTCTGCGTCGCCGGCGCATCGCTCGGAGAGAAGGCGATCGCGCTCTCCGGGCGGAGCGTCGACCACGGCGTGGAATATCGCTTCGGCGATCGCGAGACGCTCGTTCACGGTACGGCTCCTATTCGATATTCGTCGGGACGTTGCCGCTCGACAAGATCTCGTCCTCGTTACGCCTCGGGCGGATGCAAGCGAAGCTGGTCGTAGAGGAACGCGCGCGCAAAGCGCCAGTCTCGCTCCACGGTGGGCGTGGAGACGCCCAGCACCTCCGCTGTTTCGGCGATGTCCAGTCCCACGAGATAGCGAAGCTCCACGACCCGAGCTTTCCGCTCGTCGGTTCGAGAAAGCAGTTCGAGCGCCTGGTCCAACGCCAGAACGTCCTCGACGGGCGCCTCGATCGGGATGTCCCATTCGTCGGCGTCAACCCGCCGCAGATCCCCTCCGTGCTTGATCGCTGCCTTGCGCCTCGCCTGTTCCACGAGGATCCGACGCATGGCCTGGGCCGCGGCCCCGAAGAAGTGCCGGCGGCCGTTCCATCCTGGATCGGACGTTCCCACGACGCGAAGGTAGGCCTCGTGCACGAGCGCGGTGGGCTGAAGTGTGTTTCCGGGGGGAACCTTCGCGAGGAGCGCGCGGGCGAGTGCGCGAAGCTCCGAATAGACGCAGGGCAGGAGTTGATCGGCGGACCGGTGATCGCCGTCCGCGATCTCGTGGAGGATCTTCGTGACTGAAGTCGATGGGGGGTCGGACATGCATTGGCCCCGAGCGAATGCCACGCTCCTCCAGGATGCCGGCGCAGCATGCCGGAGGTCACAAGAAGCGTAGCACCGGCGCGGGCCCCCGTGAACCGCAACGTCCAACGTAGCCTGTCTAGCCAGGGACCCGCCAGAAGGTCGCACGGACTCGCCCTCAAGGGCGTTCCGTTCAGACTCCATCCCGGTACCTTCGTCCCAATTCCGCCCGCGTGCATGGATCGGCGAGAATGAGGCTGTCTGCCCCATCCGAGGTGGCCGCTCAAACGGAGGACTCGATCGGTGTCGCTGCGTTCCAAATGGGCGTTGGTAACGGGTTCCAGCAGGGGTATTGGGCAGCAGCTCGCTCTGGGGCTGGCCAAAATGGAATGCAACGTCATCGTGCACGGACGAACGCTGGAAAACCTGGGAACGACACTGGACTTGCTAAAGGA
Organism: Candidatus Eiseniibacteriota bacterium; assembly: GCA_003235575.1. Taxonomy (GTDB): domain Bacteria; phylum Eisenbacteria; class RBG-16-71-46; order SZUA-252; family SZUA-252; genus SZUA-252. The sequence continues at coordinate 313 of QJVW01000013.1, read as the reverse complement.
CACGGACGTAGCGATATCCGCGGTTGCGGGCGATCTGGCGACGGAGGAGGGCCTGAAGGCGGTCATCCAAGGCGCCACGGACGCGCCAGCCGGCATCGACATCTTGTACAACAACGCGGCGGTCATGAACGCCTGGCAGCCCGTTTGGGAAATTCCCCCCGAGGTTTGGCGGCACACGTTTCAGGTGAATGTGTTCTCGCTCGTCGCTATGTGCAACGCACTGGCCCCCGGAATGGTTGCGCGCGGCTACGGCCGGATCATCAACCTCACATCGGGAATCAAAGACACGCCGAATCTCGCCCCCTATGGTGTC
>QJVW01000015.1 GCA_003235575.1 Candidatus Eiseniibacteriota bacterium | reverse complement strand
GTCGCTGATCGGCATGCTCGAGGGGGGCGTGACGCATCTCGGCGTCGCCACCGACCACGTCGTCGAATCGTTCCGGAACGACCTCTACCGCGGCTACAAGACCGGCGAGGGAATCGAACCGCGGCTGCGTCAGCAGTTCGAGCCGCTGGAGGAGGCGATCGCGGCGCTCGGTGTGGTCGTCTGGCCGATGGTGGACGTGGAGGCCGACGATGCGCTGGCGGCCGCCGCCGCGACCGCCGCCGAGGACAAGCGCGTGAAGCAGGTCGTCCTCTGCTCGCCCGACAAGGACCTGGCGCAGTGCGTGCGCGGCGATCGCATCGTGCAGCTCGACCGCCGAAGCGGGACCGTGTGGAACGCGAAGGGCGTGGTGGAGCGGTTCGGCGTCCCGCCGGCCTCGATCCCGGATTACCTCGCGCTCGTGGGCGACAGCGCCGACGGCTTCCCCGGGCTCCCGGGCTGGGGCGCCAAATCGGCGGCGACGGTGCTGGCGCGGTATGAGCGCTTGGAGGCGATCCCGAAGGCGGCGGACGAGTGGGACGTTACCGTGCGCGGCGCGGAGAAACTGGCGCGGGTGCTGCGCGAGGGGTGGAAGGACGCGCTCTTGTTTCGCAGGCTGGCGACGCTCCGTACCGGCAAGCCGAGGGTGAACGTCGACAGGCTCGCCTACCGCGGTCCGAAGCGAGCGTTTCAGGCGTTGACGGAGAGCTGGCGGAGGTCAAAGCTCTGGGAGCGGGCGCTGGCGCTGAAGCGTTAGCGCTGTCGCGGGCGAAGGAGATCGTGGCATGGGCAAGCCAATGGACTACGGCTCGGCCGCGCCCTACTACGCGATTCACCGTTGGGCGCTGCCGTGGAAGCTCGACCCCCTGGTTGCGGCGGCGGGCGCGCGGCCCGAAGGCGCCGTCATCCTCGAGGTCGGCTGTGGCACCGGCGACTATCTCGCGGCGCTGCACGAGGTCCATCCGAAGCACCGGTACCACGGATTCGATATTTCACCCGAGATGCTGTTGGTCGCCCGCGCGCGGTGCCCCTGGGCGGAGCTGCAGCTCGCGAACGCGGAGGCCGGTTTTCCAGCGGACGACGCCGACGTCGACTTGGTGTACGCGGTCGATGTCCTGCATCACCTGGAGAACTACGACCGTTTTTTCGCGGAGAGCGCGCGTGTGCTTCGGCGCGACGGACACCTGGTCGCCATCACCGACGCCGCGGAGGACCTTCGGGACCGCACCCTGGCGCAATTGTTCCCGACGACGGTGGCCGTCAACATGGAGCGCTATCCGAGCGTGGATGGGCTGGTGGAACGAGCCGCGGGGCTGGGCCTCCGCCTGGTATCCCGCACCACGGCTCGCGGCCACATCGAGATGGACGAGCGCATCATGGGGACGCTGGCCGCGAGATCGATCTCCGAATTGCGGCTGATCCCCGACGATGAATATCGTGAGGGCGTGGCGCGGGCCGAGAAGCTCCGCGCGGCCGGCGAAACGTGGCTCTCTCAGACGACGGTGCTGGATTGGACCCAACGGTGAGATCGCGGTCGGGGGCCGCGCCTTCACGCGCCGCATGGTCCTGGAAGTGAAATGAAAGCGGCCCGGGCAACCAAGCCCGGGCCGTTTCGACGATCTGTTGCTTTCCGATGAGGTCTAGTTGTTCGCGATGATCTCCGCGCCGAGCGCCTGCATGCCCGCTCCGCCGACGAAGCCCTTCGCGAAGACCGTGTAGATCTTTCCCGCCTGCAGCGTCACTCCGTTCAGCGCCAGAACCTGGGTGGCCTGCCCGGCGAGCCGGACTTCGAGATCGTAGGAGCCGGCATCGAGCGGCGTGAAGTCGGTGAAGTCCTTGAACGATTGATTGGCGAAGACAACCGGGCCGCCCTGCACCGCGACATCGACGGCGGGCGCGTTCGGCGAGAAGTGCGCGAACCGGACGTGTGCCTTCCCCGCCGCGGGGGTCGTGAGGTCGTCCAGGAGAATCACCGCGCCGATGTTCGCGACCGAGTCGGAGGCGAAGACCGTGTAGTTGTTCCCGTTGACGAGGGTCACGGTGGTGTCGATGACGGTCGTCATGGATCCGGCCGGGTTCACCTTGTAGTTCTCAGCGCCCGCGGTCCGGGCCAAATAGCCGGTGTTGTTCGGGTACGCCAAAGCGGTGCCGGCGGAAACGAGAATGTTGTTCACCCGCAGATCCACGGGGCCGGCATCGGGCGACGCGTGGACGACCATCACGTTCGGTCCCGGGGCCGGGGCGAGCGGGTTGTTGTCGTCGTCGTCGCTGCAGCCCGCGGCAACGAGGGCGGCGGTGAGGGCGATGGCCACGAGGGCGAAGCGCTTGAGTCGGGGCATTGGGATCCTCCGTATGGCTGGTGTTTGGTCGTTCATCGGGTACGCTCCTGTAGACGCAGGCGATGGGCGTAGGATTCAGATAATTGAACATATATTGAACAGGTTGGCGTGGTTGCACTTAGCTGTGCTTTCATGTGGTTACTCATCCTGAATGATCCTTGGACATACCTGTTCACAACGCCTGCAACACATGCGGGGCGCTGGGCGGCCAGGCACGCAGGAGGAGTCGGAAGCGGGGGATGGAAGCGAACAAACGGGCGCCTGTAGAGAACTTCCAGGGCGAGGGGCATTCGGGACGTCTACATTAAGATGCTCAAGGTGAAGCGCGGGGCATGACCCCGACTTGTCGGACTGGAGCGCGGTCCGGCGCCGACCACGATGCGCGTCCGGCTCTCCGCCGCTTGCGACGTCGGGGACGACACGCGGCGCTCGCGCGCTGCTCCGAGGTCATAGGAGGCAAAGCGTCATGAACGCGACGAACACGGGAGGCGATAAGAGCAGTTGGGCGGTCGGCGGAGGCGTGCTCTTGGGCATCGGCGTCGGGTTCTTCTATCTTCCGCACGCACCGCTGGCGTTCGTTGGAAGCCTGCTTGGCGGGATCGGCCTGGGGCTGATGGTCGCTGCGATCATCTCCGCGATGAACCCGCGCGGGTGACCATCGATGTTCGCGAACTGGGGATGGACGCCCTGGAGCAGCTCGCCTCGCTCCCCAGTTCCTTCTCCGTGGATCGCATCTTCGAGGTAGCGGCGCGGCAGGACGGGTATGCGCTCTCCGAGCGCAGTCTCGCCGAGCCCTACCGCAAGGACTACGACGCGCTCGAGAGTCCCCTGTCGTGGCCGAAACGGTTCGACGTCTCGAAGTGGACCCTGTTCGGGGCGTTCGCGGAGGGAGCCATCGTCGGGGGCGCCGTCGCCGCCTTCGACACGCCCGGCGTGGAGATGCTGGAGAATCGCCGGGATCTGGTCGTGCTCTGGGATCTTCGGGTAACCCCATCGCATCGGAGGCGCGGAATCGGTTCCGCCCTGTTCGGCGCCGTGGAATCCTGGGCGCGGGCAAGAAAGTGCAGCGAGCTTTCAGTCGAAACGCAGAACATCAACGTGGCGGCCTGTCGATTCTACGCGCGGCATGGGTGCTCGTTGGCGGCAATCGATCCGTCGGCCTATTCGAACCTGCCGATGGAGACGCAATTGATCTGGCGCAAGCCACTCTGATTCTCGCGCGGCGCGGGAATACGACTTCGCAGAAGGGGACATCATGGAGTACCGACGACTGGGCGACACCGGCCTCACCGTTTCACGAATCTGTCTCGGTTGCATGAGCTATGGCGACCCCGACGCGACGCTAGCCGGCGCCACCCTAGGCTGGGCGTGGGCGATGAAAGAGGCGGAGGCGCGCCCCTACTTCAAGCGAGCCCTCGAACTCGGGATCAATTTCTTCGACACGGCCAACGTCTATTCGTTCGGCGCGAGCGAGGAGGTCACCGGCCGTGCGCTCCGCGATTTCGCGCGGCGCGAGGAGGTGGTGATCGCGACGAAGGTATTCCACCGGATGCGTCCCGGTCCGAACGGAGCCGGCCTTTCGCGGAAAGCCATCCTCCACGAGATCGACGCGAGCCTGAAGCGGCTGGAAACCGACTACGTGGATCTCTACCAGATCCATCGTCTGGACCCCGAGACGCCGATCGAGGAGACGATGGAGGCGCTCCACGACGTCGTGCGATCGGGCAAGGCGCGCTACATCGGCGCGTCGTCCATGTGGGCGTGGCAGTTCGCCAAGGCGCAGCAGGTCGCCGAGCGAAACGGCTGGACCAAGTTCGTCTCGATGCAGAACCACTACAACCTCTTGTACCGAGAGGAAGAGCGCGAGATGGCGCCGCTCTGCCTGGACCAAGGCGTCGGGATGATCCCGTGGAGTCCTCTGGCTCGTGGGCGGCTGGCACGGGCGCCGGGCGCCGCGGGGACGAAGCGATCGGAGACGGATCGATTCGGACAGACGCTCTATGCGGCGACGGCGGAGGCGGACCGCGCCGTGATCGAGGCCGTCGACCGGTTGGCGAAGGCCCGCAAGGCGCCGCACGCGCAGATCGCGCTGGCCTGGCTGCTTCGAAAGCCGGGCGTCACGGCGCCGATCGTGGGCGCGACCAAGATGGAGCATCTCGAGGTCGCGGCGGGGGCGGTGGAGGTGACGTTGTCCGACGAAGAGATGGCCGTGCTCGAGGCGCCGTACGTGCCGCACGCCGTGGCGGGCCACGCGTAGCGAGGTCGGTTTCGGAACATTGAATCGCGCCCCGCACGCTACTTGAGCCGCTCGAATTTGAGCTCTTCCTTGGACCAGAACTCATCGTGTTTGACGCATTTTACGAGGAAGTCCCAAAGGGAAGAGGTCGACGACACCATCAGCAGGCGCGCAGGATCGTACTCGTTCTTGCTACCGCCAGAGGGCACGAGAATTCCCTCATAATAGGAACTGTCCCGTTCCGCCGGCTCGAGCAGAGAGGCCATCTCCTCATCCTCGGATACTCGGAGCGACAGACGATTGTCTTCGATCTTGATGCGGTAGAGCTGGTACATGGCGGTTGTCCAGAAGTAATCGGTCGGAACGGAGGGTGGGCCTATCTCGAGGAAGTAGTTCCCCTCTACGCGCGCCAACCTCGCGTGAAATCGGGATGCCGACTCCTCTCTCTCCACGATCCAGAAAACGTCGTACCCCAGACTGTCGGAGTCGAGGCGGACAACCACCGTCACGTCTTCGGCGCTCCAGGCGCCCGGTAGCCGACTGTCGAGGATACAATCCTCCTGGTCGAAGAACGGCTTGAGCGATTCGACCGTGCACCCCACGCAGCCGATCAAGCCGACGAACAGAAGTACAGCCACCGACGCGCGCATGCGCCTCACCCCACCAGCCGCGCGACGAGCCTTAGTTTCCCCGACTTCAGGACTGAACCCGGTGTGATGATGCATCGGCGTTTCCCTTTCCACATGCGAGTCATGAGGTCCCGATCGCGGACCAGCGAGAAGCCCGCGTCGAGGTAGGCTCTCCATACGAGTTCCGTGCAATAGAGGCGTGCCGCGGAGGTCCGGTCCAGCGCCCAGTCGAACGGGCGTTCTTCGGCGGCGAATTTCAGGGCGGCGCGCGACGCCCGTTCCGCAGCGCCCGTGGGGAGATCCGCGATCCGGAACAGAGCGGCGCGCTTGGTTCGCGAGGGGTCGAGAAAGTTATCGAGGTCGTCCAGACGCACTCGGCCTCCTCCACGGCGGCGTTCCGGCTGGACGTGGACGACCCGGACGCGCCCCTCCACGCGAACGACGATGCCTACGTGGCAGAATCCCTTGCTTCCGGGGAGTAGGAACGGGAGGAACGGGGCGTAGCCGGTCCGCCCGCACTGGAAGATCAAGTCCCCCTGCTGCAGCAGTGACTCCGGAAAGGCCGCGGTTTCGCGGGCGGCGGCGCGCTCGCCATCCCTGGCCTCGCTGGTGCCCGAATGCGTGAGGGTGAGCACCACTACGATTAGCCACGCCGCCACCTCGCGGATACCGGTCATCTGATTACTCACGGGGAGGAACATGGGCGCAGGATCGACTCGTGGCATGCTGCGCCGCGCAGCGTCGGCGGGTAAGGGATACTAAGGTACCGTCGTGGCGGGCCCGTGAAATGCGCATGCCCCTTGGGCGCGTGGATTTGGGCGGAACGGGGTCTTGCGGTTGGCGGCGGCCCGCCCGATCATGGACGCATCGTGGCCGAAGCCGCGACGGCATGCGACCGCCACCACACGGAACTCCGCCATGATCAAAGCCACTGCAATTCTCGCGTTGGATGTCGCGCCATGAACGCCCAGGCCGCGCACTACCCCATCCCCACCCTCGAGACCGAACGGCTTCTGCTCCGACCGTTTCGAACCGACGACCTCGACGCCTACGCCGCCATGTGCGCGGACCCGGAGGTCATGCGCTACATCGGCAATCGCTCGGTGCTGAGCCGGGAGGACGCCTGGAGGCAAATGGCGATGTTCATCGGGCACTGGCAGCTTCGCGGCTTCGGCACCTGGGCCGTGGAGGAGCGGGCGAGTGGCGCGCTGGTGGGCCGCGTCGGGCTCCACTTCCCCGAGGGCTGGCCCGAACGCGAGCTCGGCTGGACGCTGACCCGTCCCTTCTGGGGCCGCGGCTTCGCGCTGGAAGCGGCGCGGGCCGCGCTGACACATGCGTTCGAGACGCTCGGCTGGCCGCGTGTGATCAGTTTGATCGACCCCGACAACCTGCGCTCCATCCGCCTGGCCCAACGGCTTGGCGAGCGATTCGAGCGGGAGGTCTTGTTGCTGGGACACCGGGTGTCGCTCTATTCGGTGGAGCGCGAGACGGGCGGCCCGGCGGCCGACCCAGCGGGGTTCTAGCCGCAGCATTCCAGCGAGGCCGCCTGCTCCACGAGTGGACGGGACGCAATCCCCTTTGCCCCCGGACCCTCCCACGCACGCCCCCGGCGCCCCTACCCCGAGAATTCTCCGTTCCATTCGACCACCTCAGGCGTCGGGTAGGGACCAAGGCCGCCCCTCACCATTCCTCCCCCTGGAGAACGCCATGCGCCTCAGCACGTCTAACATCCTGCGCCTCTTCGGTTTCGCCTTTGTGGCGGCGATGCTCGCGACCGCCTCCCCGGGCGGCGCCGCATGGGACCCGCTATTCCGAACAGGTCAGTACTTTGGAACGAGCCTCGATGCGGGCGACTACCGGTTCGGCTCTCCCCTGGGGTTGGCCGTGGCGGACTTCGACCTGGACGGCAAGCCCGACGTGGTGGTCGGCGGATCGGCGGGAGCCCTGATTCCGCTCATCCACACGCATGGCTCGACGGGCTACCAGATGTTCCCACCGGTTTTGCACTCTCGCCAGGACCTGGACACGCCCGTCTACGACGTCGCTACGGCCGATTTCAATTCGGACGGACAGCCCGAATTGGTCTGGGCGACATTGACGAATCCCTTCGACTTCATGAGCACGACCGTTTCGGTTGCCCCGTGGTCCGAGATCGGATTCGCCCCGGTGAAGACGTACTCGGTCCCGGGGGCGTGGAAGCTCGCGACCGGTGACGTCAACGCCGATGGACGACCGGACGTGATCGCGGGAGGGATCGTCGGCGCGAACGAAGCCGGCATTCGCGTGATGCTCGGCATGCCCGGAGACTCCTTGGGAGCGCCCGTCTCCTACACGACCGGGCTCGTGCCGCCCGACGCGACCGCCGATCCGCGGGCCCTGGTGCTCGCGGACGCCACGGGCGATGGCATCCTCGACGCGGTGCTCGCCACCGCGACAATGGGCGGCTCTGCGCTCTATGTGCTCCAGGGGTCAGGAACCGGGACCTTCTCCACCGTGATCGGACCGATCGTCACCGAGGAACCGGCATTCGGCCTCGCGGTGGCGAACCTCAACGGAGACGCGTTTCCCGACATCGTGATGACGGCGCCGTCGGCCGGCCACGTCTCCATCTACTTTGGGGCCGGAGGTGGGACGTTTCAGGCCCCGGTGCACCTATCGCTGTCGAATTCGCCCGGCGCCGTGTGCCTCGGCGACGTGGACGGCGACCTTGACCTCGACATCGTCGCGGTCACGAAGGATCCGAGGAACATCATTTCGAGCGTGGGTGTATTCAAGAACGACGGAACCGGCACGTTCGCGGCCGCGGTCACCTACGCCGGACTTCCCGGGGTGGGAGAAGCAGCGCTCGCCGACATGGATCTCGACGGTCGTCTCGATGTCGTCGCGTCGATCCACGGCGGCACGGTGGAACTGACCACTCTCGACGCGCGCACGCACGCGGTCGGACTGCTTCTCAACGATGGCACGGGAGCGTTCCCCGGCGGCATTCCGGGATTGGATGTGACGTCGCCTAGGTGCGAGGCCGTGGCGGATTTCGACCGCGACGGGATTCCCGATCTGGTCTTCGCGGGGAATACCGGGAACGTCTTCCTGGCCCCGGGAGTGGGTGACGGCACATTCTCACTGCCCGTGATCGTCGCCGTGGCGGTCGATGCCACTCGGCTTCTTCCGGCTGACATCGACCAGGACGGCATTCTCGACGTGGTGATTGCGTCGAGCGGCGCGACCTCGGTCATCCTGGGGAATCCGGCCGGCGGCTTCGGTGCGCCGACGTCGTTCGTGGGTGTGTCGAATCGAGCGATCGCGATCTTCGATATGAACCGCGACGGGTGGCCAGACATCCTGACCGAGGGAAACGGCGTATTCCACCCCAGCGTTCGTACCGGCCCCGGCACGTATCAGAAATTCACACCCCCCGCGACCCCGGGCAATCTGAACGATGTGGTCGTCGGTGACTGGAACCGTGACGGCATCCTCGACTTCGCCGCGGCGGGAAGCGCCGGTCTCTGGACGTATCAGGGCGACGGAACAGGCTTCTTCGGCGATCCGATCATCGTCGAGGATTCCCGAAACTACACGGCCCTCTGTGTCGCCGATTTCAATCGGGACGGCTTCCTGGATCTCGCCGCGAGGGAGGACACCATGAACGTGTCCGTCCCCGATCTCTATTCGCGGGGCGTCGACGTCTACCATGGCGGTGGCGGCGGCACGTTCACGCGGATCGCGTCCCTGAGCACGCTGGAACAGGGCGGCTCTACCATCGCGGCGTGGGATGCGAACCGGGACGGACTTCCGGACATCCTCGCGACCAGCGTCACGGACGCGACCGGCGGCGCCTACCATCAAGCAAGCGCCGACCTCTTCCTCAACAGTGACGGCGACCAGTTCGGGATGCGCGTCGGCTATGCGCTGGGAGCGCTGTCGCCAATCGTCAACCCGATGCGTCGCTTCGCCTACGGCGACATCGATCGCAACAGCGCCCCCGATCTCCTGCCTGCCGTGCTGGCCAGCCCGTCCGGCAACGTGATCCACAGCGTGCTCGCGACGCCTCCGGCGATCGGGAACGGACTTCTGGAGGCCTCCTTCTATACGACCGTGAACAACCCCAACTCGGTGGCCGTGGGCGACCTCAACCGCGACGGCAAGCCCGACGTCGTGGTGGGTTCCTGGGCCACGGGCCCCGGAGTCGCCGTGTCGCTCGGCTTGGGCGACGGAACCCTCGGCGCAAGCACGACGCTCGCCCAGTCGTGGAACACGTTTCGCGTGGCATTGGCCGATTTCAATCGGGACGGAATCCTCGATATCGCCGCGTCCAACCCCGGCATCGGGGCCCCGCGCGTCTCCACCATGCTCGGCGTCGGCGACGGCACGTTCGGAGCCCGGAACGACTACTTCGTCATCGCGGGCAACGACTTCGAAATCGGGGACATGAACCGGGACGGGATCGCGGACGTCGTGACGTTCGCCCAGGATTCGATCCGCGTCCTCCTCGGAACAGGATCCGGCACGTTCACGGCCGGACCGTCCGTGGCCCTTCCCGGGAGTCCCCTCTATGATCTCGATCTCGCCGATCTCGACCGCGACGGCTATCTCGACGTCGCCGTCGCCGACGGCACGGTGAAGATTCTGTACGGCGGAAGCGGGGGGACGCTGGGCGCCCCGGTCACGCTCGCGGCGCCGCTTGCATTCTGCCAGACGCTTTGTGTCGCGGATTTCAATCGCGACGGCTTCCTCGACATCGCCGCCAACAATTTCGGGACGTATTACGTTCTTTGGGGCGAGGCGGCGTCACCGTACTCCACCTACGCGACCACGAACCTCCCCTTCACCGCGTTCGACATGAAGGTCGGAGAAGCCGAGGCGAATGGGGCGCCATACATCTACGCCACCCACAACATCGAAGGGCTCAGGGTCTTGAGCGTGGCGCCGAACGGGACCCTGACGAGCGTCGGGAGCTACGTGGTGTCGAATACGCCGGACATCCTGGCCCTCGGCGACATGGACCGAAACGGCGGGCTGGACGTGGTGAGCATCGGCTCGGGCGGCTCCTTCATCGCCGTGAACCTCCACGGCTCGTCCAACACGGTGACCGCCGTCGAGGCGTCGGCTCCGGCTCCCCGGGCACCGCAGCCAAGCCTCCACCAGAACTACCCCAACCCGTTCAACCCGCGTACCACGATCCGCTTCAGTCTCCCTCGCGCCGAGCGCGTCCAGCTGAGCGTCTTCGACGTCCGGGGGCGCCTGGTGACGACCCTTCGCGACGGCTTCGAGCCGGCCGGCGAGCGGACGATCGAATGGGACGGGCGCGACCGCCGGGGGCGCGACGTCGGCTCCGGCGTCTACCTCTACCGGCTCTCCACCGAGTCCGGGGTGACCCAGTCGCGGAGGATGGTTGTCGTGAAATAGCCCGCGGCGGGGCGGATTCCCTCCCTGCCTCCGGCCCCCACGCCGCTTGCCTGCGGGCCTCCCCCCCGGATAGCATCATCGGATGGGGGGGAACGACCGTATCGACCGCATTACCGGATCCGTCTCCGACGGGGAGCCGGTTGACTGGGAACACGTCGAGGCGGACGGAGACCTCGACGCGGACACGGTCGACGCGATGCGCGACGTGGCGCGCATCGCGGAATTCAATCGAACCCTCCAGCGCGGAACGGAGACAGCTTCTCCGTCGCCGCCTTCGCTCCAGGGCGGCCCCACGCCACCGATCGAACGCTGGCGCGACCTCACCCTCCTCGAGCCGATCGGCGCCGGGGCCCGCGGCGAGGTGTGGCGCGCCTGGGATTCGACGCTCCAGCGTCAGGTCGCCCTCAAGTTCCTGCAGCCATCCACGCCGGCGGCGCGCGACAACGCATCCTCCGACCTCCTGAACGAGGCCCGCGCGCTCGCGCGCGTTCGCCATCCCGGAATCGTCACCGTCTACGGAATCGCCGAGGACCAGGGGCGCCACGGCATGTGGATGGAGTGCGTTCAGGGCGTGAGCCTGGAACGGGAGATCGACCGAGTGGGGGCCCTCCCGGCGACGCAGGTGGCGCGGATCGGCCTCGAGCTCTGCGCGGCGCTCGAAGCGCTCGACGAAGCCGACCTGGTGCATCGGGACATCAAGCCGGCGAACATCCTCCTCGAAGGTCCGAACCGTGTCGTGCTCACAGACTTCGGGCTTGGCTGGAGACCGACGCTCGACGAGGACGCGGCGCCGAAGAGTTCGGGCACGCCCATCTTCATGGCGCCGGAGGTCCTCTCGGGCGGCAAGCCGACACACCAGTCCGATCTCTACGCGCTCGGCGTCACGCTCTGGTGGGCGCTGGCCGGCAAGTCCCCCTTCAATGCCAAGACGATCGGGGATCTCCGTCGGGAGGCCGCACGCGGACCGGCCCAGACGCTCGGGTCGATTCGTCGCGACGCCCCCCACGAATTGACCGACGCCATCGAGTGGGCGATGAAGCCGTCTCCGTCGGATCGCCCCCGCCGCGCAACCGATCTCGGCGACCGCTTGCGGGCCGTCGCCGCCGAGTCCGGGAACACGGTTTCCGTCGCGGTGCTTCCGTTCGTCAATCGCGGCCCGGGAGACGAGGACGAGTACTTCGCCGACGGATTGGCGGATGAATTGATCGGCATGCTGGGCAAGATTCGCGGCGTCCGCGTGGCGGCGCGCACCTCGGCCTACAGCTTCCGCGGGCGGCAGGCCACGACCGCGGAGATCGGGCGCGCCCTCCGCGTCGATACGATCCTCGACGGAAGCGTACGCCGTTCCGGCCAACGCGTCCGGATCACGGTCCAGTTGGTCAAGGTGTCGGACGGCCTCCATCTCTGGTCGGAGACCTACGACCGCACGCTGGACGACATCTTCGCGGTTCAGGACGACATCGCGCGGGCCGCGGTGCAGGAGATGCGCGCGGCGCTCCTCGGGCGCGAGCCCAGCTCCGACGAGCGCCGGAACGTGGCCGCGGAGGTCGCCCTGGCGGCGAAAGGCCGCGCGACGGACCCCGAGGCGCATCGGCTTCGCCTCCTCGCCCGGCACTTCATCAACCGCCTGAATCGCGAGGATCTGAGCCGGGCGATCGACTATCTGAAGCAGGCCCTCGATCTGGATCCCGATTTCGCGCAGGCGTGGGCGGATCTCGGGTCGGCGTACACCCGTGCGGCCACCTGGGGCGTTCTCCCGCGCGAGGAGGCGGTCCGCCTCGCCCGAGAGGCGGTCGATCGCGCGCTCGCAATCGAACCGGACCTCGCGGAGGCCTATGCACGCCTGTCAACACTGCTGACAATCCACGCGTGGGACTGGGCTGGGGCCGAGGCGGCGTGCGCGCGCGCGCTGGAACTCGCTCCGGGCGATGCCGTCGCGCTCAACACCGCCGGCGTGCTGGCGATGGTGCTGGGTCAGCCTGATCAGTCGATCGCGTACCACCGAAAGGCGTCGGAGCAGGACCCCCTGAGCGCGGCGCCCCATTCGAATCTCGGGCTGAGCCTTCTCCGGGCGGGACGCTACGACGAGGCGGAGGCGGCGCTGCGGCGGTCGCTGGAGATCGTGCCTCAACGCAACCTGACGCGCGCGATTCTCGGGATCGCGCTCGCGCACCAAGGACGCGGCGAGGAGGGACTGGCCGAGATCGCGAACGAGCCGGACGATGGGGAGCGCCTCTACGCGCTTGCCATCGTTCATCACCTGATGGGAAACGCGAAGGAGTCCGACGCAGCGCTCCGCGACTTGATGGCGGCGCACGGAGAACACTACGCGGTGCAGGTCGCGGCGGTACACGCGCTCCGCGGAGACGCCGACGCCGTGTTCGAGTGGTTGGAGAAGGCATACGCGCAGCGCGATTTCGGTTTGGCGGAGATTCGGAGCGCACGGAACTACGATCGTTTCCATGACGACCCACGCTGGAGCAGACTGCTGGCCCAGATGGGATTCGAGGGACTCTCCGCGTGACGGATAGCGACGCGCATCTCCTGCGAACCCGCGACCTCGTCATGGGCGCGAAGGCAGGGCGTCGCGACGCGCTGGAAGCCCTGCTGGCCCGGTACCGGCCGCGATTGGAGCGGTGGGCTGCCGGGCGCCTCCCCGGCAGCGCGCGGTCGCTCCTCGATACCGGGGACCTCGTGCAGGAAACCCTCCTCCGCGCCCTCGAGAACATCGACACGATCGAGGCGCGGGGCCCAGGCGGGTTCGAGGCCTACGCGCGTCAGTCGATCCTCAACCGGATCCGGGATCAGATCCGCTGGGCGCGCCGCAGGGCCGGCAGCGAGGAGGCCTCGGAGGACATCGTGGATCGGGCTCCGTCGCCCCTGGAGAACGCGATCGGCGCGGACGTCGTGCGCCGGTACGAGGACGCCATGGCGCAGCTCAAGCCGGAGGAGCGCCAACTTCTCCATCTGCGCCTCGAACTGGATATGGACTACGAGGAGATCGCGGTTCTGGCGGGACGGCCAAGCCCTTCGGCGGCCCGCATGGCGATCCAGCGGAGCTTGCATCGCCTCGCTCGCACGATGGGACACCGGAAGCGGTGAGCCGGGTGTGGGCTACGGGCGCACGGCGACCACCGACCCCGGCGGCTGACAGCGCCGCCTCGACCCGCTAGACTCGGACTCCATGCCGCTTAGCCCAGGATCCCACCTCGGCGTCTACGAGATCCTCGAGCCCCTCGGGGCCGGAGGCATGGGCGAGGTCTATCGCGCGCGCGATCCGCGCCTGGGCCGCGAGGTGGCGGTCAAGGTGCTCCCAAGGGATCTGGCCGCGACGCCCGAGGTTCTTGCCCGCTTCGAGCGCGAGGCGCGACTCATCTCCTCCCTGAACCATCCCAACATCTGCACGGTCCACGACGTCGGCAAGGAGGGCGAGGAGTTCTACCTGGTGATGGAGCTCGTCGAGGGCGAGTCCCTCGCCGATCGCCTCGCGCGCGGGGCGCTGCCCGTCGCCGACCTCTTGCGCATCGGAATCCAGATCGCCGACGCCCTCGACAAGGCGCACAAAGCCGGCATCGTCCACCGCGATCTCAAGCCCGGGAACATCATGCTGGCGAAGAGCGGGGCCAAACTCCTCGACTTCGGCCTGGCGCGAAGCGGCGGCGCGGTCGTCGAAAGCGCCTCGGGATCCCAGTCCCCCACGATGAGCCGCCCGCTCACGAAGGAAGGGACCATCCTCGGCACGTTCCAGTACATGGCGCCGGAGCAGCTGGAGGGGAAGGAGGCCGACGCTCGGACGGACATCTGGGCCTTGGGGTGCGTCCTCTACGAGATGGCCACGGGCAAGCGTGCCTTCGAGGGGAGGAGCCAGGCGACGCTGATCTCCGCGATCATATCGGCGGAGCCGACGCCGATCGCGAAGATCTCGCCCTTGAACCCGCCGGCGCTCGAGCGTCTTGTGGGTGCTTGCTTGGCCAAGGAGCCCGAGGATCGCGTCCAGACGGTGCACGACGTCAAGCTCCAGCTCCAGTGGATCGTCGAGGGCGGCTCGCAGGCGGGCGTGGCGGCGCCGGTCGCCGCGCGGCGCAAGTGGCGCGAGCGGATGTCGTGGATCGTGACCGGACTGATGACGATCGTCGCCGCGGTGGCCACGACGGTGGCGCTACGACCGAAGCCGGAACCCAAGCCGGTAATCTTCGAGTTGACGCCACCCGCGCAAGCGCAGTCCATCGATCTACCGCGCATCTCGCCGGACGGGCGACGCCTGGCATTCAACGCGACGGATTCCTCGGGTGTTGGTGGCATCTGGGTCCGCCAGATGAATTCGCTCGAGGCCCAGCGACTTCCGGGAACCGAAGGCGCCTCGCGGCCGTTCTGGTCTCCCGACAGCCGATTCCTCGCCTTCTTCTCGGGCGGCAAGCTATTCAGGATCGACATTTCCGGAGGTCCACCGCTTCCGATCTGCGATGCGCCGCGGGGCGCGGATGGCTCCTGGGGTACAAGGGACATCATCCTATTCGATGGAGGCACGACGGACTCCGTGCAGAGCGTCCCCGCGTCAGGGGGCGTGCCGACCGGGGCCACCGTGATCGATCGGGCGGGCGGGCAGCGATACACGGCCTGGCCCGAATTCCTCCCGGACGGCCGCCACTTCGTCTATATCACCTACACAGTGGGCGATGTCTCGCAGGAGCTGCGCGTCGGTTCGCTCGACTCGAAGGAAACCAAGAGCCTGGGGCCGGTGGGATCGAGAGTCGAGTACGCGTCCAACCATCTCCTCCAGGTGGCCAACGGTGTGCTCCTCGCGCGAGAGTTCGACCCGGGCGCACTCAAGTTCGTCGGAGATCCGTTCCCTGTGGCACAGGGCGTAGAGGTGATCGGCACGGGGGCGGCACGATACTCGGCATCGGAGGAGGGAACGCTCGTCTTTCGCGCGTCGGGGGAGACAGGCGTCGAGCAACTCGAGTGGTTCGATCGCAGCGGGAAGCGCATGGGAAGCGTCGGCAACCCGGGGAGCTATCGCGGGCCGGCGCTTTCGCCGGATGGGACGCAACTCGCCGTGACCGTCCCGGATCAAGGGGGGAAGGCCGACATCTGGATCTATGATCTCGAGAGGAATCTCGGCTCCCGATTCACCTTCAGCGCCAATGGCGCGATATATCCTTCTTGGTCCCCGGACGGGTTACGCGTCGCCTATGCGTGCGGAAGTTCATTCAACGATCTCTGCGCCAAAGACATCGGCGGAAGCGGCGCCGAGACGGTCCTCCACCACGGGGATACGTACGGTGCACCGGGCAACTGGTCCTCGGATGGCCGCTGGCTTCCTTACTTCTCGCGTGGGGCCGACGAAGATTGGGACCTCTATGCGCTGTCGTTCGACGACTCCATTCGGTCCGTTCCGATCCGCGTCACTTCGTTCAACGAATATCGCCCCGTCCTCTCTCCCGATGGAACGCTACTCGCCTATGGGTCCACGGAGTCCGGAGGGTACGAGATCTTCGTTCAGGCCTTTCCGGGACCGGGCGGGAAGTGGAGGGTCTCGACGGCCGGAGGATTCGAGGCGCAATGGCGTGGAGACGGGAGGGAGCTCTATTACCTTTCGTTCGATAAGAAAGTGATGGCAGTCAGCGTGGAGCCCGGCTCACCGCCGCGATTTTCCCTTCCCCGGGAGCTCTTCTCGGTCCCTGTCACGAGCAACGTGACCCAGAGAAACCGCTATACCGTTTCGAAGGACGGCCAACGGTTCCTCGTCATCACCGAGGGGGAAGATACCGATGTGGGTCCGACCACCGTCATGCTCGACTGGCTGGGGCGCCTGGAGAAGCGGTAGGGCGGCCGTGTGTGGGTGTCGGGGTACGGTACTCCAGACGAATGCAGAGGGTTCGTAGGTGCCGATCGACTCGTATCGTTTCCTGAGTTTCGCCTCGCGGCAGATCATGAAGGCGTGGGCCGCGCGGGAGGACGGTGGAGTGGGGGCAGGGGCGGCGGTGACGCCCGGCGCGGCGGCGGGGGTCCGGACGGATGCAGCGCCCGGCGAGAACACCGGCCCGATCCCCTTCACAGCCCTCCCGAAACCGCTCCGCGAGTGTACGGTCGCTCTGGTTTCAACCGCCGGCGTCGCGCTCCGCACGGACCGTCCCTTCGACCAGGAAGGCGAGCGGCGAAATCCCTGGTGGGGCGACCCGTCCTATCGCGAGATCCCCCTCGGCACGACCGAGGCGGAGATCAAGATCTACCACCTCCACATCAGCCCGCGCTTCGGCGAGGCCGACCTCGACGTCGTCCTGCCGATGCGGCGACTCAGTGAGTTGGCGGCGGAAGGCGTGGTCGGTCGCGCCGCCCCCACGCACTACTCGACGATGGGCTACATCCTCGACGCGCGGGAACTGGTCGAGAAGACCGCCCCCGCGATCGCGGCGCGGATGCGTGCCGAGGGCGTGGACGCCGCCGCGCTCTTCCCTTCCTGACCCTTCTGCTGCCGGTCCGTGGGACTGGCCCAGCGGGTGCTCGAAGCGAGCGGCGTCGCGACCGTCTGCCTGTCGTGGATTCCGGATCTCACGCGCGCCGTCGGCGTGCCGCGGCTGGCGGGGATCGCCTATCCAAGCGGACGCTCGCTGGGCCGCGTCGGCGACGCGGAGGGCCAACGCGCGGTGTTGCGCGCGACGCTTGAATTGCTGGAGCGTGCTACGGGACCCGGGTCGTACGAAGAGTTGCCGTATGAGTGGCCGGAGACGCGCGCCGAGGCGCTGAAGGCCGACAAGGACCATCCCCCGCCGCCAATCGCGGAGCTGCTGATGCGGAAGCCGTGGTTGTTGCCGGCGTTGTATCGGGGGGAAATTCCGGGGGCCTGATGAGACTCCGAGCGATCAACGTCAAGACCAATATGGGGAGAACCCGATGCGCACGATCATCCATCGCTTCCACGCCGTAGACGTCGCCTTCATCGCGTGGATGTCGCGCTACGGCGTGCCGCTTCTGCGGCTCAGCGTCGGCATTGTCTTCTTTTGGTTCGGGGTGTTGAAGTTCTTCCCCGGCCTGAGCCCGGCGCAGACCCTGGCCACCAACACGATGAGCGTCCTGACGTTCGGCCTGGTTCCGCCCGACATCGCGATCGTGACGCTGGCCACGTGGGAGTGCGCGATCGGCCTGGGACTCATCTCGGGGAGATTCCTGCGTGCCACGCTCTTCCTATTGTGGCTTCAGATGGCCGGGGCGATCACGCCGCTGGTGTTGTTCCCCCACGAGTGCTTTACGCGCTTCCCCTACGCGCCGACTCTCGAGGGCCAGTACATCATCAAGAACATCGTCTTGATCAGCGC
>QJVW01000122.1 GCA_003235575.1 Candidatus Eiseniibacteriota bacterium | reverse complement strand
TCGACGCCTGCCCCCTGGGGCTGGAGCCCGATCAGGTGTCGGTTCACATCGAGGCGGGCCGCACGCTCGACACCGACCCGTTCGGACCCCTCGACTGCTACGAGTGCGGCTGCTGCACCTACGTCTGCCCCTCGGGCCGGCCGCTCCTCCAGTTCATGCAGGTCGCCAAGTCGGCGCTTCGCCGGGCGACCGACATCCGGGTGAAGACGTGAGCGCCGAGACGATCGCGCCGCCCGAACCCGCCCCCTTCGTCATCGCGCCCGGACCGCACGTCCGCGCGGAGGAGACGACGACGAAGATCATGTGGACCGTGAACGCCGCGCTCGCGCCGGCGGCGCTGTGGGGCGCGCTGGTGTTCGGTCTGCCGGCGGTCGGCGTGATCGTGGCGGCGGTGGCGGGCGCCGTGGCCTCCGAAGCCGTGGCCGGGCGCGTCGTCCGGACGCGGACCTCCGTCCGCGATGGAAGCGCGTTCTGCACGGGGCTCCTGCTCGCGCTGACGCTCCCGCCGCTCGTGCCGCTCTGGGCGGCGTTCCTGGGCGGGGCCTTCGCGATCATCTTCGCGAAGACGATCTTCGGAGGACTTGGCTACAACCTGTTCAATCCCGCGCTGATCGGGCGCGCGTTTCTGATGGCGACGCTGCCGCTGCCCATGACCGCGGGATGGATCACGCCCGCGCCCTTTTTCGCCAACGCCGCGGCCGTCACCACGGCGACCCCGCTGGGGGCATGGCGCGAGCAGGGGATCACGGCCGCGATGAATCTTCTCGGCGGCGCCGGCTCGCCGTGGGTGTCCCTGATCGTGGGGCTCCGGCCCGGCTCGATCGGCGAGGTGTCCGTCCTGCTCGTTGTCCTCGGCGGCGGGGTCCTGCTCGCGCGGCGCATCATCACGCCGACGATTCCGCTCTCGATCCTGGTGGGCGTGCTCCTGACGACGGCGCCGTCGGGCCAGGCGGGACTTCATCTCCTGTCGGGCGGCCTCTGGCTCGGCGCGCTGTTCATGGCCACCGACTACGTCACCTCTCCCAGCACGCGAAACGGCCAGATCGTGTTCGGGCTCCTGATCGGCGCGCTGACCGGCATCATCCGCATCTACGGCGGATATCCCGAGGGGATCTGCTACGCGATCCTGCTCGCGAACACGTTGGTCCCGGCGCTGAATCTCTGGTTCCGACCGCGCCGGCCCGTATTCGCGGGAGCGCCCTCGTGAGCGCGCCGGCGGCGGGATCGGGCGGCGCGCCCGGACGCGCGGCGGCGGGTCCGCCGACGTGGGCGCCCGGGGAAACGTGGCGGATCGTTCTATCCATGACGCTCATCTGCGCCGCGGGGGCCGCCATCCTGGGCGGCGTCTACCTCGGGACCGAGCGCTACGCGGAAGCGTCGCGCCAGCGGAACGAGCGGGCGGCGGTGACGGAACTCCTGTCGCTGGGCAGCGACGCCACGGTGAAGGAGATTCGCCAGTTCCTCTCGCCCGCGCGCGACGCCGTGATCTACCGCACCGGCGAGGCGGGGGCCGACGCCGGCGGGAACGGGACGGCCGAAGGCGCCGCGCGCGCGCCGCGCGAGTTCGTCTTCGCGCTCGACGGAACGCTGCTTCGCTCCGGCGAGATCGCGTCGGCCAACGCGGGGGAGAAGGGACTCCATCCGCTGGGCCGGATCTTCGTCGCGTCTCGCGACGGCGCTCCGGCCGGGTTCGTCGTCGAAGGGGAGGCGCGCGGCTACAAGAACCGGATCCGGTTCTTCGTGGCGCTCGATCGCGAGTGGCGCATCGCGGGCGTGCGGGTCGTGGAGCACGAGGAGGACCCGGGCCTGGGCGCGGAGGTGGCGACCGACTGGTTCCAGGGGCAGTACGTCGGCCGCGACCTGGACGGCGCCGCGAATCTGGACGTGACGAAGGACCCCATGCCCGAGGACTGGCGCGACGCGTTGCGGCGCCGCGGCACGGCGGACGATCCGGCGTGGACGGAGCGCTACGGACCGCTGCGTTCGCGGGAGTCGGA
This sequence comes from Candidatus Eiseniibacteriota bacterium, assembly GCA_003235575.1. GTDB lineage: Bacteria > Eisenbacteria > RBG-16-71-46 > SZUA-252 > SZUA-252 > SZUA-252. The sequence continues at coordinate 16,076 of QJVW01000122.1, read as the reverse complement.
TCGCCCGATCTACGCGGTGACCGGAGCCACGATTTCGAGCCGCGCGCTGACGGACGGCGTCCGGGCGACGATTCTCCACTTCCGGCGCCGGTGGGAGCTCCTGGAGCCGTACCTTCGCGCCGCCGGGGAAGGAGCGTGAGACGATGAGCCAGACGATTCTTCTTCCCGAGCGACCGCCGGGCGCCGTGGCGCTCCTCCTGAACGGCATCTTCGGGGAGAACCCGGTCTTTCGTCTCGCGCTTTCGCTCTGTCCCGCCGTCGCCGTCACGACCACCGTGGCGAACGGCATCATGCTCGGCGTGGCGGTGCTGCTCGTGCAGGTCCTCTCGAGCGTGACGGTCGCGCTCGTTCGCCGCGGGATCCATCCGCGGGTCCGGATTCCCGCCTACACGATCATCATCGCGGTCTGGGTCAGCGCCATCGACATGACGCTGGCCGGATACTTCCCGGTCCTCTACGCGCAGGTCGGGCTCTACGTGAAGCTGATCGTCGCGTTCGCCATCATCATCTCCCGGCTGGAGGTCTTCGCGTCCCGGATGCCCCTGATCCCGACCTTCTGGGACGGCCTGGGGATGGGGCTCGGGTTCCTCTTCGCGCTGGTCGTGATCGGCGCGTTCCGGGAGTTGCTGGGGAGCGGGGCGATCCTGGGGCACGTCGTGACGCCGGAGAAGCCGCTCCTCTTCTTCGCGCTTCCCGCGGGCGGCTTCTTCACCATCGGAATCCTCATGGCGTTCTTCAATGCGCTCGAACGCTGGAAGCGCGGGGGCAAGGCGCCGACGGCGGCCGGGGGAGGCGCGCATGGATAGCATCCGGCCCGGCCGTTTCGCTTCCCGCCACGTGACGTCGGCGGCCCTCGGGCTCGCGTTCCTTCTCCTCTTCGCGGCGACCGCCGCGGCCGACGGCGGCGACGCCGTGATCCGAGGCGCACGGGTGCGCGCGCCGCATCACCTTCGGCTGGAGCTGACGCGCCCGGCGTCCTCGCTCGATCCGGCGAACTTCCGGCTGACCGATGCGCGGGCGCCCGACGTCCCGATCGAGATTCGCTCCGTCGTCGCCGAGGAGGGGAACGCGGTCCTGCTCGAAGTGAACGACCGTCTCGATCCGTCCGCGGCGTACCGAATCGAGATGCTCGATCCCGCGGCGGCCCGGGACGTGCGCCCCGCGCCGTGGGCGTTGCTCCTGACGGTCGTTCTCTCCTCGGCGCTGATCAACAACTTCGTCTTCACGCGCTATCTCGGTCTCTGCGTGTTCTTCGGCGTCTCGCGCAAGCGGGACACCGCCATCAGCATGGGCATCACGTTCGCCGTCGTGATGATCCTCAGCGCCATGCTCTCGTGGGGGCTCTTCACCTTCGTCATGGCGCCGCTGAAGCTGAAGTTCCTCCAGATCATCGTGTTCATCGGCGTCGTCGCGTTCCTGGTGCAGGCGCTCGACACGATTCTCAAGAAGACGCACAAGTCGCTCCACCAGCGATGGGGCGTCTACCTCATGCTCATCACGACGAATTGCATCATCCTGGCGGTGCCGCTCTTGAACGCCGCCGCGGAGTCGGGTCCCGCCGAGTCCTTCGCGCTGGCCCTGGGATCGGGCGTGGGGTTCGCCATCGCGCTCTTCCTCATGTCCTGCGCCCGCGAAAAGCTGGAACTGGCCCGGGTACCGGCCGCCTTCCAGGGACTTCCCATCGCGTTCACCCTCGCCGGCCTCTTCGCCCTGGCGTTCATGGGCTTCTCGGGCCTAACGTTCCTCCGGTGACGCCATGAACTCCTCGCTCGTCTCGACCGCGCTCTGGGGACTGGGGGTCTTCACGTCGATCGGCGTGGTATTCGGCGTCACGCTCGCGGCGGTGGCGCGCCGGTTCCAGGTGCCGACGAATCCGGTCGTCGAGCGTGTTCGCGCCTATCTCCCCTCGGCCAACTGCGGCGCCTGCGGGTTCGCGGGATGCCAGGCATACGCCGAGGCGGTCGTGGAGCGCTCCGAAGTGTCGCCCAGCCTCTGCATTCCGGGACGAGGCGCCGTGGCCGAGGCGATCGCGAAGATCGCGGGGAAAGAACCGGGCACCGTCGCCGACCGCGTCGTCGTCATGCGGTGCCATGGAACCAGCGCCTTCGCGCGGGACGAATCGCGCTACGTGGGGCTGGATACCTGCGCCGCGGCGTCCCTGGTGTTCGGCGGCCCGAAGGCGTGCAAGAACGGTTGCCTGGGCATGGCCGATTGCGTGCGCGCGTGCCCGTTCGACGCGCTCTACATGAGCCCCGACGGCATCGCGGCGGTGAACTACGACAAGTGCACCGGTTGCGGCATCTGCGTGCCCGTCTGTCCCAAGGAGCTGTTCCAGCTCTATCCGCGCAACCGACGCGTCGAACTGTCGTGCGTCGCGAAGGACAAGCAGTCGGTCGTGCGGTCCACGTGCATGGTGGGCTGCACGCTGTGCCGTAAATGCGTCTCCAAGTGTCCGGCCGAGGCCATCGAGTGGGACGGCCGGACGATCATCATCCATCACGACATCTGTCTGGCGTACGGTCCGTCCTGCCAGGAAGCCTGCGTCGACATCTGTCCCAGCACGATTCTGCACCGCATCGGGCAGCGTCCTCGCCCGGAGCCGATCGAACCGCCCGTGGAGGTATGACGCCATGAAACCGCCGGCGCCCGCGCCCGCAACCGCCGTCCCCCCGAACCGCGATCTCACCGCGGGTCCCGCCCATTCCCTCGTCCTGGCGCTCGTCGGAAGCGGCGGCGACGGGATCGCGCTCCTCGGCGATCTGATTCTCGCCATGGCGGCGCGCCAGGGCCTCTACGGCGTGATGGTGCAATCGTACGGGCCGCAGATACGCGGCGGGGAGTCGGCCGCGATCGTCCGGATCAGCGACCGCGAGGTGCAGTACGAGGGGGACCAGGCGGACGTCCTGCTCTGCTTCCGGCTGCGCGACCTGAAGCGGTTCCAGGGGTCGGTCCGCCTGCACCCGGGGAGCGTCGCCCTACTCGACCGCGAGGAAGCCGGCGAGCTTCCCGACTGGCTGGGAACCACCCAGGAGGAGCCGTATCGGTTCCCCTTCGCGCGGTTCGAGGACGGAATCGAAGTCGAGGGGCCGCCGAAGAACATGCTGGGGCTGGGGCTTCTCTGCCGCCTTCTCGGATGGCCCCAGGCGCTGGCCGAGGACGCGTTGCGCCAGCGGTTCGGCGATCGGCGCGAGCGCATGCAGGCGAATCTCGAGGCGCTGGCGACCGGCCTGGCCGCGGACGGCGTGCCGAGTCGACCGGCCCCCGCGGGAAAGGGGCGGGGACTCTTCGCCGAGACCGGCAACGAGGCCGTCGCGCGCGGCGCGATCGCGGCCGGGCTCAAGTTCTTCGCGGGGTACCCGATCACTCCTTCCTCGGAGGTGATGGAGACGCTCATCGAGGAATTGCCAGCGACCGGAGGACGGGTCGTCCAGGCGGAGGACGAGATCGCCGCCATGGGCATGGTGCTCGGGGCGTCGTTCGGCGGTGTTCCTTCGATGACCGCGACCAGCGGTCCGGGGCTGTCCCTGATGACGGAGATGATCGGCCTCTCCAGCATGGCGGAGCTGCCGTCGATCATCGTCGACTGCCAGCGCGCGGGTCCGGCGACGGGGATGCCGTCGCGCACGGAGCAGTCGGATCTCTACCATGCGATCTACGGCGGGCACGGCGACTTTCCCCGCGTCGTGCTGGGCGTCTTCGACGTCGTCCACGCCCGGGAGGTGATGGTGCGGGCCATGACGCTGTCGGAGCGGTTTCAACTTCCGGTGATGGTTCTCTCGGACGCGTACATCGCGCAGCGGCGCCAGATCCGCGAAGCGGAGACGTCGCCACGCCAGGCGGCGACGCGCGAGCGCTGGAACGAGACGAGCGGCCCGGCGCGCTTCGACCTCTCGTCGGCCCACGGGGTGAATCCCTTCCGGGTCCCGGGCGACGTGGGCGGCACGTATCTCGCCGCCGGCATCGAACACAACGCCGAGGGCTATCCGACCGCCGACACGGCCACGCACCAGTTGATGAATGAAAAGCGATTCCGAAAGCTGACGGCGATCGCGGAGGAGACGCGCGACGCGTTCCGAACCTTGGGTGAAGCCGGGGCCACGCGCGGGCTGGTGGCGTGGGGAAGCTCCTACGGTCTCCTGCGCGAATGGGTCGTCGCGCATCCCGAATACCGGATCTTCCTTCCGGAAATGCTTCATCCGTTTCCCCTGGAGGCGTTCACCGCCTGGCGACAGGGGCTGGAGTGGACCGGGGTGCTGGAGTTAAGCTTCCAGGGCCAGTTCCATCGCTATCTCTCCGGCCTGACCGACCTGCGCGACGTGAAGAGCATCGCGCGCAGCGGGGGCACGCCGCTGACCGCATCGGAACTCGACCGCTATCTATCGGAGGCGACGACATGAAGGCGAAGGATCTGCGCTCCTCGCTCGAGCCCGTGTGGTGCAAGGGCTGCGGCGATTTCGGCGTACTAAAAGGTCTCACCTCCGCGCTGGCCGATCTCGAGATCGCGCCGGAGCGTCTGGCGGTCATCTCGGGGATCGGCTGCTCCAGCCGTCTGCCCGGATACACGCGCTCCTACGCCTTCAATTCGATCCATGGCCGGGCGCTGCCCATCGCCAGCGGACTCAAACTCTCGAGGCCGGAGATCACGACGATCGTGGTCGGCGGCGACGGCGACGGGTTCTCCATCGGGCTGGGCCACATTCCCCACACCGTGCGGCGCAATGTCGACATCACGTACGCGGTGCTGGACAACGGGATCTACGGCCTCACGAAGGGGCAGGCGTCGCCCACCTCGACGGAGGACTTCAAGCGGGACCGCGGCCTCGCCGGGCGAGGGGAACGGCCTCTCAATCCCGTTCTGCTCGTCCTGAGCAGCGGCGCGGGCTTCGTGGCCCGGACGCATGCGGGAAATCTTCCGCACCTGCGTTCGATGATGCGCGAGGCGATTTCGTACGCCGGGTTCTCCTTCGTCCACATCCTGGCGGGCTGCGTCACCTACCAGGGCCCGCAGTACGGCGAAGCGATCTACCAGCGATGCGACATGCTTCCTCCGGAGTACGACCCCACCGATCTCGGCAAGGCGATGGAGGCGGCGCAGGCGGAGCGGTTCGCGCTGGGCGTCCTGTACCGACGTCCCCCGGATGCGACGCCCCCCTGGGGAAGCGGGGACCCGGCGACCGCCGAGGGAATCTGGCCCGCCCTGGGCTCCGCGGAAGCGAAGCGGGAGCTGCCCGCACAAGGCTGAACTCCTGGGCGGGATACTCCGGGCCTGGTAGCATCCGGAGCCATCATGGCATCCCTGGGGTTTCGCCTCCGTCGCGCGCTTCGCAAGCTGCAGTGGGAACGGGTCCGTGGCGGGCCCGGCCGGCCGCCGCGCATCCTCACCGTTCGCACCGAAAACGGCCTCCTTTCCTTCAGCAACATGGATCGCATCATCGCGAAGGTGCTCTACGTGCATCGCGCGTGGGAAGTCGATCTCATGGAGCGCGCGGTGTCCTACCTGCGCCGGGAGGGCTACCTGGCGGCGCCGGGTCGGGATTTCATGATCGACGCCGGGGCGAACATCGGGATGGTCTCGATCGGCATGCTTCGGCGCGGGTACTTTCGAAGCGCGCTCGCGATCGAGCCGGGACCCGAGAACTTCGCCCTCCTGGAGCGGAACATCGCGCAGAACGGGCTGACGGATTCGATCCGTGCGGTGGCGTGCGCGGTCTCCGACGCGTCCGGCGACGTGAATATGGAACTCTCGGAGGACAACTTCGGCGATCACCGCGTGCGCGCCGCTGCAGCGCATCGAGCGGGTCGCCTGGACGAGGAGCGTCGTGCCACGATCCGAGTGCCGGCGCGTACCTTGGACGACATCGTCGACGAGGAGCCTCGAGTCGACCCCCAGCGAATCGGCCTCGTCTGGGCCGACGTGCAGGGGCACGAAGGGCATCTGCTCCTGGGCGCGCGGAAGACCCTGGCGGGGGGCGCGCCGGTCCTCACGGAGTTCTGGCCCTACGGCATCGAGCGATCCGGGTTCGAGCGAGATCGATACCTCGATCTCGTGCGCACGCTCTTCGACCGGGTGATGCTCGTCGACGCGTCCGCGAATCGGTTCGACACGCTGAGCACCGCGGCGCTCGCGGCGCACTTCGACGCGAGGACGGATCCCCACCGCTTCTGGGAGATCCTGCTCCTTCCGCGCCGCTAGCGGATTCGAATCTCGGGAGGATTTTCCGTGACGGTGACCCGAACCTTGGCGGTTCGGGACGCCACGAGCGTGGCGCCGCGCCGGAGCACGCCGCGAACCTCGCCTACCGTGCCCGGGGCGTTCACGGTCGTGGTGACCTCGAAGCGTGCGCCGTAGGCCTCGTCGGTGGCCGACGCCTGGGTCTTCACGCCCCAGGGCACCGTGTGCATCGGGATCTTCAGCGTCCGATCGGCTCTCAGGTCGCGCACGGACATGATCCCGGTGCAGGCGCCCACTTCCCCCCGTACCCGCTCCAAGCGGAACGTGAACCGGTAGCGCTCGTCGCCCTGCTCGTAGGGGGCCGCCGTCCGGCCGCCGCAACCCCCCAGGGCCGCCATGGCGGCGAGCGTCACCGCCGCGCGCAGCACCGATGTCGAGATCCCCGCCCAGCGTACGCGACGCCAAGAATTTCGCGGTGTCATGGTCGCAACTCCCGGCTCAGGAACTAGTGGTCGTCTGCCGATAACTGCTGGGCAGAGTATCGCCCCACGGAAACGAAGGCAAGCAAGGGGGAGCCATGGCACAGCGGATCTCGTGGAAGCAGATGATCGGAATTCCCATGAACGTCGTCCTCTTTCTCTTGTTGATGGTCATGGCGTGGGGAAGCTGGGACGGGTTCTTCGCGCACCCGGTTCGCGTGGGCGTCGTGATCATCCACTTCCTGATGCTCCCCGTCATGACGCTCGCGACGTCGGGTCGAAGCCGCGGGGAGAAGCATACGGCGGACTGGAAGCCGTTCTTTCCGCTCCTCATGTTCCACTCGCTCTTCACGGCGTGGGTCATGCCGTACATGGATGCCCGCGGCATCCTGGTTCTTCCCGGTGGCGACGTGATTCGCTGGGCCGGACTCGTCTTTCTCGCGTTCGGAGCGTTGCTCCGGGTCTGGCCGATGATGGTTCTGGGGAAGCGATTCGCCTCCGTCGTCGCCAGGCAGGAAGGCCATTCGCTCGAGACGAGCGGCATCTACGCGTTCGTCCGGCACCCCTCCTATGTCGGCATCCTGCTCATGGACATCGGATTCGCGGGCATCTTCCGCAGCTCGATCGCCGTGCTTCTGCTTCCGGTCGTCTTCTGGATGTTCAAGCGGCGGATGGATGTCGAGGAGCAATTCATGGTGGGCGAGTTCGGGGACGACTACCGCGAGTACATGAAGCGCACGCCCCGGCTGGCGCCGGGCATGTACTAATCGTCCGCTACGGCCGCGCGGGCGCCGGGGGCGTATCGACCCCCGGCGCCTTTGCGTTGCCCCACGCGCCTTCGATCGCCGGCGCGAGCAGCCGCTGCAGGAGCAGCGCGAAGAGAAATCCCGCCACGGCGTCCAGGACGTAGTGGTTGTGCGTATAGACGGTGGCCGCCGCGACCCCGACGGCCAAGACCAGCTGCGTCCGCGCGACCACGCGTGGAAACCAGCGGGCTCCCAGCCACGCCGCGGTGAACGCGCCGGCCACGTGCGAGCTGGGGAACGCCGTTCCGGGAGCGTCCCCCGATGCCATGGCCGCGTGCATCAGGCCCGGAAAGAATCCCTGCGCGGTCGCTCCGGGCGGCAACGGGTCGGCATGCCCGGGCCCGAGCACCGGGAAGAAGAGGTAGACCGCGTAGCAAGCCGTGTAGGTGAGCATCATCCGGTAGGAGATGTCGCGGAAGGCGTTTGCGTTTCGGAGCAGCACCGCGGCCAGCGGCGGTCCCGCGATCAAGAGGTAGTACGAGACGTAGAGCGCGTGCATCGCCTCTCGCATCCAGGCGCCGGGCGCCGCCGCGGACCACGTCCGATGCCAGGCGCCCGGAAAGAGCGCGGCATCCCACGCCGCCACCACGCCGTCGTGGCCCACCGAGCCGAGCGCTTGGTGGAGAAGCCCCACCTCGGCGAAGAAGGGGTAGAGGAGGAGGAGCGGGTACGCCTCGCGGAGAATCCGGACCGCGCGGGACGATGATCGATCGATCGTGCCGAGCGCCATCGGCAGAAGCACGCCCAGCGTGTGCGCGCTCACGATCCACCCCGCGGATCCGCTGACCCCCAGCGCCGGAAGCCACGCCGCGCCGGCGACCGCGTTGTAGATCGCGAGGACCCAATCGACGGGCCGCGGACCGGGAGGGACCCCTGGGCGCATCGAGGGCCTATCCGCGGCGAAGTTTGCCGCGGTCGACCTTGCCGAGGTGGGTTCGGGGCAGCGCGTCCACGAAGAGAACCTCGCGTGGATGCTTGTAGGGATCGAGGCGCTCCCGCACGAATCCCTTCAGCTCCTCGTCGAGACCCTGGCGGCGCTCCCGCGCCACCACGTGGGCGACCGGCTTCACGAGGCCGTTCGCGTCGGCGACGCCCACCACCGCCGCCTCGGAGACCGCGGGGTGCTGGAGGAGGCAGCTCTCCACTTCCTGCGGCGCGAGCCATTTGCCCGCGACCTTGAGCATCTCGTCGCCGCGGCCGCCGTAGGTCACGAAGCCGTCGCGGTCGATCGTGACGAGGTCTCCCGAGACGTACCATTCACCCCGGAACGCCTGCTCCGTCTTCTCCTGGTGCTGCCAGTAGGCGATCGCGCGCGCGCCGCCGCGCACCCAGAGCCATCCCGTCTCGCCGCGGGGAACCTCACGGCCCTCTTCGTCGCAGGCCTTGATCTCGAATCCCGGCACCACCGTGCCGAGCGTGCCGGGACGCGCGGCGCCGGGCCGGTTCGAGATGAAGACGTGCCACATCTCCGCCGTCCCTAATCCATCGAGGAGGTCGACGCCGAACACCTCCCGCCACCGTCGATCGAGTTCGACCGGCAACGCCTCGCCCGCCGACGTGCAAAGGCGCAGCGAGGAGAGATCTCGCCCGGCGGCCTCGGCGTGCGACACCATCTTGAGGATCATCGTCGGAACGTTGATCAGGATCGTCGGCCGCACGCGCTCGATCCGCGCGAAGAGCGCCTCCGCGGTCGCGGGTTCGGGGAAGAGCGCCGTCGCGCCGCCCGCCGCGAAGGGAAAGAAGAGATTCGACCCGGTCGCGTAGCCGAAGTAGAGCTTCGGCACCGCGATCGTGATGTCGTTCTCGCCGATTTCCAGGACACCCTTCCCGTAGCACTCGGTCGTGAACGCGAACGATCGGTGCGTTTGCACGACCGCCTTCGGCCGTCCCGTCGTGCCGCCGGAAAAGAGCCAGAGGGCGGCGTCGTCGGCGTGGGTGGGGAACGTATCGAGCACGGGTGAAGCGCTCGCCAGCGCCTCGTCGGCGGCCGGCGTTCCCGGCACGAGGACCGCGCGCACCGAAGGCGACGACTCCGCCGCCCGGTGGAACGCCGGCGCGGCGTCCCGGTGCGCGACGACGAAGCGGACGCGCGTGTAGTCGAGCATGCGCGCCGCGTCCTCGTCCGAGAGCCCGGGATTCACCATCACCACGACCGCGCCGAGCTTGAGGGTCCCGAAGAGCGCCCCCACGTACGCCGCCCCGTCGGGCATGGCGATCAGGACGCGGTCGTCGGGGCGGGCGCCCGCGGCGGCGAGAACATTCCCGAATCGGTTGGCGAGCGCCTGGACGTCGGCGTAGGTCCAGGTCCGGTCGTCGGTGATCACGGCGGGGCGGCCGCCGCGTCCCTCCCGGATGCGGGCGTCGAGGAAATGGTCGGCGATGTTCAAGCGTTCCGGCGGCTGGTAGGTCATGGTACGTTCCGGGTTCGCCGCCCATGATGGACGCCGACGGGGCGGCTGGCAACCCTGGACTGACCCGTCCGCAGCCTGGATTTCGAGGAGCGCCGATCGATGTCGATCTTGGAGTGGGCCGACCTCACGTGGGAGGAGCTTCGCGACGCGGCGCGCGATCGCGCGATCGCCGTGCTCCCCGTGGGCGCGGTCGAGGCGCACGGCCCGCACCTGCCGCTGGGCACCGACGTCATCATCGCCGATGCGATGGCGCGCTCCGGCGCGGAGGCGTTGCGGCGCGCGGGGCGCACTCCGGTCCTGCTTCCCCCGCTCCCCTATACCGCCGCCCCCTTCGCGGCGGGTTTTCCCGGCACGATTTCCGCGTCGCCCGAAACCGTCACGGCGTTGCTTCTCGACGTGGCGCGCGCGATGACCGCCGCCGGGTTCGCGGCGCTGGCGGTCGCGAACGCGCACCTCGATCCGACCCACCTGAAGGCCGTGGCCGACGCGGTCGCCCGCGCGCGCGGGGAGCGACTGCTTCCGGTCGTGGCGCCCGACGTGAGCCGAAAGCCATGGGCGTCGCGTCTTACCGAGGAGTTCCGGAGCGGGGCGTGTCACGCGGGTCGCTACGAAGGGTCCATCGTCCTGGCGGTGAAGCCCGGCGCCGTGCGCGAGGCGATCGGGCGCGGGCTGCCCCCGAACCCCGCGTCGCTGGCGACCGCGATTCGAGAGGGGAAGGCGACCTTCGAGGAGGCGGGGGGACCGCGCGCCTATTTCGGCTGGCCCGCCGAGGCCACGGCCGACGAGGGGCGCGCGACGGTCGCCGTCCTCGGCGCGATCCTGGCGGATGCCGTGGGCGAAGCGCTGCGGCCCGGGGGCGCCGCGTGACCACCACCGCGCTGGCGGGGCGCCGCGCCGTCGTCACCGGAGCCGGGCGCGGCATCGGGGCGGCCGTGGCGCGGGCCCTGGCCGACGCGGGCGCCGCCGTCGTGCTCGCCGCGCGGACGGAGTCGTCGATCGAGCGGATCGCCGCCACGCTGCGGGGGGCCGGCGCGGACGCCGTCGCCGTTCCCTGCGACGTCACGGTGGAGGATGACGTCAGGCGCCTGGGGAACGAGGCGCGGCGCCGGGGCCCCGTCGACATCCTGGTCCTCTCGGCGGGCGACGCCGCCTCGGCGCCGCTGCCGAAGATCACGCTCGGCGAGTGGAACCGCCTGATGGCGGTGAACGCCACCGGAACCTTTCTCTGCGTCCGGGAATTCGCGCCGGCCATGGCGGAGCGACGGTTCGGCCGGATCGTGGCCATCGCCTCCGTCGCGGGACTTCACGGGGCGAAGTACATCGCCCACTATGCGGCCGCCAAGCACGCCGTCGTCGGTTTCACGCGGTCGATCGCGCTGGAATACGACGGAAAGGGCGTGACCGTGAACGCGCTCTGTCCCGGCTACGTGGAGACGGAGATGACCGCCCGCACGCTCGACAACGTTCGCGCCCGCACCGGCCTCGGCCCCGAGGACGCCCTCGCGGCGATTCTCGCGACGGTGGGGCAATCCCGCCTGGTCACTCCCGCGGAAGTCGCCGCGGAGGTCGTCCGCCTCTGCCGCCCGGACGCCGGCGCCGGCACGGGAAACGCCATCGTACTCGACGGAGGAACACGCCCCTCATGACACTCGAATTCGTGAACCCGGAAGCGCTCGGCGCGCCCATTGGCTGGAACAACGGCGTGCTGGCGCCGGCGAACGGCCGCCTCCTGCTCATCGCGGGCCAGGCGGGCTGGGAGACCGACCTCCCCGGAACGCCTCCCGATTTCGTCGGACAGTTCGCCCGGGCGCTCGACCGCGTCCTGGCGATCGTGCGCGATGCCGGCGGCACACCCGCCGACCTCGCGCGACTGACGATCTACGTGACCGATCTGTCGTCGTACACCGCCTCCCGGAAGGCGTTGGGCGCCCTGTGGCGCGAGCGTCTGGGGAAGCACTACCCGGCGGTCGCCCTGCTCGAAGTGAAGGGGCTGGTCGATCGGGGCGCCGTCGTGGAGATGGAGGGGACGGCCGTGATCGGGGGAGGGAGCTAGCATGGCGATCTCCGCGAAGTCGATCCGCTACGCCCACGATGCCGCGACCGGGGTCGCCACGATCACGCTGAACCGACCCGACCGCCTGAACGCGCTCACGTTCGAGGTGTACGCCGAGCTTCGGGACGCCTTCGCCGCGCTCGACACGGAGCCGGGGGTGCGCGCCGTCGTCATCACCGGCGCCGGGCGCGCGTTCTGCTCCGGCGGCGACGTCGAGGACATCATCGGCGCGCTGTTCGCGCGCGACGCCGCCGGCCTGCGCGATTTCACGCGCATGACGTGCGATCTCATCCTCAACATTCGCCGCTGCCGCCGCCCGGTGATCGCCGCCCTGAACGGGACCGTCGCCGGCGCCGGCGCCGTGATCGCCACCGCCTGCGATTTCCGCATCGCATCCGACAAGGCCAAGATCGCCTATCTCTTCGTTCGCGTCGGGCTGTCGGGCGCCGACATGGGCGCCTCGTGGCTCCTCCCGCGTATCGTGGGCCTCGGCCGGGCGACCGAGCTCCTGATGACGGGCGACTTCATCGATCCGCAGCGCGCCCACGAGATCGGGCTCTACAACCGTGTCGTGCCCGTGGAGCGCGTCGTGGCGGAGGCCACCGAGTTGGCGGAACGTCTCGGCCGCGGTCCGGGCCCCGCCCTCGCCGTGACGAAGAAGGCGCTCGAGGACGAAGCGACGATGAGCCTGGAGGCGGCGCTCCGCTACGAGGCGGACGCGCAGGCCGCGTTGATGCTCCACCCCCATTTCCGCGAGGCGTACGAGGCCTTCGTGGCGAAGCGCGAGGTACGATTCACGCCATGACCGCCGCCGACGATCGAGACTTCGCCGCGTCGACGCCCGATCTGCGTCCGGTGCGCGCCTTTTTGGAGGACCAGCACCTGGCGCTGGCGGGTACGTTCGGCGCGTACGCGGCGCGAGAGTTGGCGGGGCGCCCGGAGCCGCCCGACGACGATGCCGCCCGGACGGAAGCGCGCGCGCTCCTCTCGCGGTTGGGCGGCGCCGGGTGGTTCGAGGCGATACGACGACAGGACTGGCGCGGCTGCTGCCTGGCCCGCGAATCGCTGGGCGCATCCTCCCCGATCGCCGATGCGGTTTTCGCGCTGCAGGGACTGGGGACGCTGCCGATCCTCCTCGCGGGAAGCGCCGAACAGCGCGAGCGATTCGCCGAGCCTGCCCTGGCGGGACGCGCGATGGCGGCCTTCGCCATGACCGAGCTCGGGGCGGGATCGGACGTCGCGGCGATGGCGACCACCGCGCGGCGGGACGGCGACGCGTACGTGTTGACGGGCGCGAAGACGCTCATCTCCAATGCCGGCATCGCCGACTTCTACACCGTCTTCGCCAGCACCGACCCCGCCGCCGGCGCGAAGGGCGTGAGCTGCTTCGTCGTTCCCGCCGAGACGCCCGGGCTGCGGTTCGCGGAGGCGCAGGTACTGTCGGCGCCGCATCCGCTCGGCGCGATGGCCTTCGAGGAGTGCCGGGTGCCGGCCGCGAATCGTCTGGGAGAGGAGGGACGCGGATTCGGCCTGGGGCTGCGCACGCTCGACCGCCTGCGCGCCACGGTCGGCGCGGCGGCGTGCGGGATGGCGGCGCGCGCCCTGGACGAAGCCGTGACCCACGCGCGCGCGCGACGACAATTCGGAAAGCCGCTGGCCGAATTCCAACTGATCCAGGACAAGCTGGCCCGCATGGCGACCGATCTCGTCGCCGCGCGGCTCCTGGTCTACCGCGCCGCATGGACCGCGGACCAGGGCGCCGAGCGGGTGACGATGGAGGCGGCGATGGCGAAGTCCTTCGCCACGGAAGCCGCGCAGCGCATCGTGGATGACGCCGTCCAGGTTCTGGGGGGAGCCGGCGTCCTGGCTTCGCACCCCGTCGACCGGCTCTACCGGTCGGTCCGAGCGCTGCGCATCTACGAGGGGACGACCGAGATCCAGCGGCTGGTCATCGCCGGAGCGCTCCTGCGGGAGCGGGAGTCGTGAAGGCCGTCTCGATCGGCGGCGGTCCCGCCGGGCTCTTCTTCGCCATTCTCCTCAAGAAACTCGATCCGCGGCACGACGTGACCGTCTACGAGCGAAACCGCGTCGACGACACCTTTGGGTTCGGCGTCGTCTTCTCGGACGCGACGGAAGCCGCCCTGGAGAACGCCGATCCACAGGTCATCGCCGCCATGGGCGCCGCCTGCCACCGCTGGGACGACATCGAGATCCACTACCGCGGATCGGTCTTGACGTCGGGCGGGCACGGCTTCTCGGGCATGTCGCGCAAGGCGCTGCTCGCGATCCTGGCGGCGCGCTGCAGGGAGCTGGGCGTCACGCTGTGCTTCCAGCGGGAGATCGACGATCCCGCGACGCTCGCCGACGCGGACCTCATCCTGGCGGCCGACGGCGTGAACTCGGGCATTCGGGAGCGCTACCGCGAGCACTTCCGTCCCCAGGTGGACGTCCGGCCCAACAAGTTCGTCTGGCTGGGCACCACGAAGCCGTTTCCCGCCTTCACCTTCTACTTCAAGAACGACGAGCACGGTTTGTGGCGGGTGCACGCCTACCAGTACGAGCCGGGGATGTCGACGTTCATCGTGGAGGCGCGCGAGGAGACGTGGCGCTCCGCGGGTATGGACCGGGCGGACGAGGCGGCGACCGTCGCGTACTGCGAGCGGCTGTTCGCCGAGGAATTGGCGGGACACCGCCTCCTTCGAAACCGGTCCGTGTGGCGCAGCTTTCCCACCGTGCGGAACGAACGATGGGCGCACGGCAACGTCGTGCTGGTGGGCGACGCCGCGCACACCGCGCACTTCTCCGTCGGATCGGGGACGAAGCTGGCGATGGAGGACGCGATCGCGCTCGTCCGCGCGCTGGAGGAGGAATCCGACATCCCGCGCGCGCTGGAGGCATACGAGGTGGCGCGGCGCCCGTCGGTCGAAAGCCTGCAGCGGGCCGCGCAGGCCAGTCTCCAGTGGTTCGAGGATACCGAACGCTACATGGATCTGGCGCCCCTTCAGCTCGCCTTCACGCTCCTCACGCGGAGCTTGCGCGTCACGCATGAGAACCTCAAGCTTCGCGACCCGGACTTCGTCGCCCGGGTCGACGCGTGGTACTCCGGCGAGGCGGCGAAGCAGTCCGCCACGAAGGCGCCCGGCCCGCCGGCCCCGCCCCCGATGTTCACGCCCTTCCGGCTCCGCGATCTCCTGTTGCCGAACCGGGTGGCCGTGTCGCCGATGTGTCAGTACTCGGCCAAGAACGGCATGCCGGGCGAATGGCACCTGGTCCACCTCGGCGCGCGCGCGATGGGGGGAGCGGGGCTCCTCTTCACCGAAATGACCGACGTGAGCGAGGAAGGGAGGATCTCCCCCGGTTGCACGGGGATCTACACCGACGAGCAGGCCGAGGCGTGGCGTCGCATCGTGAACTTCGTCCATCGGGAATCGGACGCGAAGATCGCGATGCAGTTGGGCCACGCGGGCCGCAAGGCGTCGACGCGCCTGTCGTGGGAGGGGGACAGCCAGCCGCTCGTGGGCGGCAACTGGCCGATCGTGGCTCCGTCGCCGCTTCCGTACCATCCGAACAGCCAGGTGCCCCGGGAAATGACGCGCGAGGACATGGATCGGGTGACCGCCGACTACGTCGCCGCGGCCCGGCGCGCCGCCGCCGCGGGCTTCGATCTTCTCGAGATCCACATGGCGCACGGATACCTCCTGGCGACGTTTCTCTCGCCGCTGACGAACCATCGGAACGATGCGTACGGCGGCGACCTGTCCGCGCGGATGCGCTATCCGCTCGAAGTGTTCGATGCCGTGCGGGCGGCGTGGCCCGTCGAGCGGCCGATGTCGGTGCGCATCTCCGCCGTCGACTGGCATCCGGACGGGCACCGTCCGGAAGACGCCGTCGGGATCGCGAGGATGCTGAAAGCGCACGGCTGCGACATCGTGGACGTCTCCGCGGGGCAGACGATCCCCGATCAGAAGCCGGTGTACGGGCGGCTCTTCCAGACGCCCTTCGCCGATCGAATCCGTCATGAGGTGGGCATCGCGACCATGGCCGTCGGCAACATATCGTCGTACACCGACGTGAACACGATCCTCGCCGCGGGCCGGGCGGACGTCTGCCTTCTGGCGCGGGCGCATCTGTGGGATCCGTACTGGACGCGCCATG
>QJVW01000055.1 GCA_003235575.1 Candidatus Eiseniibacteriota bacterium | reverse complement strand
CGAGCGCGCCGAGTCGCGCGGTCAGGAGCGCGGTCGCCGCGCCGAGCGCCGCCTGCGCCAGGCGGACGGCGAGCGGCGCGCCCGCGCCCAGCGCGTGGAGGAGCCCCAGGAAGTAAGCGTAGCCCGGCGGCTGCCAGAAGACCGCATCGGGGTGTCCGTGCCCGGCCGCGATCGACCGCGCGGCCGCGTCGTACGTCGCCGCATCGATGATCGGGTGCGAGAACCAGGGATTCTCGCGGAGGAAGAGAACGTGGGCCACGCGCAGGGCGAACGCCACGCCGGCGATCCACCAGGCGGCCGAGCGGCCGAGCCCGGGCGCGGCTTGGTCCGGCGCGCGCCGGCGGTCGGTGGCCGAGCGCGCGGCGCGCCGGCGCGGCTTAGGCGCCGGCACCGCGCCGGCTCCGCCGCATCCACTCGTACAGCGGGAAGCCGATGGCGGCGATCGCGACGCCCGCGCCGGCGCGCCAGCCCGACGCGGAGAGGTCGCTGGCGATCAGCGCCACCGTGACGAGGATGAAGAGCACCGGCGTGAGCGGATAGAGCGGCGTGCGGTAGGACCCTTCGTCCACCGGAACCTCGCCGCGCGCCTCCCGCCGCCGCTTGACGAACACCGCGGCGATGGTCAGTCCGTAGAGCAGCCACGACGTCGTGACGAACCAGCCCGACGCGTCCTCGAACCCGCCCGCGAACCAAAGCCACGTGATCGAAAGCGCCGCTTGGAGCCAGAGGGCGAAGTCGGGCGTGCCGCGACGCTCGCTGACGTGCGCCGCCCGCCTCCAGAATAGTCCGTCCGCCGCCATGGCGAGCGTGACGCGGGGCCCCGTCAGGATCGACGCGCTGACCGTTCCGAACGTCGAGACCGACACCAGGACGGCGAGCGCGCGACCGCCGCCGTCGCCCAGGATCCGTCGTATCGTTTCGCTCCCCACCGCTTCGTACTGGCCCACCTCCGTCGGCGAGAGGACGGAGAAGTAGGCGAGGTTCGTCATCACGTAGACCGCGACGACGATGACGATGCCGAGGAGAATGGCGATCGGCATGGTGCGGCGGGGGTTCACGATCTCTCCCGCCACGTAGGTCGAATCGGTCCACCCGTCGTACGCGAAGAGGATGGGAATCATCGCCAGCACCAGCGCCAGCAAGAGCGGGTGCGATGCCGCGGGCGAGGCTGTCGTCGTCGCGTCGGTCGGGCCTCCGTGCGGCAGCAGGAACGCCGCCACGCAGAGCCCCAGAATCCCGATCACCTTGAGGGTCGTCAGCAGCGTCTGCGTATTCGTTCCCTCGCGCACGCCGAGCCAGTTGATCACCGTCAGCACCAGGATCGCCGTCGCCGCCGCCCCGAATTGCGCCGAGGCCGGAAGCCCCACCGCGTCGCAGAAGTAGATGGCGAAAACGCTCGCGATCGAGGCGATGACGGTCGGTTTGATGACACCGAGGCTTGCCCACCCGAAGACGAACCCCAGGCGGTCGCCGAACGCGCGGCGAAGGAACACGTAGAGGCCGCCGGTCTCGGGGTGCGCCACGGCGAGCTCGGCGAGGACCAGCGAACCGCAGAGCGACAGGAGTCCGCCCAACACCCAGGCGAAGAGCATGATCGTGCCGCTGCTCAGTTCCTGCGCGACGGAGTGCGGCGAGCGGAAGATGCCGGAGCCGATGATGCTCCCGACCGTGATGGCGGTCGCGGCGTAGAGGCCGATCTGCCGCTTCAGAAGCGGGCGCGCGGCGCCGGAAGCGGAATCGGCGTGCGGCAAGGCGTCCGCCATCAGCGGAGCAGGGCGATCCGGGACGTCGCCCGGCGCTCCCCGGAGCGGACGACCGCGAAGTAGATGCCGGCGGGCGCGTCGCGTCCGCGCTCATCCCGGCCGTCCCAGGAGGCGGCGTGCGGCCCCGCCTGCAGGGACCGCGAGACGAGGGTGCGCACCAGGCGGCCGGCCACGTCCACGATCATGACGCGCGTCGGCGCCGCCCGATCGAGCGTAAACGAAAGATTGGTCATCCCGCGCGTCGGATTCGGCCGGGCGCTTCCGAGCGCGAAACGCGCCGGCCCTGATCCCGGCGCGCGCACGTCCGTGGCGTCCGTCTTGGTGATGGTGGATGTGTCGAACGCGACGCCGTCCTTGTCGATGGCGGTCAGCGTCAGCACGTTGTCGTGGATCGAGGCATAGACGAAGTGATAGACGCTCGCCGCGTACGCTTCGATGCTCGTGGGCGCGGCGATGGCGTAGAGCGCGCGCCCGCCTCCGCCGGTGGTGATCCAGACGGGACCCGATGGGTTGATGTAGTCCGGCTCATCGCCCGTGTTCACGGGGACGCCGCCGTCCAGCGGATAGGTCCTCGTGTAGAAGTGGTTGTGCCCCTGGAATACGGCGTCCACGCCGCGCACGAGGAAGATCGGCTCCAGGGCGGCCGCGATGGTGGCGTCGCCCCCGTGTCCGCCGCTGTTCGAGTACGCCGGCACGTGGAAGAAGACGAATTTCCAGCGTTTGAAGGAAGCGCTGAGGTCCTGATCGAGCCAGGTCAGCATCGCGGCGCTCGGGGTCGTGTTCTCGGCGACGACCTCGAGGCAAACGAAGTGCGCGTTCGAATAGTCGAAGGAGTAGTAGCGTTCGGTCGCGGCCGGGTTGTTCGACGGCAGGTAGAACGCGTCGAGGTACGGCTGGCCGTTCGCGGTCGCGATGTCATGATTGCCGAGCGCGGTGTAGAACGGGATGCGTGAGAGCGTGGGCCGGTAGATGTCGAAGTATTGCGGGGTGAAGTTCGCCGCCTCGCCCGCGTTGTAGATGATGTCGCCCGTCAGGATCGCAAAGCTCGAAAGGAGCGGATCGATCTGCGCGGCCACCGCCATCTGGTCCGCCGTCGCCTGGCCGATGTCTCCGAACGCCAAGAACGAGAAGGAGAGCCCCGTGAAGGGCGCGGTATTGAAGAAGTCGTCCCCGGTCGTCAGCGTGTCGGTGCCCGACACCACGCGGTAGAAGTAGGTCAGGTCGGGATTGAGGCCGGAGAGCGTCACGGCGTGGTCGGCCGTGGTGACGTACTCGGCTTGCGTCTGCCAGGTCACGGTGTCCGTGCTGTAGTGGACCTTGCTGCTGTCGGTGGGCACATCGGTCTGCCAGGCGATGAGGGCGGAATACGTCGTGACCAGATTGACCCACGGATACCGGGTCAGGGTGGCGGCGTTCGATGCCGCCGGCAGCGCCGCGGCGAGGAGGAATAGCGCCGCGAGGCGGGAGCAGAGCCGCCGGTTCCACGTCACGATGCGACCTCCTTCCCTGGCTCGCCGTTCGTTCGAGCAGCGGGCGGTGGCATGCCCCGCCCTCCCCTTCGTGCCCGCATGCTGCCCCAGGCCGCGCCGCCGCGCAATATGGAACGCAACGCAAGAACGGGCCGGCTCCCCGCGAGGGGGCCGGCCCGTGGATTCGTGGTGGAGGCGGAGGGAATTGAACCCTCGTCCGAAAGCCGATCCAGCAGAAGCACTACGCGCGTAGTCCGCCATCAGATTTCGCGATTCCGGACGCCGACGGACTAGGTCACGGCATCGCTAGTTCGATGTTGTCTCGTCCCCCCGACTCGAACGAATCGTGAGGACCAGCCCACCTTGATGACGCTCGTTCCGGCCTCGGCAGGCGCAGACCGGGCGAGCGCAAGCGGCTAGTTAGGCCGCGAGAGCCAATTCAGAATTGGCTGTTGTGTTTTGCCCATTGTTTTACGAGCCACGGGCACCTCGGCGCGCGCTTCTGGATTCACGACTCCGTCGAATCCGTTCGCCCCCTTTCGTTGCTGATGTATCGGCACTTCCGGTTTTTGGATGAGCCCGAACGCCCGATCGATTCGAGTGTACCACCCTATTTCGCCAGCACCATCTTGACTACGTCCGCGGCGACCTCCGCGCCGGACGCGTCCCTCGTGACCGCCTTGGCGAAATAGACGCCCGACGGCGCCCTGCCCCGGCGCGTGCTCCCGTCCCAGGTGGCCTCGTACCAGCCCGAAGCGCGGAAACCGCGGGCGATCGTTTGCACCAACTCCCCCTGCACGTTGTAGATGTGAACGGCCACGTTTCCGGGCTTGGCCACGGCGTACCGAATCGTCGTCACGGGGTTGAACGGGTTCGGCACGTTTTGCGTCAGGCGCACCGCTTTGCCACCCCCGCCGTTCGATGCGAGGCGGAGGAAGGCGTACCCGCTGAACTGCCGGCCGGTGGCGGTCGAATAGGCGGTCACCTTGCAGGGAACGAGCTGATCGACCAACCCCAACGCGATCAGCCGTGCCTCGACCGCCGCCCGGTCCACCTTCATCGAGAAGCCGTACTCGCCGGCTTTCTTGAAGTTGCTCACCGTGCCGTAGATCGATCCGAGGATGTCGGACTCGGGGGCCGTCATCCCCAAGAACGTCGGGCTGCCGATGATCGTGGTGCGGTTCTTCACCCCTTCGTATCCGGCGGGGATCCCTCCCCCGTGTTCAGCGATGTCCACCTGCGCGACGTATCCCAAGGCGCGCACCTCCGGAGGCATCGTCACGATGACGTGAAGACTCTGCCCGTTGCTTCCCAGGTTGAGCGTGGAGGGCGACACCTCCACGCCGATCGGCAGCGACGGCGCGCAGCCGACGGCGCTACCGCGCCAGATGGTGACCCCGTATCCCGCCGCCTGGCTCGTGATGAGGAACAGGTGGTACGGAATGCCGTCCCGCGTCGTGTTCGTCAGCCGGGAGACATCGGGGTCCGCGTCGCCGCGCGTGTCGAGGTAGATGTCGCACTTCGACTGGGTCTCCAGATCGAGCTTCCAGATATCGGTGTTCGAGTCCGGCTCCTCGTCCTGGGGCGCGTCGTAGTAGATGGACGCGCCGTCGGGCGACCAACTGGGGTTCCGGTGCGAGACTTCCCGGAAGTTCACATCCGCGAGGCGGATGCTCTTGTCCTTCCGATCGACGATCTCCAGCACGCCCGGGCCATACCGGTTGGTGACGTAGACGATCCGGTCGTCGGGCCCCCACGACGGATTGATCTCCGAATGGAGGTCGTCGAGGGTCTCGCGCGTGGGCGTGCCGACGATTCGCGATGCCGCATCGACCGGAATGGTCCAGATGTCGAGCGATGGACCCGCCGCGTTCGACGTATAGGCGATCGCGTCGCCCGTGGGATTCCAGGTCGGGTGCCGATTGTGCAGCCCCACCGTGGACGGCGCCACGAGCAGCGGGGCTCCTACCGGGGTGGCGGCCTCTTCGGAGATCTTGCTGATCTTGAATTCCTGCACGTAAATCGCGGCCTGCGTGATGACGTGGTCGGTCTTCACGTACGCGAGGTACTTCCCGTCGGGGCTCCACGCCGGATCCGTGTAGGAGACCTCGCCGGTGGGGTCGCGCAGGAGCGGACGACGCGCGTCGAGAATGTCGGTGACGCGGAAGCCGATCTGGTCCCGGTTGCGTCCCAGCCAGATCGATCGGGAGGTCTCTCTCCCGACAACCATGCTGCGCGTGGAGAACGCGAACCAGTATTCGACGAGGTCGTGGCCGCCCGTGGGCTCCGTCACGCCGGGCCGGAGGGTCGGCTGCTCGCAGCCGTTCAGGAGCCCGATGTTGAAGGCGCTGCCGTTGGTGAGGAAATCCCACGCGCCGCGAAGGGCCGACTGAGCGGTCGCTGGCAACAAGCAGAGCAGGAGGAGAAGCAGAATCAAAACGCGCAGGCAGTACTTCATTCTCGATCCCCCCGGGGAGAACGATTCCTGCGGCGAACCCAGTCCCGTCGGGAGAATAGCAGGTTTCGGGGACGGGGGGAACGCGGCGGCGCCCGGGCTACCGGTCCCGGAATTCCCGGAGCCAGTTCTGCACGATCGTCACGCCCCGTACCTGCCCGAAGTTCGCTCCGGGGTGAATGATCGCGAACCGGGAACCGTCGCGCGTGACACCGAACGAGGGGACCAGACCAAAGGCAAGGCTACTGGTCGGAGGCCTGGAGAAGAGCTTGCGAGGCGCACCGAGCACCGGGGCCGACGCTGTGTAGCTGACATCGACCTCCATCACGTCGTCGCCACGAACGAACCACAGCCGGTCACCCGCCGCGCTCCAGCGGGGCCACTGCCCGCCGGATGCGGACACCTGCCATTTCCCGTCACCGCTCGGGAAACGGGACAGGTAGATCTCCCAGTCTCCCGACTCCTGCGACGTGTAGGCCATGTACTTCCCCTTGGGAGCGATCACGCCGCCAAGTGCCCGACGATTTCCCGCAACGACCTGAAACGGGGCTCGGTCCCCTTGGAGATCCACGGCCATCACGTCGAAGGACTGATAGCCGGCATTCAATCTCGTGTAGACGAGGTATCGTCCATCGCTCGAGAACGCGGGCCAAGCCCCGGGAGCGATCGAGTCGGGCTCGCCCGTTCCGTTGGCGGCCCGGACCACGACCTGCCAGCAGTCCGCTCCGGTGCATCCCTTCGTGCGCGAGTGGTAGGCGATGTGGGAGCCGTCGGGAGACCATGCGCCTCCGTAATCCTCCCCCGGATTGAACGTGAGCCGGGATCTCGTTCCCCGAACCGTGTCGTAGATCCAAAGATCGGTGTTCCCGCCATCATCCTCCGCACGGAGAACACGCTCCCCGTCGGGTGAGACCATGGGGTCGGAGCCCGCGTTCTGCCGTAGGTCCCCGATACGCGCCAGCTCCTTGCCGTCACGACCGACCCAGGCAAGCTGCGTCAGGTCGGCCGACGCGCCCGCGTAGTAGCCAATCGTTCCCTCGCGCGACGTGCTCGGCCAACTCGCGTTCTCCGCGACCAGGAAGACGTCTCCGGTCGGCTCCAGACGCGACAGGGAGAACGGAAGGGCCCAGATTCCCGGCGTCGGAGCGCCGCGCTTGTAGAGGATGTGGCCCGTGCTCGAATACACGGGGTCGTGGAGCGTGTGATCGGGCACCTCGAGCAGCAACTTCCGTTTCCCTCCCGCCAAGAGCCCGATGTTGTCGATCCCCACCCCCCGACGGTGGGCGCAGAAAAGGATACCGCGCCCCTCGGGCAGCGCGTGCGGCTCGTGGAAATCGGTCTCGGTCGAATCCGGTGTTAGGACCGTGCGCGGATCGCCGCCGCGAGCGGGGACTTCCTGAATCCCCGAGGCCTCGGCGTGGGAATAGACGATCTTGTCGTTTTCCCCCCAGGACGCGCCGCTTCCGGACGTGAACGGTTCCCCTGTGTCGCAGATCAGTTGTGAAGCGCCCCCGGCGACCGGAACCTTGAGTATTCGTGCGCCCGAGAGATACCCGACGAACTGTCCGTCCGGCGACCAGAAGGGGTGCTCCGCGCCCGGTTCGTCGACGAGAAGCGCAGGCTCCAATGCGTCGAGCGGCTGGAGCCAGAGCCGATCGTGGAATCGGTAGACCATTCGGCTGCCGTCCGGGGAAAGCGCCGGCTGGGAGGGGCTCTCCAGGGGACGATCTTCGCCGCTCTCGGGAAGCGTCAGATTGAAGCGTCGCAGCGGGGTCTCCTCCGCCGGTGGCGTCATCACCTTCGCGACACCGAACGCGAGAATCGCCCCAACGAGAACTCCTCCCAGCGCCAGCGCCAGAACCCGTGCGCGTTGCGGCGGCGGCGGCGGTGCGGCCGCCATCGAGGAATCGTCCGCGACGCCGGCCATCTCTTCCTCCAGCGCAATGCGCGCCTCGCCGATATCGCGGAGCCGCTTCATCGGGTCCCGCTCCAGGCAGCGACGGAGGAGCCTGTGGATCCTCCGCGGCGTTTCGGCCGGGAGCGTGCTCCAATCGGGGTCGCTCTTCAGCACCGAGGCCAGCGTGTCCGAAATTGTTTCCCCGTCGAAGAGCCGCCGGCCCGTGATCATCTCCATCAGGACCACGCCGAACGCCCAGATGTCGGCGCGCCGGTCCGCCCGGCGGCCGCGCGCCTGCTCCGGCGCCATGTACGCCGCGGTGCCGATCAGGATGTTGGCGCCCGTCATCCGTCCGGTGATCGTCGGCGAGCGCTCGATCATCGTGGGGGAGGATTCGTTGCTCGCCGGCTCCTCCTCGAGCGCTTTGGCGAGCCCGAAGTCGAGCACCTTGGCTTGGCCGTCGGCGGTGAGCTTTACGTTCGCGGGCTTGAGATCGCGATGAACGATCCCCCGCTCGTGCGCATGCTCCAAGGCGAGCGCGATCTGATGCGCCAGCGGGAGCGCTTCGGCCAAGGACACGGGGCCCGCGGCGATCCGCTGCGCCAGGTCCTCCCCCTCGACGAGCTCCATGGCCAGGAAGCGGACGTCCCCCTCGGTATGCAGCCCGTAGATCGAGGCGACGTTTGGGTGGTTCAGGGACGCGAGAAGACGCGCTTCGCGGTCAAGTCGGGCCAGGCGCTCCGGATCCGAAGCGAAGATGTCGGGCAAGACCTTGATGGCGACGTCGCGGCCGAGCGTGGAGTCGGTGGCGCGCCAGACGACGCCCATCCCGCCCTGGCCGATCGGCTGAACAAGGCGGTAGTGGGAGAGAGTAGTCCCGGGAGATAGCGACATGAGTCCGGGCAGTGTAGGCAGGAACGTGGCCCGCCACAACCCCGGGAATGCGCGGGCGCCCTCAATTCGAGTCGGTGCTTCCGGCGAGACACCGCTCGCCGCCCCAGATCCCGGAGTCGGCTCCGTACACCCACGTGCCGTCCACCCGGTTCGTGGCGGTATTCCACGTCCCGTCTCCGGTGAGAAGCGGCGCCGTCCATCCGCTGGAAAAGGATATCGCGCGGCTCGTGCCGCTACCCGCGACCATGCCCGAGAATCCGACGACGTCGGAGGCGGCGTCCGGCGCCATGAATCCGAGCATGGTCGCGCCCAGGATCGCCACGTTCCAGCGCCCGCTGGCCGGGCCGGTCGAGCTCTCGAACCGCCCGCAGAAGACGGAGACGGACGTCGTGTTTCCCTGCCAGCACGCGAAGAATCCTGATCCACTCGGTCCCGCGTAGGATCCCGAGAGTATCGCTGGAGTGGTCGTCGGGTAGTAGAGCCCTTCGAGGGTCCACGTCTGGCTGGCCAGGTGGAGCGAGTCCTTGGTGGTGTCGTACGTCCCCGTGGCGTTCACCACGGCGCCGCCCTCCAGGCTCAGGGTGCCGAACGCGGCGACCAGCGTGTCCGTGGCCCCCGGCGATCGCAGTGCCGAGGCCAGGTCCGCGGTCGCGATGCTCACGGACAGAATTCCGGCCTCGTACCCGCTCAGGAACGTCCCGGTGAATTGCGACGAGGGACTGCTCACGCCGGGAGTGATGGGATTCGTCGCGTCGGAGTCTCCACACGCCGGGATGGCGAGGAGCGAGGCGAGGGCCGCGGCGGCCAGAGCGCGGCCTGAGGTCATGCGAGCCACGAGGTTAAGTATGCGCCAGTCGGGGCAGCGAGGGATGGGCGACTTACGACGCATTGCGGCGAAGTTGATTTCGGAATAGAAGAATGGTACGCCACCATGAAACCGAGCCTGGAACCTGCCGACCAAGAGTGGCACCCGGCCACATCCGCCGAAGCGATGACACAACAAAGTAATTCGCTGCGAACCAGCGCGTTGTAGGCGTTTGGCAGGAGGAATCTGGAGACACACCGAGGCATGGAAGGACCCTCCATGCGACGTAACCCGGGACAGAAAGCGGGATAATCCGCGTAGTCCCGGACTCGGGGGGTATTGACCTCGGCAGACCTATTCGGGCCCTCCCCACCCGGTCGCAAGCCGTGATGTCGTAGAAGTAGCCTGGAACCGCGAGGAACAGGTCATGACCGATTCCGGCGACCGAGCGCATTCGTCCCGGCCGATGTTCGGGCGTCCCCACCTTGCGCTGCTCCTGCTCGCGGTGGTGGCGCCATTCTGCGGCGGGTGCCTGCAGGAGAACGAACGCATCACGCTCAACCCCGACGGGAGCGGGGAGTTTTCCTACGAGCTTACGTACGACCCCTTGGCGCTGGATCGCGCGGCGGAAGCAACCGGACGCAAGCCCGAAGAACTGCGGCGCGCCCTACCCGACCTCGAATCCATGCTATTCGCGATGATCAACGGTGCGCGAGGCGTGGACGTGTGGAGCGAGGCGCGGATCGAAGCCGACTCGACCGGCAGGCAGCGCATCCTGTTGGGCGGCTATTTCAAGGACATCTCCGAGTTCGAGATCGGGGATCCGGCGACGGCGATGGGGGCAGGGGCGGACAAGGCGCAGAAGAACCCATCCCCCTTCAACCGACTAACGTTCGAGCCGGGACCCTCGGGAACACGGGTGCTCTCGTATTCCATGGGGGAGTCCGAAAGCACCGAGGTCCGTAGCGACACTTCGGCCGAGCACGACCTGACCGACGAGGAGCGTACGAAGCTAGACGAGGCCCGCGCGGTCTTTCTAGTGGGGACGAATATGATGGCGACCCTGTTGCGGGATGCCCGAATCAGGTCCGAGATCGAAGTGCCGGGGACAGTCGTGGACGCCGGGTTCTTCGAACCGGTTGGCGACAGCGCCGTGCGGCTGTCCTTCAGTATTCCGAAGCTGGCGCTTGCTCTTTCGGAACTAGTTCAGGACGACCGCGTCGCACGCCGCCTGCTCGGGGATCAGATCGGCACCAGTACGACGATGATGTCCGCCTTCGCCGCGGCCATGGCGGATTCCGAGCTAGGCGCGCGCTTCACACGCAAGCTTTTCGGCCGACCGGGCGGCCCGAAGATCACGTTCCGCCCCGGTGGACCACGTTTCGACTACGCCGCGAGGAGGAACTACGCCGCAGATCATCCGCCGCCCGGGCTCGAAGCCACGCAGGCCCGCGCACGGAGTGCCGCCGAGTTCGTGCGCACCGGTGAACCGGTCGAGCTTCCCGCGTGTAATTTCGGACTGACGATTCCCCCGGGTTGGACCCGCTACGACGCTACACTCCCCCTGCCTCCACAAGGCGTACTCGGATTTCGTCGCGGAGTGAAGTTGTTCGGCTTTGTTCTGCAGGAAACCCTCCAGGTTCCCGTAGCTCTGGACGACCTCGAGAAGATGGTTCGGATCAATCTGAGGGGTACGGGCGATGTGAAGGGGCAGATCGATGAGCGACGCTCGATGAACGGATTCGAGTTTGCGCATCTGACTACCCGCATGCGCCAGATATCGGGCAAGGAGATGTACTTCGAGCACTGGATCACAAGCCGCGCCGGCTTCTGCTGGCAGATCCTTCTGGGATCCAGCCTGGCCGACAGCGCCGATGTGCAGGAAGCGTCGCGCGCCGTTGCAGAGAGCTTCCACGTCCTGGACAGCACTGTCACGGTTGGTGTGGAGGTGGGCGCGCGGGATGCTGAACGACCGGAGTGGGGGTTCCGGCTTGTGGGGGTTGCCAAGGGATGGCAGGAGGCGTGGGACCCCGGATCGCTGCTCGACCTGTGCGAGCTGTTCTGGACGCATGCGGAAGAGGCGATCGCGATCGTGCCGGCGCGCTGGGACGACGCGCCGGGTGATTTGCAGGCGGCAGCCCATGCCCTCCTGGAAACGATGGGATTCCGATACCCGGCCGAAACCGGGTTCCAGCGGCGATCGTGGAGTCCGCCGCTGGGCGAGGGCATCGAGCTCCTTACCGAGCAAGTCATCGAGGGGAGCCTGTACCGTTACATCCTGCGCGTTGTGGCAATCCGCGAGGCGGCATGGCTCATCGCCGGTTGGTACGCCAAGGGAGACGGAGGGGAGGAGCGGGTTCGGCGTGCTCTCGACGCCGTCGAGCTCGAGCCGCCGCGCGGTCCTCCTCCGGACCCGCCGACTCGCTCCGTGGCGATGGCTTCCTTCTACAATGCCATGGGCATGTCGTTTTTCGTGCGGGAGTCCTACGAGGACGCGGCGCGCTGCTTCCAGGCCGCCTTCGGACGCGCCGGGACCGAGCCAATCTTCCTCGCCAACGTTGTGGAAGCCTTGAAATCGGCGGGCCGCGCCGACGAGGCGCGCACCTACCTCGAGCGATACCGCGAGGCATTTCCCCTCAACCCAGGTCTGTGGCTATCGCGCGGCAAGTTGCAGCTCGACGCCGGCGAGGCCGATTCCGCCAATGCGTCGGTTCTCGAGTCCCTGCGTCTCGGATTGGATGACGAGGATGAACTGCAGTTGTGGCTCCAGGCGATGGTGGCTGAAGAGCGGAGCGATTTGGCCGTGTTGATCTCTGAGGCATGGGTCGCGAAACACCCTACATTGACGGCGCGGCTCTGGAACGCGCGTACGCTGCGCGAGAATGGCGACCTTGACCGCGCGGCCACGCTACTCCAGACCCTCGCCGCCGAGTACCCGGACGACAGCAGCGTCGCTACCGACTTAGCCGCCACCCTGAACATTGCCGACCGTCCGGTGGAGGCCGCCGAGGTGGCGCAGCGCTTCATGGACCGGCACGGGCCAAGCGCGGATCTTCTCGCCAGCGTGGGGTGGAGCCAGATGGCGCGCAAGTGGTACCGCGAGGCCAAGGCTACATTCGAGAAGGCGGCAACGCTCGCGCCCGGAGACGAAGAGATCGCCGAAGGAATTCGCCATGCCTCGGCCATGCTTGGCCAAGGGAGCAACAGCGAGATCAAGCGCCCGATCGAGCCGGTGCCGATGCCGACGGCGCTCGAACGGGCGCTGGGAAGCGCGGAGCCTCCCCCATCTGGCGAAGGATTCCCTGCCGTGGTATTGCGGGAGCTCACCGGGTACGCGGTCGAACCGGGCGCGCCGGTGCGCACGACGCGGCGGGCACGCGTGCGCGTGCTGAACCAAGAAGGGGCCGCCAGCTACAGCACGCTGGAGTTTGAGTTCCACCCGGATGCGCAACGGGCGTACATCAACCGGATCGAGGTGCGTGACGCGTCGGGTGCGGTCATCGCCACGGCTAGCAGCGACGACGCCTACGTGATCGACAAGCCAAGTGACGCCGCATCGAACACCAAGATGCTCCACGCGCAGGTGCGCGGCGTAGCGCCCGGCAACGTGCTGGAGTGGGAGGTGACTTTCGAAGGCTTGAGCGAAAAGGATGGGCTCGAGTTCGAGAGGCACGTCCTGGCAGGGTGGGTTCCGACGGCCGTATCCGCCGCCTACGTGGTCGGCGACACATCGGCAGTGGCAGCCGTGGTGCGCAACGGGGCCGATGTCTCCATCGTGACCGGCGACCGCCTCAAGGCCTGGATCGTGCACCCCCGGCGGGTAGAGCAGCCGGAGCCGAATATGATGCGGATCGAGGACCGACTGCCGATGGTGAGCTTGTGCGGACGCGAGGGTACGTGGCAGGACGTGGGACGCGAGTACTTGACGGACATCGCCGATCTGCTCGAGCCGAGCAGCGAGGTCGCGCGGCTGGCCGCGACGATCACAACTGGAGCGATCGACGAGCGACAGCGCATCGCAGCACTGGCGCGATACGTCCAGCGCGAACTGCACTACAAGGCAATCGAGTTCGGGCGCCGCGCGCGGCGCCCCGACGCGCCCCAAAAAGTGCTCGCGCAGCGCTACGGCGACTGCAAGGATCACGCGCTGCTGCTACATTTGCTGCTCTCCGCTGCGGACATCTCGAGCAGTTTGGCGATGGTGAACACGAACTGGCGCATCGAGCCCACCCTGCCATCACTCGACCAATTCGACCACATGGTCGTGCTGGTCCCCGGCCTCAGCGACGGATGGCTCGTGGACGCAACCGACAAGTACATTCCACTCGACAGGCTTCCGAACTCGGACTTGGCACACACGCACGCGCTTGTCCTCGATCCGGAGGAAGCGTATCTGCTCTCGCCGCCCGACTCCCTGCATCCGGACAGTTATGACCTGTCGATCCGCCGGAATGCGGTCGCTCACGACGCCGATTGGGACGTGGTGGAAACGCTGAAGCTCCGTGGCTACGTGGCCGCAAGCTTCCGAAAGTGGCTTGTGGGTGTGGACCCGGTGGAGCGTGCCCGTCGCATGCAGGGCTTCCTCGATCCGACTGGTACGGTGCAGGTCAGCAACGTTCACCTCGACGGACTCGAGGATGTGGCGGCCGACGTCACGGCCGAACTGAGCTACACGGTCCGAAACGCGCTGTCGGTCAACGGGGCGCACGCGACCGGGATCGCACCCGCACCGATCGAGCGCATCTACCTGAGCCTACCGTTCGTCCGCGACCGCCAGAGCCCATTCGAGTTCCGCTGGCCGCTCCATCTCACATCTGACGTTACGCTGCGCCTGGCGGGACACGCGGCCGACAGTCTGGTCACCCCGCATCGACAGCACACCGGGACCTACTGCGACTGGACCCTCGACACGGCCATTTCCGGCGATGGTGGGGATCTGACCCTGCACCTCGATTTCAGAGCAAATCCCGGGCGGCATGCGGCGGACGAGTACGGCGCGATGCTGGAGGCGTGGCAGTCGGCCCTCCGCGAGGTGAGACGCCCCCTCGCGTGGTGACGCCCGCGGCCGAGCGGGGCGTTGCCGCTTCGCGCGAACGGAGGGACCGACCCGCCTTTGTGAAGTCGTACCGCTCGTGAGCAAGGCCGATCCTAGCGAACCGCGACCACGACGAACTCCGGGCACGACGTCAAAGCGAGCGCCGGCGCCGGGATGCGACTCCGGCGCCGGCGCTCCAACGAATCAGTCAGGTACTCTCGGTCGCTACCTCAGGAACACGACTGCTTTCTGGAACGTCTTGTCCGCCAGACGGAGACGGACGTAGTACACGCCCGACGCGACCTGGCGTCCCTGGCCGTCCCGTCCGTTCCAGCGAAGCTCCACGATTCCCATCGCAGCCGGCGAGTCGTACAGCGTCCGTACGAGCCGACCCGAGGCGCTGAACACGTCCGCACGCGCCGGGCTAGGCTTCTCGGAACGGAACTGGATCATCGTCCCTCCGCGGAAGGGGCTCGGCCCCGCCCGGAAGTTCACCCCGCCCAATCCGGCCCGATACGCGATGTACTCGATGTTCAGGTCGATGACGCCGACCGCGAGCATCCGAGCGTTGTTGATCTCGTCCGCGATCGTCTTCGCGGCCTCGTCGTTCGACGGGTCACCGTCGTTGATGAAGACGGCCACCTGTTGCAGCGCCTGGCTGGCGGTGGCGCCGTCCTCGGAGACGACCGTGTAGGTCATCAACTTGCCGGATGCCACGTTGAGCAGGAAGCCGAGATACTGCTGCTTGGCACGATCGAGCATCGTGCCGTCCCGGTTGACCGTGAGCGTGTTGTGAATGACCTGCAGACTCAACGGGCCGGGTCCGCCGCCGGTGTCCATGTAGGTCACGCCCTCGACAGCGATGCTGTTGAGCTGGTTCTCATGGAAGTGGCTGAAGATCGCGTTCGGGTAGTTGGTGGAGATGTCCTCCACCGTTTCCTGCGCGTTGCCGCGATCGTTGAGGTAGACGTTGGCCTGATGCTTCCAGTAGCCGATCGTGCGCGCATCGCCCTGCGGATCGTGGCACATCAGGGCGAAGGACGTTTCGCGGTCCTGATCCAGCGTGAGGAGGACCTGCCCTTCCGGAGGCGTCGTCGCATCGAAGCCCAAGGGGGCGACGATGGCAACGACGGCCTCATCCGTCGAGTACGGGACGTCGGCGAACGCGAACATCCCGGCGGCGTCCGTCGTCGTGGTCAGCATCTCGCCGTTCGGGTGGTTCAAATCCACCGTGACGCCCGAGAGCGGGACCCCGCAGTCGGACGACAACTGCCCTGAGACCGCGACGAAGTCGGGATGCGGTGGGGCGCAGTAGTCGGGCACCTGGATGCCCGGGGCCGATGTGTTGACCGCGATCACGTGGACGTTGTCAAAGTAGACGCCTTCCGTATGGTTCCCACTCCACGGGAAGGAGTAGACGTTGTGGAAGTCCCTCAAGACAAGCTGCACGTGGATCGCCACGGCTCCGGGGGCGATGAGATGCGTGATGACCCACCTCTGGGGCCGGGTGCACTGCCAACCGACCGTGCCGTAGTAGTTGTAGTTGTTGCTTCGGATCGTCCGACACCCATTGGCGTCGACGGACACGATACGCCATTGAGTAAATAGCTGATCGGCAAGGGGCAAGTTCCAATAGGTCGAGTAATCGAGCAGGAGGGCGTCGTAGTCAGGGGGAAGCGGAATCGCTGGAGACTCGATGCCTGCCTCGACGATACCGGACCCTGTGTACAGGGGAACCATGTTCGTTTGAGGATCGTAGGCTACCCACGACTGCCCGAAATCAGCACTGCAGTCCCCCACGGCGGCGTCGCAATACGGATCACTCTCCAGCCGGTATTCCGTCCATGTCGGGGGAACCGGCAGGGCGCCGGCGACCCAGCCGTGATCCGAGCCTGAGAAATCGTAGGCTTCGGTCCCCAGGGAAACCCTGGCGACCCTCCAAGCCCCGTTGGTGACGTGCAGGGCGTCCTCGTCCGACCACCCGCTATCCGAAGTGAAGTGAAGCCGCAGAATCCCCGACTCGCCGACATGCGCGCTCATGTCGACGTTAGTCTCGACGAACCCCTGGGAGTTTCCGTCAAACCGGTCCAAGAGCGACCACGTGATCCCGCCGTCCGCAGACCACTCGATATTGCAGTAGTCGAAGTTGGGCTCGGTGTCGTACCAATGCACGAGATCGAGGGTCTCGTTGGCGGGGACAGGACCAAGCGCATGCTCCAGGGTCTGGTCCCAGCTATTGCCGTACCCGGGAGGGGTGGCGAGGAGGCAGGGATCGTCGGTGCCGCACCACCACGTCCCCGCGACCGAGACGATCAAGTCATCGAAGTATCCCACGTCGTCCGTATTCGGTTCCCAGCCGCTAAGGCTGACGTACTGAACGTAGGTATTCGTACCGGGAAAGGTCATCGTCGCTATGGCCGTGCCGTTGCGGCGAAAGACGACACTACGCGTACGGAAGTCGATATCGAGCGCCAGCACCGACCATTGACCCCGGGTGATGTAGGCGCCGGTGTTGATGTCGATCGGCGAGACGCCGGGGTATACGAGGTGGAACTGCCCCGCCGGATCGATGTTGATGTCGACCGAGGTGTTGTCTTTCAGCCCCACATGAAGTGGATTCCAGAAGGAGGACTTGGATGCCGGCGAGAGGTTGACCGCCATGCTCACGGTGACCATCTGGCCGGCGGCCTCGAGATCGACGCCACGGTACGCCCCCATGAATCCCGCGTCGCCGGTGGGATCATTGCGATCGATCTTGAGAGCCTGCGTCCCGGCGTAGGCGATTTCGTCCGTCACCGCTACGCGGAGCCCGTCGGCGGACTGCCAGGCGCCGAACCCAGCCTGAGGAAGCGGCGCGACGGAAAACATCGGCGCCTCGAAATTCGTCTTCGCGATCTCCGTGCCGGCAACCCAGTTCCAATAGACCGGCGGAACGGGTGGCGTACGGATCAACGTCCACCCGTGACCCGGCCCCTCGAAATTCTCGAAGTAGAGAGAGGTCTCACCCGGCCCCGCCGCAATGGATGCCGCCATTGCAGCCGGAGGCGGAGAAGCCTCCGAGATGTCTTTCAATTCCGGAGGGCGGGCTTCCGCGCCATCAAGGGCCACGCCTGCGAGCAGGGCGAAGAGGGCGAGGATGAACAACAACCGCACGGAGGCTGCGCAGCAAACGCCCGGTGTGCCGAGGAATCGCCGTGGCAGATTCATACACTGTCTCCTTCTCGGATGAGATGGGCGACGGGCGGTCCTTCCGCCATGTCGCTGGGGAGCCGTAGGGATCAGAACCCGCGGGTCTCAGGCACCGATCTCTTCGAGAAAGCGGGGAACGCTTCGTTGCAGCGGTGGCTAGGTGGGCTGGGGCCACTGAAAGCGAATCGGCCGGAAGGATACGGTCGATTGCAGCGGGAAGCCGCGCGCGTGGCAACCTGCTGGCTCCGCGTGCGCGACGGGATGCGCGGGAATCCCTGAAGGGATCAGCGTGGGGAGCGCAAGGCGACGTGTATCCCTTCGGAGGGTCGATCTCATCGAGACCTCCGAACGTCGGTGCCTACGATACGAAATTAGGGGTCGAGGCGAGGGGGAGGATCCGCTGACTCGCCTTCGCTCAGCCTACGTTCCTTGGTCGGCGCTCCCGCAGTATCCAGCAGTAGGACCAATGGATAGGGACACGTGGGTCGAAAGGCCTAGGAATCGAACCTAGAACCTACTGATTAAGAGTCAGTTGCTCTGCCAATTGAGCTAGCGGCGCATCTTAGGTACGGGCAGGCGGTTGAACGTAGTCGACGGTTGGGGCGAAGTCAAGGCCGGAGGGTCCCCGGGGCGGCCCCGCCGCGACTGGTCCCGCGACCCTCCCCCGATCCGCCGATCGGCATCCTCCGGAACCGATTGCACGCTGCGGGGGTCTCACTGGAAACGGACTCCCGCCCAGTGGTAGCGTAGCGAGTCCTATCGCGACCCGACATGCGCGCCCATTACCAGTGTACCCCCGTAACTCGAGGAGACTTCGTGACCTTTCGGCCCCCGATCCGCTTCACCCTCGCCACCCTAGCCCTTCTCGCCGTCGGTCTCGGCGTGTGGAACTGCGCGGGCGCGAGCCAGAAAACCCCCGAAAAGGTCCTT
>QJVW01000056.1 GCA_003235575.1 Candidatus Eiseniibacteriota bacterium | reverse complement strand
TCCCACGACGACGGAAAGGGCGACGTGAAAGACGAAGAGCCCGATGGCGATCGCCTGGAGGATGTAGAGGTAATAGGGGAATAGCGTCGGCCCGATCAGGTGCCGCTGCGGCGCGTACCCCCCGGCCACCTTGAGCGGATGACCCAGGGTTCGCAGGAAGTCCGCCTGCTCCTGCTCGGTCAGGTCTCGCTTCAGGGCGGCGCTCCGCTCCTCCAGTTGCTCGTAGAGTGTGCTTCGGAGTTCAGCCTCGATATCGTTTCGGCTCTTCCGCGGCAGGTGGTCCGCCACGGCGGACAGGTAATTGTCGATGAGTCTCATCGTCCGCCCTCCTCCAGCGTGGCGGCGATGCTCGCGTTCAGGCGCCGCCATTCCTCGAGCAGCCGGTGCAACGCGTCGCGGCCGGCCGGGGAAATCGTGTAGAAGCGCTTGCGGCGCTTGGCCTCCTCCCGCCATTCGCTGACCAGCAGGCCCTGCTTTTCCAGCCGCCGGACAAGCGGATAGAGCGTCCCCTCGTCGACCTCCAGCCCCTTCTCCAGGAGCGCCTTGCGGAGCGAGTACCCGTAGTGCTCGCGCTGCAACTGCGCCAGAACCGCCAGCACGATCGCGCCCCGCCGGAGCTCCAATCCCAGTGTTTCTATTGGTGTTACGTCGGCCATGTAGTTCGCCTCACATAGTGTGTGCTATATACTATATGCCACATAGTATCAGGACGCAAGTGTTCTTCGCGAAAGAGTCGGTTGTAGTGGGGCGCCCCCCCTACCCGGTCCCGCCGAACCCCCTGGCCAGCACCGCCTCCGCCGGCTTGTTCTGCGGCGTGAAGTCGGGGTCGTCCTCGCCCCCGGCGCGATCGTGCCGGCCGTACCACTTCCAGAAATAGGCCCCGGCGAACCACGGCTTCGGCCAGACTTCCGCGAAGAACGCCTCGTACGCATCCGCCTGCGCCCGCGTCGAGACGCGCGCCAGGCGCTGCGATCGCGACTCCGGCCATTCCCACGGGCGCACGGTCCCGTCCTCCGTGCTCTTCCAGCCGACTTCGGTGAAGATCACCGGGCGCTTCCAGCGGGCGTGAAGGCGTTCCAACGTGGCCGCCGGCCCCGCCCACCCGCGCGCGAGCGCCGCGGCATCGGGCGAGGCGGTATCCGTCAGCGGGTAGTAGGCCTGCACGCCGATGTAGTCGAGCGCGTCCCAGAATCGGATCTCCTCGACCTCCTCGTACCAGTTCGCGGCGTAGGTGAGAGGCCCGTGGTAGACGGCGCGGATGTCCGCGATCAGCGATCGCCACTCCGATTCGTGCCCCGCCGTGGCGCGGCGCAGCTCGGCGCCGATGCAATAGAGGTCGGCGCCCGTGCGCTCCGCCAGCGTCGCGTAGTGGAGCGCGAACGCGCGGTACGACGCGAACCATGCCCGCCAGCCATCGGCGCTCCCCGGGTCAAGGTCCGCGAGGCGCATGCCGCCGGCGTGCCCGCCCCGGGTGATCCAGAGGTGGGGGCGGAGCGCGAGGCGCAGTCCGCGGGACTTGGCCATGGCGGCGAGTTCCACGATGCCCGAGTCGCGCTCGCTCCAGTAGCCGTGCTCGCCGCCGAAGTGGATCTCCGTTCCGTCCAGCCGTTCCTGCCAGCCGAAGGGCGTGACGGAGATCCACTCGACGTTCGCGCGGAGGAGCGGCTCCAGCCCCTCCGCTCCCAGCCTTCTTCCCGCGACCAGGTTCATGCCGCGCATCTTCCCGTCGCGCGCGAAACGCCCCGGCGCGCTCGCGGTGTCGCCCGCGGCCCCCATGGCCGGTCGGCGGGGAGCGCGCGCCTCCTCGTGGTACGCCCGCCAGCCGAGGCCGAGGACGACCACCACGAGGAGCGCGGCGGCGGAGAGGGTCGTGGTGCGTGGCCACGCCGAGAAGCGATGCATCCGGCGAGCGTATCACGCGCGACGGCGGCCGGCGGTTGTCGCATCCCGCCGCGACGCTTCATCGCGACCGCGCCAAGGTGGTATTCTTTTCCCGTGGCCCCCTCGATGGACCCATGCGACCCCACGGAGCGACGATGACACGACTCCTCGACATCCTGGACCCGACGCTGTCACCGACGGCCGCGGAGGCGCTCGCCGATCGCTACCGCGGCGCGATGCTCGGACTCGCGGCGGGAAACGCGCTCGGCATTCCGGTCGAAGGCTTTCCACGCGCGTTCATCGCGCGCCTCCACGCGGGCGGCATCCGGGAAGTCGCCGCCGCGGAGCGGGAACGCGACTGGGACGACGATCTGGCCCAGGCGATCGCGCTGGCGGAGTCGATCCTGGAGCATGACGCGTGCGACCCCGAAGACCTGGCCATCCGTTTTCGGGAGTGGCGGCGGCAGAGCGGCCGCGGCATCGGCTACATGACGACCCTCGTGCTCGACGCCCATGACGCCGGTGTTCCGGTCAGCGATGCCGCGCGCCAGGTGTGGGAGCGCGCGGACCGAAACGCCGCGGGAAACGGCGCGGTCATGCGCTGCGCCCCCGTGGCGCTCCGGTGGCGTCGCGATCCCGAGCGCCTTGTGTCGGAAACGCTTCAGAGCGCCATCGTCACGCACCACGACCCGCGCTGCGGCTGGTCCGCCACGGCGGTGAACATCGCGTTGGCGGGCGCGCTGGCGGACCGCCCCGCCGATCTCCGGGTGCTGGCGGACGTGCTCGAGGACGCGGGCGCGCCGAAGTCCGTCGGCGACGCAGTCCGCGCGTGCGAGGAGGCGTCCCTCGACGCGCTCCACCTGGACCACGACAATTCGATGGGCTACACGCTGAAGGCGATGCAGGTCGGACTGTGGGCGCTGACGCGGCAGGAGGGGCTCGAACCGATTCTCCTCTCCATCGTGAACGCCGGCGGCGACACGGACACGAACGCCGCGGTGGCCGGCGCGCTCCTCGGTGCGCGCGACGGCGCCGAGGCCGTCCCGGACCGATGGCTCCAGAACATCGCCTCCGTGCCACGCATCACCGAACTCGCCGACAAACTCCTGGAGCGCTCCAACTCCTGACGACGCCGCGGGCGGGCCCCGACACCTGGCCCGCCCGCGTGACGCCTCCACGCCGTGCCTACCGGTAATGCGCCTTGATCCACCCCCACGTCGTCTCGCTGACCGAGGTCGTGCAGCCGTTCTCGCCGCCGGGCGTCGGCGCGCAGCCGGTTCCCTGCGGGTCCCCGCTCCCGCCGTACGGATTCAGGGCGTCGAACAGCACCCAACCTTCGCCCAGCCGCCCCGTCGAGCGGTCGGAGCCGCCCTCGATCGCGTTGTAGGTCTTTCGATCGACCAGCACGGTGTCGGCGCCGTCGATCCGGAACAAATGCACCGTGTCTCCCGCGTTGTTGAGGCTCAGGCCGGTCGCCGCCCTTCCCACGGCCCGTTGCCACTCCAGCGCCTCCGCGCCGGTCACGAGCACCGCGGCCCCCGGCATCAACATCCCCGCGAACGCGAAGCGGATGGTGGAATCGGCGTCGGCGACCCGATAGCGCGAGAGATCGGCCGCCACGGCGCCCCGGTTCGCCAGTTCCAGCCATTCGTCGCCACGCGCGTCGAACGCGCCGTCGCCGTTCCAGTCCCGCGCGGGACCCGCGAGAATCTCGTTCAGCACCATTCCGTCCGGGACCGGAGTCTGCGCGCGCGCCGTCGGCGCGAACTTCGCCGCCACCGCCAACGCCACCGCCAGGACCAGCACCCACAGCACCCCATTCCATGCACGCGCCATGCACTCCTCCTTCGTATCGAGAGGTCGCGTCGGGGCGTCAGGATCGAATGTCGGGCCGGGGAGAGAAGAAGGCGGGAAGCGGTCCGCGCGCGACGGGCCGGGAGGCGCCGCGCGGCGGACGGGGTCACAGCGGTTCTCGGTGTCGCGTGCGCCAGATCGCGCGCGGCGCCCCCTGTTCGGGTTGGAGGCGCGGCAGCACCCAGAGGGCCGGCGCGAGGAGGAGCACGGCGATGCCGGCGCCCCAGCCGGGGTGCGCCAGGACCGCGGCCGCGCCGGGCGTGTTGAGCCACCCGGCCAGCACGAGCGCGGAGATGAGCGTTCCGCGCACCGAGCCCAGTCCCAGGAACGCCACCGCCATTCCGGCGAATCCAAGCGCGAACGGCCAGCGCTCCAGCGCGACCGCGGGCTGCGTCCAGAGCTGGAGCGCGCCGGTCACGCCGGCGCACGCGCCCCCGGCGCAGAGGAGCAGGAACTGCACGCGCTCGACGTCGACGCCGGTCGCGGCGGCCGCGAACGGGTTGGCGCCCACCGTGCGGACCAGGAACCCCGCGACGGCGTTTCGAAGCAGATAGGCGAAGAGGAGTCCGATCACCAGCGCGGCGGAGAGAAGCAGAATTCCCCACGTCAGCACCAGCGACGGCGGCAGCCCCAGATCCGGCGCCCACCGGAGGGGGGCGCGAATCGCGTTCCAGTCGATGGTCATGGCGGCCGGCGTGATCCGGTCGATCGCGAGCGCGCGCGCCACGGGCACGAAGGCGCCCGCCAGGAGGAGGCCGCTCAACGCCTCGTGCACGGCGAAGCGCTGTTGCAGCCAGGCGATCAGGGCGCCCGTGGCCGCGCCGGCGGCGACGGCCGCCACGAGCGACAGCCACGCCTGCGCGGCCGGATCGATGAACCCCGCCCGCGCGATGGCCGCGCCCACCGAGTAGCCGACCAGGAACTGCGCGTGAATGCCGAGATTCAATAGCCCGCCGTGGAGCGGAAGCAGGAACGCGAGGCCCAGGAACAGAAGGCCCGCCCCGACCAGCACGACGTCGCCGCTCCAGGGCGCGTCCCAGATCGGCGAATCGGCGTCGACCGAGCCGAGCGCCAGCGCGTGAGTCGCCAGGAAAAGGACCAGGACGAGGCAGAGATTCGCCAGGATCTGGTAGCGGCCCCCGCGGCAGCGTCCGGGAATGATCACGCCGCGGCCCCCGACATCTCGTCGATGATCGCCTGACGCGTCAGGGTTTCGGTCACGGGAATCCAGACGAGCTTGCCCGCCGCGATCACCGCCAGGCGGTCGGCGACGCGCATCGCCTCCTCCGGCTCCTCCGTCAGCCACAGGAGCGCCGTGCCCCGCTCGCACTGGAGGATGAGCGTCCGACGCACGTATTCCTGCGCCTGGAGCGAGAGCCCCTGCCCGGGAGAGCGAACCACCAAGAGGCGCGGGTTGTGGATCGCCTCCCGCGCCACGATCAGCCGCTGCCGCATGCCGAGGTCGAGCGAGCCGAACCGCGTCCAGGGCTCCGTGTCGGGAATGTCGAAGTCCTGAAGCGCGCGCACCGCGTTGCCGTGGATGGAGTCGTGTCGCAGGAAGCCGCCCCGCGCGAACGGCGGGCCCTGCATCTGCCCCAGCGCGAGATTCTCCGCGACCGAGAACTCCGCCACCGACTGGTCGCGCGCGTGGGGCGGATTGACGAACGTCATGCCCGACTCCACGCGGTGGCGGCGCAGCGACTTCGCCATTTCCTTCCCCAGGAATTGGATCGAGCCCTGTGTGCAGGGACGCCTGCCGAGAAGCACGTCGTGCAGGAGGTCGAGGCCGTCCGCGGGGGCGCCGCAGATCGAAAGGACCTCGCCCGCGTTCACGTCGAACTCCAGGCCGGCGAGCGACGTCTCGCGGCCCCGCCCTTCGAGCACCAGGCCTTCCACGTGCAGCAGCGTGTCGCCGGCCTTGTGCGGGCCGCTGGGCGTTCGGCGGATGCCCACGCCTCCGGTCCACCGCTCGACCAGGGCCGCCTCGGTTACCTCCGCGGTGGAGACCGTGACCGGATCGGCGCCCCGCCAGAGAATGGTGACGCCCGCGGCGTCGGGATACGCGTCGCGCGGCCAGGTGGTGGTCACGACCGCGGGGATCGACGCGCGCTCCGTCGCCGCGCGCAGCGCCGAGAGGAACTGCCGGGCTTCGTGCGGGCCGAGGTCGCTGCTCGGTTCGTCGAGCAGGAGCACCGCGGGCTCCTCCGCCAGCGCGGCCGCCAATTCCACCAGCCGGCGCTCCAGGGGGCGCAGGGCCTCCAGGGGAACGTCGAGCAGCGGAATCAGATCGAACGCGGCGGCGCGCTCCTCCGCCAAGGCGCGCGTTTCGTCCGCGTGCATGGCGATGCCGGCCCACCGGGGCGCTCCGTGGAGGGTCAGGCGCTCGGAAACGCGAAGCGCGCTCGGGGGGATCTCGCGGGGAAGGAGCGCGGCCGACTTGCGCCGCGCGGCGGCGCCCGACTTGCCCTCCCCCTCGGCGCCGGCGAATCGAATCGAGCCCGACTCTTCGCGGCGAACGCCGGCGATGGCCTCGAGAAGGGCGGTCTTCCCCGTGTCGCGTTCGCCCAGCAGGATGTGAACGGTTCCGGCGGGAACGACGAGCCCGAGCTTCTGCACCGCCCAGCGTCCGCCCTCGGCGAGGGTCAAGCCTTCGATTGTGAGTCCGGCTTCCGTGCCGCCCATCGTCCTCCCCCGCGCGCGTCGCGCGGTTTCACGCGCGCCGGACGCGCGTCCCCGTGTGGCCCTCCAACGCCTCCCGTATCTTCCCGGGCGCGGTGATAATCACTTCTTGGCCTCCCCCGCGCAAGAACTCGATCGCGGCCTGGACCTTCGGCCCCATGTTCCCGGGCGGGAACTGTCCCTCGCGTTGGTATCCCTCCAACTCCTCGATGCTCACCACATCCAGGTCCCGCTGATCCGGTTTCTTGAAGTTCACGGACACGCGCTCGACGCCGGTGATGATCATCAACGTCTCGCATCCGAGGAGCCGCCCCAGAAGGCTGGACGCGAAGTCCTTGTCGATCACCGCCTCCACGCCGTGCAGCATGCCGTCCCACTGCCGCGCCACGGGGATGCCGCCGCCGCCCCCGGCGATCACCGTCATGCCGTCGTCCACCAGCGTGCGGATCGCCTCGATCTCGACCACCTCCAGCGGGCGCGGCGACGCGACCACGCGACGGTATCCGCGGCCGGCGTCCTCGACCACGGTCCAGCCCTTCTCCCGCGCCAGAACGTGCGCCCGCGCTTGGTCGTAGAACGGTCCGATCGGCTTGGTCGGACGGCGGAACGCGGGGTCGCGCTCGTCGACCAGGATCTGCGTCACCACCGTGGTCACAGGGCGGTCCACCCCCAGCCGGTGGAGCTCGTTCCGGAGCGCCAGCTGCATCATGTAGCCGATCCCGCCCTGCGAATCGGCGCCGCAGACGTCCAGCGGCATGGGCGGGATCTGCTCGCGGGCGGCTTCGTTGCGGATGAGGATGTTGCCGACGATGGGTCCGTTGCCGTGACTCAGGATCACCTGGACGCCGTCGCGAATCAGCTCCGCGATCGGCTGCATCGTCAGGCGCGTGATCGCGCACTGCTCCTCGAACGTGCCGGTCCCGCGCACCGGGAGGATCGCGTTGCCGCCCAGCGTGACCAGAAGCCGTTTCGGACGCTTGCCCATCGCTCAGCGCGCCGCGCGCGCGTGACTCTGGACGAACGCTTCGAAGCGACGAAGCCCCTCCTCGATGTTCTCGATCGAATTGGCGTAGGAGAACCGAACGTATCCCTCGCCGTGCGCTCCGAACGCGGTGCCCGACAGCGCCGCGATGCCCGCCTCCTGAAGCAACGCCGTCTCCACGTCCGCGCTCTTCATGCCCAGGCCCTGCACGTTCGGAAAGACGTAGAACGCGCCGGCCGGCATGGCGCAGGTCACGCCGGGAATGGCGTTCAGGCCCTTCACGAACACCGCGCGACGCTTGCGGAACTCCGCGACCATCGCGGTCACCTCGTCCTGCTTGCCGCCCAGCGCCGTCGGCGCGACGCGCTGCACGAACGACGTCGCGTGCGAATAGACGTTCGTCGCCAGACGCGCCACGTGCTTCACCAACGGGGTCGGCATGACGCCGTAGCCGAGGCGCCATCCGGTCATGGCGTACGTCTTGGAGAAGCCGTCCAGGAGAATCGTCTTCTCCGCCATCCCCGGTCGCGTCGCGATCGACTGGTGCGTTCCCTCGTAGAGAATCTTCGAGTAGATCTCGTCGGACAGCACCCAGATGTCCCGCTCGCGCAGGAGCGCGGCGATCTCGTCCAGATCCTTGGGCTCCAGCATCGAGCCGGTCGGGTTGTGAGGCGAATTCAGGACCACCATCTTCGTCTTGGGCGTCAGCAGCGCCTCCAGATCGGCGGCGCCGAATCGGAACCCGCGGTCCTCGCGCAGCACCACCGGGACGGGCTTGGCGCCCGCGAAGCGAACGATCGATTCGTAGATCGGGAATCCGGGATTCGGGACGATCACCTCGTCCCCCGGATTCACCGTCGCCAGGATGCTGAAGGTGATGATCGGTTTTCCGCCCGGCGTGACCACGACCTGGTCGCCGGTCACCTTCAGGCCGCGGTCCTTCGCGATGTGGGCGGCCACGGCCTCCCGCACTTCCGGCATGCCCGGCGAGGGGCCGTAGTGCGTGAACCCTTCGTGAATGGCCTGGATGGCCGCGTCGCGAATGGCGGCGGGCGTATCGAAATCGGGCTCTCCGATTTCGAGGTGAACGATGGAACGGCCCTGCGCTTCCAGGGCGCGCGCCTTCGCCAGCACTTCGAAGGCGGTTTCCGTTCCCAGCAGGTTCATCCGTTCGGCGAATTGCATCGTGCCTCCCTCTGCCGCGCGCTCAGAGCGTCCCGCCCGCGGCGTTCCATGTGAGCCAAAGGCGCGCGCGCGTCGCGCGCGCCGTCGTCGTCTCCGTCGTGTCCTCGTCGTCGATCGCGGCGCCGAGGCGCCACGCGCCGCGCGCCACCCAGCCGCGGGCCGCGAGGCGGACGCCGCCTCGGGCGCGCATCCGCACCGACCCTTCGCTGGCGATCTCGAACGACCCGCTCGCGGCCGCGGCGTGGCGCTCCACCCGGATCGCCTCGACACGGAGGTCGAGCGCGGCGCGGTTCCCTCGCCGCAGCGAGAGTGACGCGCCCAGAGCCCGGCCGTGGCGCCATCCGTCCGCGACCGGCGCGGCCCGCCACGAGCCCGAGAGCCGCAGCGTGCGGCCCCGTTCCCGGGCCGCGACGATTTCTCCGAGCGCGAGCCGCTCTCCCGCGCCCCCACGCGAGCCTTCCGGCGTGGCGCCGAGTCGCAGGCGCCACGAGCCGGGACCGCCCCGGCCCGCGCGCAGATCGAGTTCGGTCCTTCCGTCGTCCGCCGCGCCGCGGGTGCTCCACGAGCGCCATCGCAGCCTCGCCCCCGCGCGCGTCACACGCCAGCCTGCCTCGATGTCGAGGCCGCCCGGTCGCGAGACTCCCGCCCGGTGACGCCACCGCGCGGACGAGGAGAGCGCGCCCCGGCGAACCAGGATGCCCAGATCGGCGTGCGTGCCGGCCGCGTCGCGCGCGATCTCGACGCCGACGCCCCCGGCATCCCCCCGGTGCTCCCATCGAGCGCCGAGGACGCCGGTCCCGGCGGCGGCCGGCGCCTCGCGCCATGCCGCCGCCCGAACCGATGCCGCCGAACCGACGCCGCGCGACACGCGGATTTCGCCGGCCGCGATTTCTCCCCGCAGGCGCGTGCGCGCACCGAGCAACACGCGTGCCGAGAGGCTCGGGTCACGATTCGCCGCGGGCCACCACGCGATCGCGACGCCATCCACGTCCACGCCGGCGCCGGAGGTGGGTCGCACCGCCTCCCGCGGTGTTCGTGTCACGGCGGCGCCGCGTTCCGCGCGCGTCAGGCGGGCGCGCTCGCCCACGAGCCCCATGCTCGGGGCCGCCAGGGCTCCGCCGCCGATCCGGATCCCGCCCCGAGAGAGAACCACGCCCCCGCGCGCTTCGGAATCGTGAACGGCGACGACCGCGAATAGCGTCCGCGTACGCCACCACGCCCGCCAAAGTGGATCGCCCTTCGCGTTGGCGGACAGCGTGGCGCCCGCGCGAGCGCTCCCGTCCGGATCGTCCAGCGACTCGGGCGCGCTCAATTCCACCGCCGGGTCCGGAATGAATCGCCCCGATTCGCCCGGCACGCCGAGGGAATCACTCGCCGCGGTTGCTTCCGGGTCCCTCGGCGTCGTGGACTGCCTTGCCGCGTCGAATCCTCGTATCTGCC
Source organism: Candidatus Eiseniibacteriota bacterium (assembly GCA_003235575.1). Classification (GTDB taxonomy): domain Bacteria; phylum Eisenbacteria; class RBG-16-71-46; order SZUA-252; family SZUA-252; genus SZUA-252. The sequence goes on along the minus strand of QJVW01000056.1, from coordinate 20,270 downwards.
TAGAAAGTGGGATCGTAGCAGAGGCCCCGACCCCCCACAATGAGGCCGAGGGCGACCAATCGGCCTGCCTCGTAGGCGCCGTCCGCGCGGTCCGATCGCCCCGCGCCGCGCGGTGAATGGCGATTTCCGCGGAGACGATCGAAGATCCGTCGGGATCCTCGAGGCGGCCCACGCCGAGTTCCCAGGGACCGGCGCGCACGGCGAGCGCGAGACCCGCGGCGGCCGGTCGGGCCGATCGACCCACGCGAAGACGCGCCATCCCGCCGAGGGGTATCTCCAGCGACAGGCGCGGCCGGTGGCCGCCGTCGGCGCCCCAGCGATCCGCCAGCGTCACCGTGGCGCCGGCCGCGGTGCAACTCGCTTCGATCCGGAGACTCGCGGCAACGCCCAATCCCGCCAGCGAGCGACTCCTCATCGCGCGGTCGGCCGCCGCGACGACGCCGAAGTCGCCGCCGCGAACGCGCGCGCGACCGAACGCGCCGACCCCGATCGCCCATCCTCCGCGGCCCGGCGCGCCCGCCACCGACAGGTCGAGCCGTTCCACCGCGACGCCGATCCCGACGGCCCGCCCCGCCGACTCTTGGAGCCGGAGTCGAAGCGAGCGCTCGCGCGCCACACCGGCCGACACCTGCTCCACCTCGAACTCCGCCGCCGCCCGCGTCCCGGAGAGCCACAGCGTGGCTCCGTCGGCGTAGAGGTCCGGCGCCTGAAAGAGCGACGCGCGGTGAAGCGCCAGCACGAAACCCTGCGGAGGAGCGCCGGGGGCGTCCGCCACGAGCCACTGCCGCGGACCTTCCGGCGCGGCGGCGCCCAGCGATCCCGGGGACGCGTCCCCCAGCTCGAACGCCGCGCGCGCGGTCCCGGCCGGAAGAAACAGCGCCGCGAGGAACGCGGCCAAACGGAGCGCGCGCCTCATCGCGACGCTCCCGCGGCGACCGCGACCGCCACGGCCGCGCGCCGCGGCGGCGCCCCGGAGGCGAATGTCGCGTCCAAACGCACGACGTAGATTCCCGACGGAACAGGGTTCCCGGCGCCGTCCCGTCCGTCCCAGACGACCGCGCCCGCGCCGCCGAACCGAATGCCGTCGGCCAGGACCCGACGAACCCTCCCCCGCAAGTCGAGGACCGTGAGCCGCGTCGCGCCCCCGGCCGCGCCCGGCCCCACTTCGACGACCAGCGCCCCTGCGCCCGCGACGTCCCGTCGCAGGACGCGCGACGGCATCGCCAGCAGAGGAAGGGCGTCGGGGCGGTCCAGATCCGGCGCCGCGATCGAATTCCGCGTCCCAGGCGTGCCCCCCTCGCGCGCCACGCACTCGGTCCAGGTCGCCGCGGAGGCGCTGGGAAGCCGCGGGGAAATCCGTTCGAGCGTTCCCCCGCGAAGGCTCCACGTCGAAGCGTACGGCGCCGCGTCCGACGGGACGCCCCGCGCGTCGACGAGGCGCGCGACGTCGGTTCGTGCTCCGCCGGCGCCGCTCCCCGACGGCGCGGCATCGTTGAGCGCCAGCCATCCTCCCTCCACGCCGAGGACGAGGCTCTCGGGAAGCGCGAAGCGCGCCAGGAGGCGTGTGGGATCGGACGCGACGACGTGAAAGGAGCCGGCGCGCGCGCCGCCGCTTCCGGCAAGGATCCGCAACCGGCGAACGGATCCGCCGGCGTCGCCCAGCGCGTACTCCGCCCACGACGGCACGTCCTCCCGCGCCGTCAGTTCCACCCACTCGCCGGCGCCCGCGTCGTGATACGCGATCTCGTTGATTGCGATCGGGCCGACCCCGACGCGGCCCCGGGCGCAGGTCGTGTCACCGGCGGCTCCGGCGCTGCCGGCCGCGAGCGTCGCCACCAGTTCGACCTCGAATCCGCCCGGACCGATCGCCGGAACGAACGCGGCGCTCCACGCCGTCGTCTCGCCGGGCGCGAGCGCGCTCCCGCCTCCTCCGGCGACATCGATCCACCCGCCGTCCGGCGCGCCGTCGGCGATCGCGCGCGCGCGAACCGAGACGCGCCAGGCCGATCCCGGCGCGCCCGGCCACACGACCTCGGGATCGAGTGCGACGGCGCCCGCGAGCCTGATCCCAAACGCGGGGTGATTCGGCGCACCAGGCGTCGGCGACGGCACCGCTTCCCAATCCGCGTCGTTTCGATCGGTGTCGACCCCGTCGAGGCGACGCGCCAGGCTCGTCCCGCTCGCGACGTCGGGCGCGGGCGCGCCCTCGTAGAACCCGGGATCGGCGAGCGCGCCCCATCCCAGGAGGTCGATCGTCGCGCCTGCCCTGGCGAGGCGGATGGCGTCGGGGCCGTTCTGAATCGACCCCGTCAGGCGCGCTCCCGCGATGAGATACGTCGCGCCGGGCGGCGCGCTGTCGGCGCTCGACCCGATGAAGATCACGGTCCAGACCCCGGGGCGCGCTCCGTCGCCCGCTTCCACCGTGATCGATTCCAAGGAGACCGGCGCGTCGCCGGAGTTCCAGAGCTCGACGAACTCGGCGCCTCCGTCCTCCCCTTCGGGGTCGTACAGCACTTCGTTCATCAAGAGGGCGGCGGGCGCTTGTGGCCCGAGGAGCGCGACGGCGACGACGCACGCGGCGGCGGCCGAACGGGGGCCCGCGGGGACGCGGGTCCGAAGAAGCAGCGAACGATGCACGGCTTTCCTCCCGAACTGGGGAGGCGAAGGGGGAAGCGTGGAACGGCGGATGGCCGGGTCGGGGCCGGCGCGGGTTCGTCGGGGGCGGCGCTAGAGGAGGTGGTATCGCTTGCGCAAGATCCACTCCGCGGTGAGCGCCACGATCAGGAGCGCGAGCAGAAACGGATTGTGGAAGAGATCGATCTCCGCAAGGCGCGTGGCCGCGGCGTCGGGATTGCGAAGGCGTTCCAAAACGGCGTCGGGCTGCTCCAGCGGCGCCGCCAGACCGCCCGAACTCTCCGCGAGGCGTCGCAATCCGGCGGGCTCGGCCGCCAGCAGCTCGAATTCGAGGCCGCCGGCCCCTACCGCGACGCGGACGCTGTCGCGACCGACCACGCGGCCCGCGCGGGTCAGCTGCGCGGTCACGCGGTGAACGCCCGGCGGAAGGCCCAGGGTTCCGGTGAAGGCGCCGTCGCCGCTGGCGTCGAGCCGCGCGTCCACCGGTGCTCCGCCCCCTTCGGGGCGCGCCGAAACGGTCGCCGTCGCGCCGGGGACGCTCCGGGAGGCGACAAGACGGATCGGGACGCCCGCGCCCTCCGCGCTCACGTCCGGCGCCTCGATGCGAATCGGTCGGTCCTCGTCCGCGGCCTCCAGCCAGCGGCAGAGCCCGCCGAAGAACGCGCCTTCGACGCCGCCGGCGCTCAGGCCCGCGGCGGTCAGCCCCCAGCGGTACGTGCCCGCGGCGTTCAGCACCGCGACGCGTCCGTTTCCGACGCGGCCCGCGAGAAGAAGCGGCACGCGTTCCTGGCCGATCCGGCCGTCGAGCAGCGGCTGGAGCGCGGGGCCGAATCCCAGCGCGAGGGTCGGCGCGACGGGCGGCATCGCCGACCACGCCGCGGCGGCGCTGGCGGCGTCGCCGCCGAGGAGGGCCACCTCGTGCGTCCGGCCCGCCGGCGCCAACTCGACGGTGGCGGTGACGCCCGGATCGTTCCCCCAGTGCCTCCAGGCAAGGCCCAGCAGGCGCTGCCACGTGGCGTCCGAGGGCGGCGATCCGCCCGGCTCGATCCAGAAGAGCACGCCGCCGCCACGCTCGACGTAGCGGCGAAGCGCCGCCGCGCGTTCCGGAGAGATCGTTCGGGCGTCGTACCGGACCGCGACGGCGGAGGCGCCGGCCAAGAGCGACTCCAGCGACTGGGCGCGCCCGGAGGAGACGACGTCGCCGCCGGCGCCGGGGGACACGCGCGCGACGCTCCACGTCGTGTCCTCCGTGGCGCCGCGCATCAGCGAGCGCGTGTCCCAGTCCCAACGGGAAGCCAGGACGACGAGTTTCCGGCTGGAGGCGCGCGCGTGCACGGCCACGAGCCGGCGTTTGTTGTCGCGCAGCGGATCGCCGGGAACGCTGTCCACCGCGACCTCGAGGAAATGAACCCCGGGAGCGGACGCCGTGTACGGCAGCGATAGCTGCGTCGTGGCGCCCGGACCCGATAGCGCGTAGCGGGCGCGCGCCCGCTCCACGCCGTCTTCCAGCAATCGAACGGTCCCGCCGCCCGCGGCTCTCGACCCCTGCCGCAGCGCGACGGTGATCGGCGCCGTGCGCCCCACCACCGCGTCCGGCGGCACGTCCACCCCGGCGACGCTCACCGACGGCGGGTCCGCGGTCTTCCCCGCCCACAGCGCGAACGCCGGCACGGCGCCGCCCAGCGCGCGCTCGGGATCCTCGCCGCGATTCACGATGCCGTCGCTCAGGACCAAGACGGCGGCGACCGAGTCGGCGTCGTTCCGGGCCATCGCCGTGCGCAGCGCGTCGCCGATCGCGGTCTCCCCGCCGCCCACGGAGCGCGGGGCCGCGGGCGCGGCGCCCCCGTGGGCGAACGGCCCCAGCGCCGAGCCGAAGGCAGCCGTGCGGACGTCGTAGCGATCGCCCAGCGCCTCCGCCAGCGCCACCGCGGCGCTGTCGGCGGATTCACGGCGTGTCCGACCCCCGGACGCGTCGCGAACCTCCATGCTGCCCGAGTGGTCCACCAGGACGAGCAGACGATTTCGTTCCTTCCCGCTCACGGGCACGGAGAGCACGGGCGCGAACGCGGCGAGCAAGAGCCCCAGGAGCGCCAGAAGACGGAAGCTCAGGAGGAGGCCGCGACGGCGCGCGGAAAGCACTTCGTAGCGTGTTCCGTAGGCCCAGGCGGCCACGCCGATGGCGGCGGCCACCAGCAGAAACGCGATCCAGGTCGGCGACAAGTCGATCGAGAGTGTCATGGGGTCCGAAGGCGGAGCGGTCCGATCGTCACGGGGAAGGGTCCGAGCCGGCATGTCGCGGGGGAAAATGCATCGTGGGGAGCCGTACGAAAACGGTACGGGCTCCCCACAGTCGGGTCAAGCGGTTTCGCGCGCCTCCGGTTCGCGCGCGATTCGCGCACCGCGTCAGCGTCCGGTCGGCGCTCCCTGGTCGCTTCCCGTCGCGCGCTTCGCCAGCGCGACGCGGCGCTCCCGGGTGTCGAGCTCGAGCTTCCTGAGCAGGACGTAGAGCTGGACCGGGTTCAGGTCGCGGCCGCCGTTCTCCGCGCGACGCAGCTCCTTTTGAATCCGCATGAGGCCGTATTCGGGGTGCTTGCGCGCGACTTCGCGCACGAGGTCCTCGTCGGTCAGCACGGTTTCGCTTCGCTGCGGCGCGGCCGGGGTCGGCCGAGCCGGCGCCGACGAACCAGACGAGGAGCCGGCGGGCGCGTTGGCCGGAACGATGGGACCGAACGACGCGACCGCCAGCTCCGCGTCGGGATACGACTGGAGGATGTTCTCGAACTCGAGAAGGTCGAACACCTCGCGCACGTCGGGAATCATGCCCGACAGCTTGAGGTCTCCGCCCTGTTCGCGGATCTCCCGGATCTCGCTGATGAAGATGCCCCAGCCCGCGCTCGAGATGTACTCGACCTTCGAGAGGTCGACGACGACGTGGTAGCGCTTCTCGCGCAGGAGCGCCTGAAGGCGCCGCTCGAGATCGGGGCTGGTCGTGGTATCCACGTACCCCGACACACGCAGCACCGATACGCCGCGGTTCTGGGCGGCCTCTTCGACGTAGACGTCGATCCCCTTCATGCTCCCCCTCCTTCGGAATCGTTGGGCTTGGCTGGTGAGGCCTCGTGCAGAGCATCCGCCAGCCTCGCCATACGGTTATCGGTCCCGTTCTGGACCATCTGGAGTCTTTTTTCCCGGGTATTGAGCCCGTGGCGCCTCAGGACGTCGTAAACCCCGCGCTCGGAAAGCTCATCCCTGCAACGGTTTGCGGCGCGCAAGGCGTCCAGGATCTTCTTGGCTCCGTGCAGGGGCTCGTTTCGCACGACTTCCAGGATGGCGCCCTCCTCCTCGAGGCTCGCCCGCGCGAATCGGAGCGCGCGCTTGGGGGCCGGCGCCTCGCCGTTCGCCGTCGATTCCTGAAGCCGCTTCAGCCGCGCGTAGCTGGACGGGGAGAGCTTCAAGCGAGCGCAGGCTTCGCCGATGGGAACGCCTTCCTCCTCCACCAGCCGGATCAGTTCCAGCCGCTTCTCCGCCATCCGGGACTCGATCTCCACGCGCTCCTTGACCGCCACGAGGGTGATGTCGTCGTTCTGCGGCGCCCCTCCGGTGAACTCCATGATCTCGGCGTTCAGCCGGTCCGCGAACTGCTGCGCCTCCAGGTGCCCGTACCGCTTGATCGCGGCCAGGAGCCGGGCCTCGCCGAACTGTTCGCGGCTGTGATTCATCGCCTCGGTGATGCCGTCGGTGTAGATGACCAGCATGTCGTCCTGGCGCAGGCGCAGCTTTTCGACGCTGATCGTCTTGCGGAACAGCTCCTGGTCGGGCGTGTTGATGCCGACGGGGATTCCCTTGGGCTTCAGGAAGTAGGTGGTCTCCGATTGCGCCCGGTACAGGATCATCGGATTGTGGCCGGCGCTGGCGTACGACACGCTTCGATTGACCGAGTCGAGCACCACGTAGAACATGGTGACGAACATTCCCTTCTTCATGTCCTCGGTCACGAAGGCGTTCATCTTCGCCATGACGTCGGACGCCGAGCGGTTTCCGCGGGCCTCCATCCGGAGCGCGGTGCGGATCATGGTCATGACCAGCGAGCCGGGAACGCCCTTTCCGGAAACGTCCGCGACGACCACGCCCTCGGTCCGGTCGTCCACGTGCAGGAAGTCGAAGTAGTCGCCGCCGACCTCCTTCGCCGCCCGGTAGAGGTAGCCGATGTCGAAACCCTCCAGCTCGGGCACGGTGCGCGGCAGGAGCGTCTGCTGAATTTCCTGAGCCACCTGCATTTCGCGCTGCATGCGGTCCTGCTCCATGAGATTTCCCTGCGCCGCGCGGAACTGGGCGGTGACCTCGTTGAAGGCGCGCGCGATGTCGTCGATCTCCTCGTTCCCCGAGGAGCCGATGTCGGCCACCATGGTCCCCTCGCCGATCGCCCGGACGGTGTCCGACAGCGCCTGGATCGGCTTCACGAAGATCTGGATCAGGAGCGTGGATGCCGCGAACCCGAGGACGAGCGTGAAGAGCGCGATCACCGCGAGGTCCGTGCGCGCGCGGGCCAGCCGCTCCCGGATCGCCCCCTCGCGAAGCCCGATCTCGATCCAGCCGACCGCGCGGGGCGGCGTCGCCGCGCCGCGCACGCCCGCCGGCATCACCGGCTCGTACAGGGTGCGGATCCGCCCGTCGGACACCGGCGCGCCCTGCCGGACCGCGATGTCGGGAAGGGTGCGTCGCGTGAAGAGCTCCCCGAACTGGTCCGAGCCCCAGACCCGGCCCTTGGTGTCGAGCACGCGCAGCGTCTGGTACTCCGTATGCGCGTTGCGCATGGCGAGGACGGCCTGGTTGAGGAGCGTCTGGTCGATCGACATCGGCTCCGGCCGGGACAGCGCCGCCAGGGCCGGCGCCGCCAGCGTGTGCGCGCCGCCGCGGGCCAGCGCCACGATTTCCTCGTCGATGGTCCGCATTTGCTGCATGTGAATCAGGCCGAAGCCGACCGCGACCAGGAACGTGATCGCGCCGAAGGCGCGGACCGTGTAGGTGAACCGCAGCGACCGGCGCGGCGCCTTCCCTTTCTTCCGGCGCCGAACACCGCGGCCCAGCTTCTTCGACATCGACAACGTGTTGCCCTCGCGGCCGCCGGCGTAGCGCACCTCGTCCATCAGCTGGTTCATCAGGAAGACGCCGAGACCGCCCTTGCGCCGTGTTTCGACGTACATCTTGAGGTCGGGGCTCTTGACGTTCCGCAGGTCGAAGCTGCCGCCGGTGTCGCGAATCTCGATCGAGAACTCGCGCCCGTTTCCCGTGATCGTGATGTCGATCTCGCCGGAGGAGCCCTTGTAGCCGTGCTTCACGATGTTCGTGCACGCCTCGTCCACCGCCAGCTTGGTGTTCGCGAGAATCTTGTTCGGGATCAGGAGCCGCTCGCCGGCCTGCTGGACGAAGTCGCGGATCTCGACCAGGTGACGTTCTTCGCCCTCCACCCGCAGGTGGAAGCGCCGCGTCGGCTGAAGCCGGCTGCCGATCCGGAGCAGGTTCATCGCTGGGCCGCCGCCTTCATGCGCTCGCGCGCTTCGAGCACGTTCCGTCGCGCGCTCTCGTTCAGAGGATCGAGAACCAGGATCTGTTCCCAGTATTGGAGCGCCGCGCGGTAGTCCCCGGCGGTGAACGCTTCCATGCCCTTGATGTAGAGCTGCTTGGTGCGAACGTCGAGATCGGTCTTCGGCGCGGCCATGCGGCGCGCGATGCGCTCGCGCCACGCCTTCGCCTCCACGCTCTGCGCATCGAGGGCGAGGGCGCGGTCGATCGAACGGGCGGCATCGGCGTAGCGGCCCTCGGCGAAGGCGCGCGCAGCCTGGTTCACGGCGCCCAGCGCGTCGAGCCGGCGGTTCAGGGTTTTCGCCTCGACGACGGTCTTGCCGAGCGCGCCCTCGAGTTCCGCCCAGAGGGCGACGGCGCGCGGCTCCTCGGGCGCGAGCCGGAGCGCCCGAGCGGCTTCGTCGACGGCCGCCAGCACGCGGCCCGCCGCACGCAGCGAGTCGGCGCGCGAAAGGGCGCGGCTCACGAGACGGGCGCGAAGCGCCGCCACCTCGGCCCCGAGCGCCTCCACACTCTCGGCGGGCGCCCCCGCGCCGTTCGCGGTCAGCGCGCGCGCCAGGCCGGACGCTTCTTCGATATCGTCGCGCGCGATCGCGTCACGCACCGCCAGGAGGAGCGCCTCGCCCGAGCGCCGCGCCCCCTCACGCTCCACGTTCTTTGCGGCCTCGGCCGTGATCGCGGCGCGCGCTTCCCGCACCTTCGCGGCCCAGACCGGCTCGTCGGGTCGGGCGCGGTGGAGCAGTTCGTAGAGGACGAGCGCGTCCTCCCAGTCGCCGCTGGTCGCGGCCCGCTCGGCGCGGGCCTTGTCGTCGGCGAACGCGGCGGCGTTCCGCACCCGCAGCGACTCCTCGGCCGCCCGCTGGTACTGCGCCTGGCGCCGCTCTTCGTACTCGCTGACCCGTTCACCCCATCCAAGGCGGATGGCGAACTGCTGGGTGGCGCCCTCGTCGCCCTGGAGGAGCGTGAGGTCGATCCCGTAGCGCCGGTAGTTCACGCCGAGTCCCAGCACCGGACGCCCGTTTTGGAGCCCCGCGCGAATCGCGCCGAGGCCGGGCCGCGTGAACTCGACGCCGAGACGCGGCTTCGTGCCCGCATCCCCCTCGCGCGCCAGGTCGGCCACCGCGCGCAGCGCGCCCCGCGTGGAAACGCGCCACTCCGGACCCGCGACGCCCAGGCGGAACGAGCGCGCCAGCGGCGTGCTCGCCCCGCCCAGGTCGAGCGCCCCCGCGACGACGTTTTGCACCGACACGCCGACCTGCGCGCCCCGGAAGCGGTCCGGCCGGTAGACGGCGCCGAGATCGATGCCGGGAGCGGCGGCGGAGAGGTCGCCCAAGGACTGGCTGACGACCTTGAACGTCGCGCCGGCGTGGAGCGATCCCATGACCCGGCGCGACACGCTGGCGCCGAGGGCGGTCTCGCGGAACCCGAGCGTTCCGAGGGACACGTTGTTCGCGTCGTAGGCCTCGAGGCCCGAGGTGCCGATACGGGCGACGCCGATCCCCACGGCGCCCAGCCCCGGGAGCGGATAGGCGACCGCCGCCAGGTCCCAGTCGACCGCGTTGGGAAGGAGGCCGTGCTGGAGAAGGACCGTGCGCTCGTCCTGCATGGCGAGGCCCGCCGGGTTCCAGTAGATCGCGCTGGCGTCGAGGCCAAGAGCCGTGAACCCGCTGGCCGCGCCGGTGGTGGGCCAGGAACCGGGGGCCGCCAGAAGATTCGTCGCGCCGGCGCTCTGGGCGGACGCCTGGGACGGGGCCAGCGCGGCCGGCATCCCGGCGAGGGCGAAGGCCGCGATGAGCGGAAGGAGCCGACGGCGCGCGGTCATCGGCGCACCCCGATCTTGATGCGGTCGCCCACGCCGCCGCCTTCGATCCGCGCGACGTAGACGCCGGGCATGACGAGAGCGCCCGCGCCGTTTCGTCCGTCCCACGGCACCTCGTTCAGACCGCGGGCGCCGCCGGCCGTCCCCGCCGGGAACGAGAGTTCCCGGACCAGCTCGCCGAAGAGCGTCGCGATGCGAACGCGGACCGCGGCGTCGGCGGCCAGGCGGTACGACAGGAGCACCGATTCCCGGCCGGCGCGGAACGGATTGGGATAGCCGTGCGCCTTCGCGAAGAGCGTCACGCGCCGGGAGTCGATCGGGGCGAACGGGAGTCCGCCGGTCGCGGTGATCGGCACCACCGCGCCGGTCAGGTCGTCGCGCGCGACGACATCCCCGGCGTTCGCCAGCCGCATCCCGACATCGGCGGCGTCGAACCCGGCGTTCAGGGTGACGTCGACGTAGCACGCGAAGGCGCCGCCGGAGAGATCGACGGGCGGCGTGAAGGCGAGCGGCACCGGGTTCGCCGCGGCGGGACTCGCCTGGGCCAGGAGCGTGCCGGACGCGTCGCGGAGTTCCACCGTGGCGACGGCCGCGCCAGGCGTCGCCGTCGGCGCCCCGTCGACGAGGACGGTCAGGGCGATGCTCTCGAGGCGCGTGGACGCGGCCCCCCCCGCGGGGAGGAGCGGGTCGATCTCCAGGCCCCAAATCCGCAGCACGCCGGCGCCCACCGCGGTCTGCGTCGGGGCCCCGACGTCGAGGGATCGCACCTGCACCGCCGGCGCGGGCTCCACGACGCGGAGTTCGCCCGGAGGGGACGCGACCGACAGGCTCTCGGCCAGGCCCCACTCCACCGCGTTCACGACCAGCGTCACGGGATACGCCTGGCTGGCGAGGGCCGGCGGGAAATCGACGGTGGGAAACGCGAGCACCGCCTGGCCGCCGGCCCCCAGCGTGAAGGGCGCCCCGGATCCCAGAGCGATCGCGGATTCCACGCCGTCGCTGATCACGAGCCGGGTCGCGGCGGGATCGATCGAGAGCGGCGATCCGCCGTCGTTCCGGATCGCGACGGTCATCGCCAGCGAGAGCCCCGCGCGCACCGTATCGGGCGACGTGGAACCGGCCACGTAGGTCAGCGACGCGGGCGGACGGGCGTGCAGGGTCCCCGCCGCCACGCTCTCGTCACGGGCGCGGCCGTCCTCGGTGCCGCGCGCCTCCAGCGTGGCGGCGGCGGCGCCGGGCGAGCCCGGCGCACCCAGCGGCGCCGGAGCGAAGTCGAACGCGGCGGAACCCCCGGCGGGGACCGTTCCCGCCGCCGTGATCGTCAACGTGCGCGAAACCGGCGCGTCCAGGCGAAGCGTCGTGCCGAGGTTCGCCTGATAGGCGACGCCGCCGGCGTTCGACACCATCACCCGGACGGGACGGCTCTGTCCGGCGCTGACGGTATCGGGGGCGAGCGACGTCACCGAGAGGATCGCCGGATCGAGCACTTCCATCACCGGGGGCGACCCCGCGAGATCGGCCGCGAACGGCTGCCCCGACTCCGTGCCGCGAAGGACGAGGGTGACGCCGTAGAAACCGGTCGCGACGGAGCCCGGCACCGAGAGCGAGTCGAACGCGAGGTCGACCTGCCCGCCGCCCGAAACCACCTGATTCGCCCGCAGGGTCGCGCGCAGCGTGTCGCCGCCGGCGTGCCCCAGGACCAGCTCGGTCGGCCCGCGCAGGAGCGTGACGTCCGCCGTGCCGTCGTTTCGGACGCGGACGGTGGGCGCGAACGTCCGGAGCCTGAGGAGCCGCGCCGGGGTCGTCGCGCCGGCGACCGGCGTGATGGCGGCGCCCGAGACGACGCGGAACGAGAGGGGCGACGCGTTCGTCCCCGAGACGCTGACCGCGCCGTATCGCACGCCCGCCGTGAGCGCGGCGTCGACCGACGCGCCGTCGGCGATTCCCGCGCTCGGCACGCGGACCGATACCACCAGGGACTGCGTGCCGAGCGCGGGGAGCGCGACCGGCAGCGTCGGCGTGACGTTGTTCACCGCAAACGTGCCGATCGAGAAGGCGACGCTGCCCGATTCGATCGTGGCGGCCGCGGCGGCGAGATTCTCGACCGTGAACGTGAGCTGGAGATCGGCGTAGCCCAGCGGCGCCGGATCGGGAGCCGCGCCGACCGCCGCGACGCGCACGCCGGCGACGTGGACCGCCGCGCCGGCCAGGGACGGGTAGAAGTCGAACGCCTCGCCGGTCGCGTCGGTGCCGACGGCGCGTAGCGTCGGCGCGTACGTGCCCGGCGGCAGCGACGTCGGCAGGGACGCCGACGCGAAGGCGAGGGTCACGCTCTGCGAGGCGGGAACGACGACGGGAGCGGACGCGAGGCCGGCCGTCACCAGGGCGCCGGAGGGGCCGAACGACAGCTGCGTGCCGCCGCCGAGCGTGAGCGGCGCCGCGCCGCCGTTGGTGACGTCCACCTGGAACGCCGCCGCTCCGCCGGGCGCGACGACCGTCGGCGACAGCGAGGCGGCCGCGGCCGCCAAGGACGGCGGGGCGAGGAACGTGAACCCAAGGGAGCCGGCGGCGCCCGCGGGCGAGGAGGCGACATCGACCGTCCCGCTTCCCGCCGTGGTCGGCGCAATCAAGACGGTCGACGCGAAGCCCGCGGCGTCGGTGGCGAGCGACGTGGCGGCGAGCACGCCGGCGGTCGTGCTCGCGAGAAGCGTGGTCCCGGCGGCGGCGACGTTCCCGTAGGCGTCGCGCACCGGCCCGAACGTCACCGTCGCGACGCTCCGGCCGTCGGCGGTCAGAGTGGTCCGCGTGGCGCCGACGGCGATCACGCCCGACGGATTCGCCGGTCGAACCGTCACCGGCCCGGCGGCGCCGCCCACCCCCGGCGCGCCGGACCGATCGGCGCCGATCGAGTCGATCGTGCCGGCGACGGTCGCCGTGGCGAAGGTCTGGAACGCGCCCGAGGCAAGCGGCCCGGATACGGGCGCGAAGGAGACGCCGGCCACGCTGCGCATGAGGGCGTCCGCGCCGTCGCCGATCACCACGTTCCCCTGCGCATCGAGCGGAACCACCCGGACCCGCACCGGCGCGCCTGCGGTCCAGGAAAGCGAATCGGCCGTGATCCGCAGCGACGCGGTGGCTCCCGCGTTCACGGCGACGCGGATGCCGACCGGACCGACGGAGAGGCCGCCGACGTAGATCGAATCGACCGCGGGCGCCGTGGACGGCGCGAGATAGCGAACAGCCAGCGTGCCGAGGGCGCCGGTCGTCCCGCTCTGCGATCCCGGCCCGCCCGTCGTCGCGCCCCCCACGGACTGAAGCGATCCGAACGCGGGGCCCGCGAGGTAGAGCGTCAGCGGCGCGCCCGGAACCGGATTGCCGTAGGCGTCGAGGGCCGTGGCCGTGACGGTGGCCGTCTGCGCCGGCTCGAGGGAGAGCGCGGCGGGCGCCAGCGTCAGCGCGGCCAGCGGGCCGGGCGACGCCGATGCGATGAACGGCACGAACACGGACGGCGTCGCGACCAGCGCCGCGCGAACCGCGTTGTTGCCCGATCCGGCCGCGGTGCCGAGGCGCCAGATGTCGCACGTGGCCGCGCCGGAGGCGTCCGCAACCGCATCGGTGTCCGCTCCGCCGCCCGCGATGGCGTCGATCGAGCCTCCGCCCGCCGTCACCGCGAAGCGGACGACCGCGCCGGGCGTCGGGTTGCCGTAGGCGTCGCGCGCGCGGACGCGAAGCGGCGACGCGAGGGTGTCGGCGGCGATACCCGTCTGGCCGTTTCCGGAAACGATCGCGAGCGCGCCGGGCGGTCCGGGCTGAATCACGATGGGCGCGGTCTCCGCGAGCGGCAGGCCGGGACCGTCGACGCGAAGTCGAATCGTCTCGGCGAGCGTGTCGCGCACGGCCAGGGTGGCGGTGCCGGAGTCCGCTGCGACGAACTGATAGCGCGCCCCGTCGCTGCCGGCGCTGTCCGCGAGCGAGCCGGCCGCGCCGGCGGTGGTGCTCCATCGGATATTGTCCGCCGACGGCGCCGCCGTGTTCGTCCGCAGCCACACGGAGGGTGTCGCGCCGATCGCGACGTTTCCGAACGCGTCGCGCAGCGTCAGGTTCACGTTCAAGAGGCCGCCCGCGACGATGCCGCCGGTGCCGTTCGTGATCTGGATCGTCGCGGCGGCCGCGGGCACGACCTGGACCGTCGTCGAGACCGCGCGAATGGAATCGGGCGCCGGACTGTCCGGAAGGATCGCGCGAACGGTGAGCGGGCCCGTCGACGCGCCGCCGTGCAACTGGAACGCGGCGCGGCCGGCCCCGTCGGTGGTCGCGACGGCGGGCGTGATGGTGCCGCTGCCGGTGAGAACCGACGCGGCGACGGTCGCTCCGGGCTGGATGTTCCCGTAGGCATCATCGACCCATACGGCGATGAGCGTGGAATCGCCGGCGGAGACGGTCGGCGAGGCTACGTAGAGCGAGTCGATGGCGTACGGGCCGGCGGGTAGAACCGCCACCGGACCGTACGTCACGCTGCGCAGCGTGGGCGCCACCTCCCGTGCCAACAGCGTCAGGCTGCTGGCGGCGATCGGCGTGAAGGGAATGTCCGCGGCGGCGGCGAAGAACGTGACCGTGTCGGGCACGGCCGCGATCCCCGCCACGACGCGGACACTCAACCGGGAGCCCGCGGCCGCGGGCACGGGATTGTCGAAGGCGTCGCGCGCCGTCACGCGCAGCGTGTCGAGCCGACCGGCCACGAGAGGCGGCACCGGGCCCGTCGCGGTGTAGTGGTCGAGCGCGCCGGGCTGGAAATCGATCGCGGGTTGATCGGCGAGGACGGCGCCCCGTGCCGTGACGGTCACCGACGCGCTCCCCGCCACCGTGCTGGTCACGCGGAAGTCGATGGCTCCGGCCGCGTCGGTCGCTCCGGCCAGCGGCGCCGATGTTGCCGGCACGCCGGTGACGAGGAGCGCGATCGAGTCGGCGGGCGTTCCCGCGACCGTGTTTCCGTTCGGGTCGCGGAGCGTCACCGTGACAACGCTCCCGGTCGCGCCCACCGTCGCGGGCGACGTCGCGACGACGCTCGATTGCGACGCATCGACACCGCCCGGGCGAAACGTGACCGTCTGAACGCCGGCGGCGCTTCCCCGCGTCGAAACGGCCGTCACCGTCGCGGCGCCGGTCGCGGTCGCCGCCCCGACCGTGAAGGAGAGGGCGGCGCCCGACGACTCGATCTGAATTCCCGGCGTCGCGCCGTCGGCGTCGGGTGTCGTGATCGCGCCGAGATCCGTGGCTACGGTGAACCGTTCGCCGTCCTCGATCGGGTTGCCGTTGGCGTCCGCCAGGCCCGAGGCCGAGAGAAGCGCCGTGGAGGAACCGTCGGCCACCAGGGTGTCGGGCGTCGCCGTGAGCCCGATGGCGCCCGAGGGCGGCCCCGCGCGAAGCATCAGCGCGACGGCGCCGGAGGCGCTGCCGTTCCCCGACGCGATCGAGACGCTGCCGGCGCCGCGCGTGACGCCGACCCCGACGCTTCCCGACACGACGCCGGCGCCGTCGGTGAACCACTGGACGCCGGGCGTTCCGCCGTCGGCGTCGGCCAGCGGCGTCACGAGCGTTCCCACGACCGTGAAGGGCTCCCCGGCCGGAACGGCGTTGCCGAAGGCGTCCCGCACGACGTCCGAAACCACCGCGACCGTGGCGGCACCGTCGGCTTCCAGCGTGTCGGGCGTCGCCGCCAGCGCCACGACGCCCGCGGGGGCGGCCGGCGCCGTCGTGACCGCGACCTCGCCCACGCCGAGGAAGGGCGCGGTGAAGCCGGTGTCGATGGCGCGCACGGTGCCCGGCGACGCCGTGGTCTCCGTGTCGCGGAATCGGAACGACGCGGCGTAGGAGCCGGACGGCACCGTCACGTCGAAGATCGGGTTCCCCGCCAGATCCTGAAACGATCCGGCCGGCCGGTTGCTCCAAAGCGCCAACGTCTCGTTCGCCGCGAGCGGCGAGGGATTCTCGTACTGGTCGTGAACCTCCACGGTGAGCGTGCCGGGCGTTCCCGCCACCAGCGCCAGCGGGGACGGACCGAGCACGAGATGGTGCGGGACATCCGCCGCCACCGCGACCGGCGACCGCGCCGATTCATAACCGGTGCTTTCGTCGCGCAGGCCGATCCAGTAGGAACCCGCGCGCCTCGCGACGATCGAGCCGGCGAAGGCGCCCGTCCCCAGCGCCACGGTGTCGGCCACGAGATCGGGATCCGCGGACGCCGAGCCCGCGCTGTCCGTAAAGGCCAGCACGCGAAGCAGGGCCCCGGATCCGGGACCCGACGTGATCCGGTTGCCGTCCGCGTCGTGCGCCTCGGCGTCGAGGGAAAGACCCGCGCCGGCGGTTCCCGCCGCGGCGAGCGACGCGCCCAGGGCGGCGTAGGCGCCCGGCGTGACGGTGATCGCGCCCGTGGAATCGACGAGCGAGGCGTAGGCCGCTGTCACTCTCCCGGACCCGACGGTCGTGAGCGTGAGGATCGTCGAGGCCCCGATGGTCGGCGCCGCCGTGCCGATGCCACCGCCGACGCTCCACGTTCCGGAAACCGGACCGAGCGCGTTTCCGAAGGCGTCGTAGGCCGAGAGGTGCAGGGTGGTCGTGTCCTCGTCGGCGGAGCGCGTGAAGGCGCCGACCGCCACGCCGGCGCCGTCCTCGATGCGGAGTTCCGCGACGGGTCCGGGTACGACCTGGAGCGAGGGCGAACCGGCGGCGAGTGTGACGGGCGTCGCGCCGTCGCCGGTGTTCGGATCCGACCGAACGTCGAAGATGGACGTCGTCGGCGCGGTCGTGGGCGGGGTCGCCGCGGCGGGGCCGGCGCCGCCGTAGATCACGGCCACGCTATCGCCGGGAGTAACCTTCGCGGCCGCGCCGGCGCCGAGCAGGAGTTGAATCGTCCGGCCGCCCACGATGGCGATGCCGGCCAGATGCGGGCTTGTGACCGTCACCTCTCCCGGCTGACCCGGCGTGGTCGTGGGCGGAGTCCAGTCCACGGGAATCTCGATCTCCACGACGCCGCCGTTGCTTGGATGGAACGACTCGGCGGCCGTGTAGACGAACGTCCACGAGCCCGCCGCGCCCGCAGCGACGGGAGCCGACGGCGCGAGGGACACCGTTCCGGAGCCCGGCGCCGCCATGGCGGCGCCGGTCCACGCCTGCGACAGGAACACGAACGCCGCCAGCGAGGCGAGCGAGCTCCGTCGGAGGCGCCGACAGCGCGCCATGAAGAAGATGAAATCGGTCGTGGAGGTCATGGTCTCGGTAACTTGGGTATCGGCCGCGGAAGGACCGTTGTTTCCCATGGAGTTATCCGGGAATGGAAACCGCAAGAGATGTGCCATGTGGCTGCGTGCGGCCAATCGAGGGGCGGCCTGCAAGCGGGTGAGGCGGGCGATCTTACAAGCGCAGTAGCCGCCGCTAGTTCCGGGGGCCTAGGGGGCGGGCGGGGCTGTCGTGCAAGATGCAATGGGCGACGGACGGTCGCCCGGGGGGTGGCCTACTTTTCGCTTGGCGGCGCGGGACCGGCCGGATTACCGCCGGGGGTAGCGGACGTCGCCGACGACCTTTTCCGAGCGCTCTACTTCGGGCGCGGCGGCGGCCGCCTTCTTGTTTCCAAGTCCGATGAAGACGACTTGGATGATGGTCGCGACGGAGAGCGCCGCGAGCCCGACGATGAAGACCTCGTGAAACTGGTGTCGCACCGATTCGGTCCATACCGCGAGCCCGAGCAGCAGCAGCCCGACCACCGCCGTGGTCACGACCCCGGTGATCTTTCCGAAGACCGTCGGCTCAATGTGTACCGGCCCGTGGAACACGTAGAGATAGCAGGTGCCTCCTACGAGCATGGCGTAGCGGGTCAGGAAGAGCCCCGTGACCCACCAGGGCAGCACGCCAGCGAACGCCAGCGCCACGAACACCGAAGAGTTGAAGACGATGTCGGCGAGCGGATCCAGGACCTTTCCGAGGCGGCTCTCCTGGCCGAGCGCGCGCGCCAGCACGCCGTCCAGGACGTCCGTCATCGCGCTGGCGACGAAGAGCCACGTGGCCGCGGCCCAGGCGTGGTGCTGGATCAGGAGCAGGATGGCCGGGATCGACACGAGACGAAGAACGGTAAGCGTCACCGGGAACGGCACGCGCCGGAGCGCGTGGCCGCCGTCGCGCTCCAGCGCGATCCCGACGTGCGCCAGGAGCCAGAACGTCGCGGCGAGAAGGACGAGGCTCGAGGAGAGGAGATAGGAAACGCCGGCGCTTCGCCCGATGGTCGCCGAGAACGTCAGCGCGCCGGCGAACTGCGCGGCGAAGAGGAGCATCGAGGTCGCGGCGATCGATCGGACGAGCTCGGCGTGGAGCGGCAGCCGGCGCGTCACGCGCGAAGCGATCGCGCGCCCGTACGCGAGAAGGGACCCGGGGGTATACCCCGCTCGGCGCACCTCGCGGAGGAGATCCTCGGCGAACACCCTCTCGATCCCGGCCTAGGGAACGCTCAGCGTGGCTTCGGCGAGGACCCGCTCGGCATCGTACTCCGCCGAGAGTCCGTAGAGCCGCACGGTCTCGGGCCGCGCCCGGCGCAGAAGGAACTGGGCCTCGAGCGTCACGGGGCCCTTCTCCGCCCCCGCGGGCGCGTCGAACCGAACCTCCGCGGACTGACCCGCCTTGATGCGGCGATCGGCGACGATTTGGGTGGCGTTCCACGTGTCGGCGGGACCCTGTCCGAGTTCGTCGGCGAGCGTGAGGCCGAAAGTCGCCACGTCCCACTCCGCGAACGGATCGTTCTCCCAGAGGATCTCCCCTTCGGCGCTCTTCACGCGAAGGCGCAGCAGCGCGATGTTCTGGTCGTTCCCTGTGGGGAGCGAATGCCCCCACCCCGCGTTGCGCACCGTCGCGTACACCCGCAGGGAATCCCCACGGCGCGTGGCGCGAAGCTTCAGGGTAGCGGCGTTCGGGCGCGCCGCGGCGAGCGCGGCGCTGCTGAACGCGTGATTCGCGACCCGCGGACGCACGGGCCCGTCGGTGGCGTTTCGACCCGCCACGCCCGGCATGTGGCAGTCCTGGCAGGTCACCCCGCGCTTCGCGTACGTCGAGTTCTTCCACTCGCCGTAGGTGTCGCTGATCGGCACGCCGTGCTGGTTCGAGTACTTGTGGCACGCGCCGCAGTACTCCGAGGTCTTGAGGAAGGCGGAGTACTTCGACAGGTGCGACGGCGTCGTGATCGGGTTGCGAATGGTGCCGGAGTAGTGATCGACGTCGAGCGACACGGCCGGGGTTCCCTGGTCGGACGGGGCGTCGATGGCGTGGCAGAAGGCGCATGCGACGCCCTCGGCGGAGACCTCTTTGAGTCCCTCGAAGTCCTGATTCACGAACGAGGTGGTCTCGTGGCAGGGGCCGCAGGCGATCAAGGTCTCGCCCCGCGTCTGCTTGAGCGAGTAGAAGTACATGCGGCCGAAGAGCTGGTTCTTGCCTCGGTCGGCGTTCGCATGCCCCGACCGCGCCCACTGCTCGGTGATGTCGACGTGGCAGTTCTTGCAGGCCCGGGCCGGCTGCAGGTTGAGCTTCGTCCGGAGGAGCGGCGGCGGCGTATAGGCCGAAGCCGCCTCCACCAGGAGGAGTCCAAACGTAACGGCGACGAGAACGAAACGATAGAGGGCGCGCAAGGTGCGGAAAGCGTACCCCGGGGGATGCGCCGGGGTCAAGGCGCGCGCCCCTCCGGGCGCGATTTCCGGCCCGTGCGCACGGGCCCGTGCCGCAACAGGTCGAGGGCGATGGTCCCGAGAATCTTCACCCCCGCGAGGATGGTCCCCCGCACGGTGCCGGAGATCTTCGATCGTCCCACGCGGCGGCGGTAGCGGACCGGAACGTCCAGCGTCGCCAGTCCGCGGCGGGCGGCCTTTACCTGCATCTCCACGGTCCATCCGAAATCGCGGTCGCGCATGCCGAGCGATTCGAGCGCGTCCCACCGAATGGCGCGGAACGGGCCCAGATCCGTGGCTGCCACGCCGTAGAAGCGCCGCAGAAGCCCCGCGGCGAGCCAGTTCCCGAATCGCTGAGCGGGGGCCAGCGCGCCGGGCTCCGCCACGCCGAGCACGCGCGAACCGATCACGAGCGCGGCACGTCGTGTCAGCAATGGAGCCAGGATCGCCGGCGCGTCGTCGGGGTCGTCGCTCTGATCGGCGTCGACGAAGAGCACGATGTCGGGGGGATCCGCGCGAAGCGCCCCCAGCGC
>QJVW01000083.1 GCA_003235575.1 Candidatus Eiseniibacteriota bacterium | reverse complement strand
CATCAGGTACGACGCGCCCGACGCCACGATCATCATGACGCGCATCGCGAAGATCCAGACGAGGAGCTGCACCTGCACCGCCGTATTGGTGACGGCGAGGAGAATGAAGACGATGAGCGCGACGCCCGTGACGCCATAGGTCTCGAAGCCGTCGGCCGACGGTCCCACCGAGTCTCCGGCGTTGTCGCCCGTGCAGTCCGCGATCACGCCCGGATTCCGCGCGTCGTCCTCCTTGATCTTGAACACGATCTTCATCAGATCGGCGCCGATGTCGGCGATCTTCGTGAAGATGCCGCCGGCGATTCGGAGCACCGCGGCGCCGAGCGATTCCCCGATCGCGAATCCGATGAAACAGGGGCCCGCCATGTCGCCGGGAATGAAGAGGAGGATGATGAGCATGATCAGCAGCTCGACCGAGATGAGCGCCATGCCGATGCTCATGCCCGCCTTGAGCGGAATCGCGTAGCAGGGGTACGGCTTGCCCTTGAGCGCGGCGAAGGCCGTGCGCGAATTGGCGAAGGTGTTGATCCGGATGCCGAACCACGCCACCGCGTAGGAGCCCGCCATGCCGACGAGGCTGAAGAAGAGGATCACGCCCACCTTGAACGCCGGGAAGCCGCGAATGACGTTCCCCGCTTCGTCCACGCCGGCCACGGCCAGCCAGCCGAAGTAGACGAGCACGATGGCGCCGATGAAGGCCCAGAGCACGACCAGGAATTTTCCCTGCTGGAGGAGGTAGGTCTTGCACGTCTCGTAGATCAGCTCCGAGATCTCCAGCATCGCCTTGTGGACCGGCAGGTTCTTGAGCTGGCCATAGGTCACGAACCCGAAGAGAAGGCCCATGACGCAAATGACGAGCCCGAAGAGGAGGAGCGAGTGGCCGTCCACCCCACCGGCAAAGGATACCGAGCCGAGATCGGGGAGCTTGAGATTTGCCTCGCCGCCGTGATGGTTGGCGGCACCCGCGGCGGCCGTGCCGTGATCCACCGCCGTCTCCGCAACGGAAGCGGCGCCATCGACAGCGGGCGCGTCTTGGGCGTGCAAGGCTGGCGCAAACGAAGTCGCGGTAACGGCAAGGAACGCCACGAGAAACACCGCCGCCGCCACGCCACGTCGCCTGAATTTGCTGCTGAACGTCATGTCTACCTCACTTCGAGCTAGTGCTGTCCGTGGGGTTGGCCGCCTGGGGGGGTGCCAGACGCTTCATCTCCCGTTCAAACGCGAAAAACCCCCTGCAAACCTTCGGTTTATAGCAGGTAGAGGGGGTGGCTGTCGAGGGTCGGGGGAGACGATTTCAACGTTATGTCCGACAACAAGTTACTGGCAAGCGCGGACCGCCGCCTGGACGCCGAGGGCTACGCCGGCCCGCTCTCGTTCGCCAGAGCGCTCCCGAGATCCTGCCTACTCCTGGCCTCGTAGTAGTCGCCCGGTCCGTCGCGCATGACCTCCGGCGCGGCCGGGTACGAGTTGTATCCCACCGCGGCCATCGACGCGCAGTAGGCCCCGGCGCCGCCGATCAGAACGAGGTCGCCCGGCTCCGGGCGCGGCACGTCGCGCGGGGCCAACGCCTCGGAATCGCCCGGGGCAGGCGTGAGGATGTCCCCTGTCTCGCAGGTGGGACCCACGAAGACGACCGATGCGCGCGCCCGCCCCTCGGCCAGGACGTCGATCGGGTGCTGGGCGCCGTAGAGCGAGGGTCTGAGAATTTCGGTCATGCCCGCGTCGAGTTTGGCGAACGTGTATCCGTCGGCCCCGGTGTCGACGACGTCGAGGCACGTGGCCACGATGGCGCCGGCGTTCGCGACCAGGTACGAACCCGGTTCGATCTCCATGTGGAGCGACCGGTTGGTCCGCTCCTGAAATGCCACGAAGGCCGCGCGCACCGCCTCGCCGACGACCGTCAGGTCGGTCTCGGTCTCGCCCGGCATGCGCGCCACCTTGAAACCTCCGCCGAGGCTGACGACCGATACCGTGGGCAACGACTCCGCGAGACCAAGCACGAGGTCGGCGACCCTCGTCCAGACGGCCGGGTCGCTCCCGGAGCCGATATGCGTGTGCAGCCCATGGATCGACAGTCGATGCTTGAGCGCGATCGCCCGGGCCTCCTCCAGGTATTCGTGCCAGATCCCGAAACTCGAGGCGGGTCCCCCGGTGTTCACGCGATTCATGGCGCCGCTGCCGAGGCCGGGATTGACGCGAATGGTCAGACCCTGCCCGGGAAACGCCGCACCGAATCGTTCCAGCTGCAGGAGGGAGCAGGCGGTGTACCGAACGCCGCGGGGGATGAACTCCTCCAGCCGCCGCGAAGGGGCCTGCGACGTGAGCGCGATACGCTCGGGAGCGAATCCGGCGCGCAGCGCGCGCTCCACCTCATGGTCGCTGGAGGCGTCGAGGTGCAGTTCGAGGTCGCGGAAGATCCTCAGCACGGCGGCGCACGAATTCGCCTTCATGGCGTAGCGGACGGTGAGGCCGAAGGCGTTCGGAAAGGCGAGGGCCCGACGGGCCGCCGCTTCCAGCGTACCGCGGTCGTAGACGTAGCAGGGGGTTCCGAAGCGCGCGCGGATGGCCGCCGCCTCTTCGGGGATCAGGAACCGGTGGCGATCCGCTTCGTCGACCGTCACGTCGCGTCGCGCTGGCGCTACCGCGTTACCGTCCCGCGGTCGGCGCCGGGCGCCGGGCCGCCTGCCGGACGACGTTTTCGTCGCGGCCAGACCCGACGGAAACGAGCCGGATCGGCACGCCGATCATTGCTTCGAGGCGGTCCAGGTAGTGGCGCGCTTCCGGCGGCAGATCTTCCCAGTGGCGCGCCGCCGTGGTCGACTTCTTCCATCCCCGGAAGGTCTCCACCTCGGGCGTCACGGCCTCCAGATCGGTCAAGGACTCGGGCATCTCGGTGAGACGGCGCCCGTTCGGTCCCACCGTGTAGGCGACGACCGCGCTCACCTCGTCGAGGCTGTCGAGCACGTCGAGTTTGGTGATGACCAGCGACGTGAGTCCGTTCACGCGCGCGGCATGGCGCAGCGCCACGGCGTCGAACCAGCCGCAGCGGCGAGGCCGCCCCGTCGTGGCCCCGTACTCCCGGCCCTCCTCGCGAAGCCGGTCCGCCATCGCGCCGGACAGCTCGGACGGAAACGGTCCGTGGCCCACGCGCGTGGCGTACGCTTTGGCGACGCCGATGACTTCCTGGATCCGCGTCGGCCCGACGCCGACCCCCGTGCACGCGCCGCCCGCGGCGGCGCTGGAGGAGGTCACGTAGGGGTAGGTGCCGTGATCGAGGTCGAGGTGCGTTCCCTGCGCTCCCTCGAGGAGCACCCGCTTCCCGGCGGTGAGCGCATCGTTGATCTCCAGAGAGACGTTCACGACCAGCGGCCGGAGCATCTCCGCGTCCCGTTCCGCGCGCGCCAGCACGTCTTCGATCGGCGCGACGGCGGCGCGCTCCCCCACCAACCGGAGGGTCCGCTCGCGAAGGGCGCGCAACCGCGCTTCCCGGACGGCGGGATCGAGCATGTCGACGACGCGCATGCCCACCCGGCCCGCCTTGTCCGTATAGGCCGGCCCGATGCCC
Source organism: Candidatus Eiseniibacteriota bacterium (assembly GCA_003235575.1). Taxonomy (GTDB): domain Bacteria; phylum Eisenbacteria; class RBG-16-71-46; order SZUA-252; family SZUA-252; genus SZUA-252. Next base: position 2,072 of record QJVW01000083.1, on the reverse strand, counting down.
CGTCCCGTGGTTCCGATCGGTACGGCCCCCGACTCGCTCGCCTTCTCGATGACTTTGTGATCAGGGAGGATCACGTGGGCCGAGCCGGAGACGAAGAGGCGCCCCGTGACGTCGATGCCGCCCTTCTCCACCGCCTCGCGCTCGGTGCGAAGCGCCTCCGGATCGAGCACGACCCCGTTGCCGATGTAGCAGCGCGTGCGCGGCCGCAGGATGCCCGAGGGGATCAAGTGGAGGATGAACGTTTGGCCGCCGAAGCAGACCGTGTGCCCGGCGTTGGGCCCGCCCTGGTAGCGGGCGACCACATCCGCCTCCTCGCTCAGGAGGTCGACGATCTTTCCTTTGCCCTCATCGCCCCACTGGGCGCCGACAATGACCCTGCACGACATGGTACCGCCACCTCCAAGAGAAAGCCGCGAGGGGTCGGCCCCGCGCGGCGATAGATTCGGTATCAGCCGATGAACCTTACCAGTCGGGACCGCGGCCCGTCAACGGCGGCGGACGGGGCGAGGGGACGGTCGGGGAACTGCAACGCGCTTTATTCCAATGTCTTAGGCGAAGCTTCCGTTTCGCTTGAAGATGGCCAGGAAGGCCGCGAGCGCCTCATCCAGCCCCTCGACCACGGGGGCGTTCGGAACCTCCTCGCGCAACCGCTGAACCGGCCGATAGAGGATCGGATAATCCGCCGTCTGGAGCAGCGTCAGGTCGTTCAGGCTGTCCCCCATCCCGATGATCTTGAACCCCGCCTGCTTCATACCCTGCACTACCATCGACTTCCTGCCGCGAATGCGCAGTTCCCACCCCGAGATGTGGCCCCGCTCGTCGACGACGAAGCGATTGGCGAATAGGTTCACGCCTCCCAGTCGCTCCATCAGGGGCGTGGCGAATTCGTGGAACGTGTCCGAAATGATCATCACCTGGCAGTACTGGCGAACCCGTTTCAGGAATTCCGGCGCCCCGAGGTAGGGCTGCACCAGGTGGGCCACCGCCTGCAAGTCGGCCAGGGTCAAGCCGGCCCGATTCATTGCATCGACGCGCGTCTTCATCAGACCGTCGAAATCGTCGGAATCGCGCGTCGTGAGATGGAGTTCGGGTATGGAGAAGTGATCCCCCAGGTAGGGCCAGATTTCGGGGGCCAGGACTCCTTCCAAATCGATCGCGGCGAGCATGGAGGCGCGAGTCTACCGCGCCTCGGCCGCCGAGGAAACCTCCCGTTCGGCGGCTTCCAATGCCCCCTCCTCACGCCGCACGCGGATCCCGAGGAGCACCAGATTCACGGCCGAGCCGATCAGCGCCGTGCGCCATGCACCGAAGAGTAGCGGCACCGCGGCCAGTTCGAGCATCACGCCCACGTAGTTCGGGTGTGCGAACAGCCGGTAGGGACCGCGCCGGCACCTCGCCTCTCCGGGGATGACGAACACGCGGACCGTCCAGCGGTCGCCCAGCGCGCGTACCGACGCGAGCCGCAGACCCTCCCCCATCACCCAAAGGACGAGCCAGAGCGGCCACGACGGCGGCGGCGAGGCGCCCATCAGCCACACCTCTGCGGGGATGGCCAGGAAGAAGGCGACGTGGAGCGCCACGAACGCCGGAAAGACGTCCCCCGCGACGGGGCGTCCACCGCGCGCGCGGAGCAAGCGCTCGTTCGCGCGGGAGCGACGCAGCTCGAGGAGCCGGCTCGTCGCCAGCGCCGCGATCGCCGCTGCCAGCGCCGGACCGGTCCCCGCGTCCATCACACGGTAGCCGCCCGGAGAAGCACGTACTCGACGGCGAAGCCGGGTCCCAGCGCGGTGACGATCCCGTAGTCCCCGGAAAGGAACTCCTCGTTTTCGAGCATTCGATCGAGAACGAAGAGGCAGGTCGGGGCGGACATGTTCCCATATTCGCGAAGCACGGCGCGCGCGTGGCGAACCGAGTCCTCGGACAAGCCAAGCGTCTCCCGGTACGCATCGAGCACCTTGAGTCCCCCGGGGTGCGCCGCGAAGTGGCGGATCCGATTCAAGGGCACCTCCTGCCGGGCGAGGAAATCCTCCAGACTGGAGCGAACGCGCGAACGAACGATGGCCGGGATATCG
>QJVW01000117.1 GCA_003235575.1 Candidatus Eiseniibacteriota bacterium | reverse complement strand
GGGCCCTCGCCGCGCTGAACCAACGATGGTCATCACCCTCCGCGACGATGTCACGCCGGACCAGCGACGCGCCGTGGAGGCGCGTCTGCGCGCGGCGGGATTTCAGCTCGTGGCGGCGCCCGATACGGCTCCCGTCGTCCTCGCCGCGGTGGGCGAGGGAACCATGCCGTCCCTCGCGGACATTCGCGCCCTACCGGGCGTGGCCGCCGCGGCGCACATCCCGGAGCCCTTCAAGCTCGCCAGCCGCTCGTTCCGGCAGCGCTCCAGCATCGTCACGGTCGGCGGCGTGGCCTTCGGCGGCGATGACGTGGTGTTGATGGCCGGCCCGTGCACCATCGAGTCGGAGGAGCAACTGGTGCGCACCGCGCAGTCGGTGCGCGCGGCGGGGGGCCGCGTGATGCGCGGCGGCGCGTTCAAGCCGCGCACGTCCCCCTACTCGTTTCAGGGGCTGGGCGAGGAGGGACTGAAGCTGCTTCGCCGCGTCGCCGACGCGCACGGTCTTCTCGTGATCAGCGAGATCATGGACCGAAGTCAGATCGCGATGATGGCGCCGTACGTCGACATCTTTCAGGTGGGCGCGCGAAACATGCAGAATTTCTCCCTGCTACGAGACCTGGGAACGGTGGACCGCGCCGTGCTGGTGAAGCGCGGCCTCTCCGCGACGGTCGACGAGTGGCTGATGGCGGCCGAGTACGTGATGTCCGGCGGCAACGACCGCGTCCTGGTGTGCGAGCGGGGCATTCGCGCCTATGAGACCTACACGCGAAACACACTCGACCTGAACGCCGTGGCCGTGGCGAAGGCGATCAGCCACCTGCCGGTGATCGTCGATCCCAGCCACGCCGCGGGCGTCCGCGACAAGGTCGTCCCCCTCGCGCGCGCGGCGGTGGCCGCCGGCGCCGACGGACTCCTGATCGAGGTCCACTACGACCCGGAGCGCGCGATCTGCGACGGGCCGCAGTCGCTCTACCCCGAACAATTCACCGCGCTGGCGGAGCAACTCCGCCTGATCGCAGCCGCCGTGGGGCGATCCCTTTGAGCTCCGCCGCGCGCAGGAAGCGACCGCGTCCCACGCCGCCGGCGGACGCGCCCCGCGGGGGGAGCACGCGCTGGACGCGATGGATCGCCTACGCGCTCATCGCCGTCTTCGGGCTTTACTGGGCGATCACGGCGCTCACGCAGCACACGATGGGGAACTACGCCGTCGAAACCGACTTCTACTGGAAGTACGGCCCCGGGGCGCGCGACCTCCTGCGCGGCATCGTGTCGATCGAGAATTACGACTCCAAGGGATTCGGATACCCGGTGGTGGTCGCGCTGGTCTCGCTGCTGGGCTTCGACATCTTTCGCGCGGGGCAGATCGTCGCGCTCCTGTCGGCCGTCGGCGCGGCCTGGATCCTCTACCGCCTCCACCGCAGCCTGTTCGGGCCCACGCACGCGCTGATCGGGCTCTGCTTCCTGCTCGCGAACCTCGTCTTCCTCCAGAACACGTACGAGGTCGGGACCGACATGTTCTTCCTGGCGATCACGCTGGCCTCGGTGGCGCTCCTGCTGCGAAGCGGGGCACCGGGGTGGCGCGCGGTCGTCGCGTCGGGGCTGCTGGGCGGGTGGGCGTTCGCCACGCGCTACAACGCGCTCTTCCTGTGGCCGGGGGCGCTCCTGCTCTTCCTTGTTTTCCGGGTCCCCGATGGTACGTGGCGCGAGCGGTGGCGGCGCGCCGCCGTGTGGACCGCCGGGTTCGTCGCCGGCGCGATGCCCTGGCTGATCACGAACGCCGTTCACACCGGCAATGCGCTGACGAACTCGAACTACGTGAACGTGGGGTACGCGGTCTACGGGGAGGGGAACTGGGAGAAGTTCTTCTACGGAGCCCGGTCGATCCGATCCCTGGCCGATGTCGTGCTGCTCGACCCGGGCAAATTCCTGGGCGTCATGGTCTCGAACGTCTTTGGTCACCTGAAGGGAGACCTGTCGGAGTTGCTGCCCCTCGCCCTGGGCCTCTTCGCGGTGGCCGGGGCGGTGCTGCTTTGGAAGGACCGTCCGGGGCGCCGCGTCGGCGCGTACTTCGCGTTCGGCGCGCTCTGCTTCGGGACGCTGGTGCCCGTCTTCTACGGAGCGCGCTTTTCCCTGCCGCTCCTTCCGTACTACCTCGCGCTCGCGGCCTGGCCCATCGTTTCGGGCTACCTGGGTCGGCCCCTCGCCACGGTCGAGCGCTCCTTCCCGCTGCGGTCGTTCGTGGCGCTCCTGGTCCTCATCCCGCTGGCGGTCGGGGCCTACGGACGGACGGCCGATCCGAGCTGGGCGGAGTCGGTCGCGGCTGGTCCGCACGAGTTGCAGCCGGCGATCGGGTTTCTCCGGAGCGCGCCGCACGAGCCGGACGAGGGCCTGATCGCCCGGAAGCCTCACGTCGCGTTCGAGGCGAAGTACCGGTTCATCCCGATGCCCGCCTTCGATTCCATCGACTCGCTGCACGTCATCGCGCTCGGGGCGCGGGCTCGATACCTGCTGGTGTCCGGGGCGGAGATGGCGTACCGGCCGGCGATCCGACCGTTCGCCGAGCCCGGGGCCGTCATCCCCGGATTCCGACGCGTCCACGAGAGCTACGGCGCCCTGGTGTACGAGGTGCTGCCGGGCTCCGGCCGGGGGGAAACCGGCTCGCCGCCGCCGTCTCCTTGACTTGCACGGCGGTTCGGCTAGAATCTCCGTCTGTTCGATTCCAACGAACGACATATTGGGCGGTTAGCTCAGCTGGTTAGAGTACCTGCTTGACATGCAGGGGGTCAGAGGTTCAAGTCCTCTACCGCCCACCATTTCCACACGCTAAGGATGTCTCCCATGATGACCCTCGACATCGCCGGGCAGCGCCTCGAGGCCGAGGAGGGCGCGACCCTCGGCGAGGTGTTCAAGCGTTCCTACCCGCAGGGGTTCAAGGAAGGCGTCGCCGCCAGGCTGAACGGGCGCGTGGTCGACTTCCACACTCCGCTCCGCGAGTCGGGGACCCTGGAGTTCGTCACCGTCGACACTCCCGACGGGCTGGCCGTCCTTCGCCATTCCACCGCGCATCTCATGGCCTCGGCCGTGATGAAGATCTTTCCCGAGGCGAAGTTCGCCATCGGCCCCGCCATCGACGACGGCTTCTACTACGACTTCGAGGTCTCGCGTCCGATCTCGGTGGAGGACTTGGCCGCGGTCGAGAAGCTGATGCGCGAGATCGCGAAGGAAGATCATCGCTTCGTTCGCGGTGAACTGGAGCGGAACGAGGCGATCGCGCACTTCAAGGAACTGGGCGAGAAGTTCAAGGTCGAGATCATCGAGGATCTGCCCGATCCGACCGTCAGCACCTACACCCACTCCTTCTTCACCGATCTGTGCCGCGGCCCGCACGTTCCGAAGACCAAGATGCTGAAGCACTTCAAGCTCACCTCGGTCGCGGGCGCCTACTGGCGGGGCGATTCGAGCCGACAGATGCTCCAGCGGATCTACGGCACCGCGTTCCCGACCAAGGAACAGCTGGCCGAGCATCTCGAGCGCATCGAGCAGGCCAAGCTGCGGGACCACCGCCGGCTGGGGCAGTCGCTCGATCTCTTCAGCATCCACGAGGAAGCGGGCGGGGGGTTGATCTTCTGGCATCCGAACGGCACCGCCATCCGCCGCACCGTCGAGGACTTCTGGAAGGAAGAACACCTGCGCCGCGGCTACACCATGGTCATGACCCCGCACATCGCGCAGGTCGATCTCTGGAAGCGTTCGGGACACACCGACCACTACGCGGACAAGATGTATTTCATCAAGGCGGACGAGAAGGACTACGTCCTGAAGCCGATGAACTGCCCGTTCCACGTGTTGATCTACAAGCGGCGGAAGCAGTCGTACCGTGACCTTCCGGTCCGGATCGGCGAACTCGGCACCGTCTACCGCTTCGAGAAATCGGGCACCCTGCACGGGCTGGCCCGGGTTCGGGGATTCACCCAGGACGACGCGCACATCTTCTGCACTCCCGATCAGGTGGAGGGGGAGATCCGGGGCGTGCTCGATTTCGTGCGGTACATGCTCGACACCTTCGGCTTCAAGAAATTCAACATCGACCTGTCGGTGCGCGACCCGAACAAGAAAGAGGACTATCTCGGCTCCGACGAGGAATGGGCGCTGGCCGAGGGCGCGCTGGAGCGCGTGGTCCAGGAGTCGGGACTGCCGTACGTCCGCGCCGAAGGAGAGGCCGTCTTCTACGGGCCGAAGATCGACGTGAAGATCGCGGACGCGCTGGGCCGCGAGTGGCAGTGCTCCACCATCCAGTTTGATTTCAACCTGCCGCGCCGGTTCGACGTGAACTACGTCGGATCCGACGGCCAGGATCATCCCGTGTTCATGGTCCACCGCGCGCTGCTGGGGTCGATGGAGCGCTTCTTCGCGACCCTGATCGAGCACTACGGGGGCGATTTCCCCGTTTGGCTGGCTCCGGTGCAGGTGCAGCTGATCACCATCACCGACGACCAGGTGGCCTACGCCCGTGAGATCAAGGAACTCTTCCTCGAGAAGGGGATCCGCGTCGAGGCGGACCTCCGCGAGGAGAAGATGGGAGCCAAGATCCGGGACGCCGAACTCCTGAAGATCCCGTACATGTTGGTGTTGGGGCGCAAGGAGATGGAGGCGCGGGCGGTCGCGGTTCGAAGCCGGAAGGCCGGCGACGAGGGGGCCATGCCCTTGGATCAGTTCGCACAGAAAATCCTTGCCGAAATCGCTGCGCGCCAGTAACATCCGCGCCATCTAGTTCCAAAGCAGGAGCCGCAGGCTTCTCACCCCGAGGCGCAACGCTACCGGGGTTACCGATTGGAAGCGCGTCGTCCGATTCGTCGCGCCATGGCCCGTTCCCTCTGGGGCGACGGTCCTCCCGCCGGAAAGCCAGCTCCCGCCGTGCAACGTTGGTTCCCATGTCGCAGAGGAGGGCACCGCTATCGCCTCAAAGCAGGAAGTCCGTGTCAATGATCGCATTCGCATCCCCACCGTCCGCGTCATCGGACCCGACGGAGAGCAAATCGGCATCCTGGCCATCCGGGAGGCCCTGGCGTACGCGCAGGAGCGCAATCTCGATCTTGTCGAGGTCTCGCCGACCGCCAAGCCGCCGGTTTGCCGGGTCATGGACTACGGGAAATTCAAATACGAGCAGAACAAGAAGCAGCAGAAGGCGCGCCGCAAGCAGCACACGAGCCAGCTGAAGGAAGTGAAGATGCGGCCCAAGATCGAGACGCACGACTACGAGTTCAAGGTCGGGCACGCGCGCGAGTTCCTGCTGCATCACGACAAAGTCAAGTTTACCGTCACCTTCCGCGGACGAGAGATGGCGCACCAGGATTCGGGTCGCCGCCTCCTGGCCAGGGCCGTCAAGGATCTCGAGGACATCGGACAGATCGAGAATCCGGCGCGCATGGAAGGGCGGAACATGGTGTTACTCATGGTTCCACGGGCCGCGCCCGTGAAGCCGAAGGCGACGCCCGCGGCTTCCGCCGGAAAGCAGGAGTCCGCGAAGCCGAAACCGTCCGAGGCGAAGCCGGAACCGTCCAAACCGTAGGGAGCGACGATGCCGAAGATGAAGACCAGCCGGGCCACCGCGAAGCGACTGAAGCGGACCGGCACCGGAAAGATCAAGC
>QJVW01000124.1 GCA_003235575.1 Candidatus Eiseniibacteriota bacterium | reverse complement strand
GAAGTTCTGGGTGTCGGTCGTGAGGTCAGCCGACGTGGCCGTCGCGGACGCCGGGTAGATACCCGCGTCGCTGAAGCCAGGGCTGGCATCCACCGAACCCGTGCCGTTGCCGTTGTCCGTCAACGTCGCGAACGCCGGAAGAACCGCCGACAGCGTAATCGCGTCGCCGTCGGGATCCGTCGCGTTCAACGCCGTCGAGCCCAGCGCGCCTTCCGCCACGTTGATGTCGGCGACAGGATCGAGGGCCACGGGACGGTTGGTGTTCGACACGTTGATCGTGAAGTTCTGGGTGTCGGTCGTGAGGTCAGCCGACGTGGCCGTCGCGGACGACGGGTAGCTGCCCGCGTCGCTGAAGCCAGGGCTGGCATCCACCGAACCCGTGCCGTTGCCGTTGTCCGTCAACGTCGCGAACGCCGGGATGCTGGCCGACAGCGTAATCGCTTCGCCATCGGGATCCGTCGCGTTCAACGACGTCGAGCCCACCGCGCCTTCCGCCACATTGATGTCGGCGACAGGATCGAGGGCCACAGGACGGTTCGTGTTGGCAATGGTCAGCGTCGTCGAGGCGGCATCACTACCGCCGGCGCCGTCGTCGACCGTCCAGCTGATGTTGTACACGCCAGCATCGCTGAAGCCGGCCGTGCCGCTCAGCGTGGCGCTGGCCGGAGAGGTGCTCGGCGTGTGCGAGAACAACAGGAAGCCCGGCGCGCCCGTCTGGGCGATCGTGAGAACGTCGCTGGCGTCCGCATCCGTCGCGGTCGCGAGGATATTGACCGGATCGCCTTCATTCGCGTTCACGGTCGCCGGAGCCGAGAGAACCGGATTGTTGTTGGCCACCGCTGCCGGCCCGAGGCCGTCCGCGTCGGTCCAGTCGGTCGTGTACTTCAGGGTATTGTCGAAATCCGAACCGAAGCAGGTCGATCCGAAGTTCGTGAAGTCTGCTCCGTTGTTGGTCAGGAATTGGTAGTCGAGCTGCGGCGTACCCGACACGCCCGTTACGTCGAACGTGGCGAGCGCGTAGTTCCCGAACGGGAGGGCGGTCGCGCCGCCTCGTCCGGCTTCAATGTACGTTCCGGAATCCCCACTGAACGGAACGGTAATGGTGCCCATCGTCCCTTGGAGATTCACGAAATTGGTCGCGGTGGCAGTACCACCAGTGACCGCCAAGGAAAAGACGTACGAGTTGATGGTCATGTCGTCCGGCACGAGACTGAAGCCGTCCAGACATTGGGCGTCGGTGCCATCGCGATTTAGGTGGGTCGTGACATACGCCGTCACGCTGGTCGGTACGCCGTTCGCATTCAGAACGTCGGCGGCCGTATGCGCCCCGTCTCCGTTGGAGTCGAGGTACATGTACTGCGCGTGAGACGTGCCCGCGAACCCAACGATCGCCATGGTAAACACGGCTGCCGCAAGAATTCGTCTAAGCATCAGGTTGAACCTCCGGTGAATCAGAATGGAACCGATCGATCCTGGAACACGCCCCCGGAGCGGGGTGGTTCCCGGCTCGGCGTTCCGGACTATCCGGAACCCGGCCGCAGCGGGCACGAGACATCGCCGCCGTTACGGGCGGCACCGCTGCGGTACTTCATCCTTGGATTCGGTTTCGGATGACTCCCCTCGGATCATCACCCCCCTTCTCCCTATGTAGGCGTCGTTGCTACCTCATTCACTACTTGAGCAGCGTCAGGCGCACGGCATCGCGCCCCCCCGCGCTCTGGATCATGGCGAAGTAAACCCCCGACGAAACGTCGCGACCGGAGCCGTCGCGGCCATCCCAGCGGACCCGGTACTCTCCCGCCGGCATGGAACCGTCCACGAGCGTCGCGACCTGTCTCCCCCGCAGATCGACGATGCGCACGACGGCCGGTCCCTGCTTCGGGACGCTGAATTCGATCGTGGTGCTTGGATTGAACGGATTCGGATAGGCGCGGCGAATCGCGACCTTGTTCCCGGCGGGAACGCCGCCGATCGCCTCGGCCCCGGCGATCGTGTAGACGTAGAACACGCCGACGTTGTCGAAGTAGATCCCCTCGGTGTTGTACCCGATGGAAAGCGGCGATCCGTCGAGGATGCCCTGCCCGCTCGCCTTCTCGTCACGCAAGCGGAATCCCAGCTGAATCCATGGCGTGCCGGCCAGGATCCCGGTCTGCACCGTGTTGTACGGGTTGAAATTGACCGAGACGACTTCCTTGCACTGCGGGTTGCCGCCCTCGTACGAGAACCCCGTGGCATTGTGCCAGGATGTCCAGGTGACCTGGTCGTCGGATCCACGAATCCATAGCGACCAGCGGAGGAACGTCTCGGCCGGGAAATTCTCCCAGTCGTCGAATTGGAGCTTCAGCACCGTCGTTGCGGTCGCCGGGCTGAACACGCCCTCGATGTTCATCGGGGGGGTCGTCAGCATGGCGTCGGCATAGTTCGGCACGATGCCGAATCCAAAGCCGTCGAACGGCACGAAGACGTCCGTCGACAGGAAGAAGCAGGATGCGGGATTCGACGTCGTGGGCGAATTCTCCACGTGCCATAGCGATCCCGGATCCGGACTCGAGGTCACCCATTTCGCCGAGCCGGACTCCATGTCGTCGAAGAACCGGACCGCCCCTCCCGGCGGGTTCCCCTGCGCCTTCACCTCGATGTCGTCCAACGTCCACCCCGTGTACGGGGCGGCGTTGTCGTCGGCGGTCGAAATGGTGAGGTCGGACCCGAACAGGAATTGGATCGCCACGGGCTGCGCCACGGTCGTGAACGAGTCCGGAATGCTGAGCGACTGATTCACGCAGGACGCGCCGAAATTACCGGTGTAGGTGGCCAGCGTGTCCCACAGCGCGGAACCCGATCCCCGGATCAGCACGATGCCCCAATCCCATGTGTACTCGGTCTGCAGTCGCATCTTGAAATTCAGTTTGTTGTTGGTCGTTCCGGCCAGATCGATCGGGACGTTCGTGGTCAGGCTCTGAATCCAGTTGTTGTCGTACCCGTCTCCGTACGTGAACCCGGTCTGCCCCATCCACCACGAGGATCCGACGCAGGCATGGGCGCCGCTCACGATGTTCCAGGCGACGGGTTGGCCCGCGCGAAAGTTGATGACGTCCCACCCGGCCGTGGAGCCATCGAGATCGGAGAAGAACACCTTGTGGCGGATGGTGGTCTCCGCCGCCGCCACGGAAAACCTTCCGGGAACGTCGATGAGCGGCGCTTCCTCTTGGAAGTGATCGCTCATCGGCACGACGGGCGTCTTGTCGACCGCTAGGGCGGGGCTTGCACCGGCAATGCCCAGGAAGAAAATCGAAAGCAGGATGGGAAACGAAGGGCGCTTGGGGAGCACGCAGGGGACCTCTCTTCTTCTCGAGTTGTCAGATCACAGTTGCTTTGAGGTCCCGACTCCGACGGATCCCTCGACTGTGCCCAAAAAAGCGAGGATACGCATCACCGAGGCTACGCTCGGTTGGGCGCGCCTCGCAGAGTCGACTTCACGCTATGGCGTACGACGATAAGGGGAGCTTTCGTCATGGCCTCACGTACGATTGTTTTTTCGGTCCAGTGTTGGCCGCCCGCTTCAACGCGCTAAGTCGTCGCGGGCGATAGAGTTCGACGCAAGCGAGAGTATATCATTCCTGCGCCATCGGGGTCAAGAAGCGGGTTCTTCCCCCGAAAACCCGCCCCAAGACTTGCGATCGCGCTAAGTTGTTTTATTTCAACAAGGTAACGGTTCTGCTCTCGAAGTCCCCGCCGGCCTCCAGGCGAAGGAAGTAGGCGCCCGACGCAAGGCCCATACCCCGGTCGTCCCGTCCGTCCCACTCCACCGTCCGCGTCCCCGCGGCCATGTAGCTGTCCACAAGGGTTCGAACCAGGCGACCCCGGGCGTCGAAGACGCGCAGAAGCGCCTGCGCGTCGCGTTTCAATTCGAACCGGATCTTGGTCCGGGGATTGAAGGGGTTTGGATAGTTTTGCAGAAGTCGGCTAGCGATCGGGCGACCGGTCGCCTCGGCCGACGTCACGATCCCCGTGCCGACCTTGTAGTAGACGTCCTTGTTCTTGCCGATGGACGCCGGGAGCCGCTCGTCCTCCCAGGTGACGTAGAGTTGCGCGATGCCGTCGTGCGTGATCCCCGGAAACCGCTGAACCGAGTTGGTCGGATCGGTGGCGGCGTATACCAGCGGCGTCTCCGCCCCCCAGATGCCGTCCTTGCGCTCCGCGTAGTAGATGTCCGGATTGCTCGAGCCGTTCCGCTGGTCGGTCCAGACGACGTAGACGTTGTCCATGGGATCGGCATCGACCTGCGGCTGTGTTTGCGAACTCCCGTTCAGCGTGAGGCGCACGTCCGCGGGGTCCCACCCAAGCCCCGGAGTGTATTCCTTGTAGTAGATCTCGTTGTTGCCGTCTCGATTGTCCACCCAGACCAGATGGAGATGCCCGCTCCGCGTCGCGGTCAGCGACGGCGCCGACGCGGAGGCCGCCGAAACGACGATCTGTTGGTCGGCAGTCCAGCCGCTTCCGGGGACGAAACTCTTGTACCAAATCTGATTCCGGCTGACGATTCGGTTGTCGACCCACGCGATGTGCACGGTCCCGTCGCGCGTCGCTGCGATGGAGGGCGAGCCGGAGAAGCCGGCCGCGCTGGTCAGCTGCTGCTCGGGCCCCATGACGCGTGCCGCGGCGTCGTACACGGCGTAAAAGATCTCGAAATTCCCGCTGCCGTTGTCCGACCGCTGATAGGCCATCCAAACGCGTGACGAATCACCCACTGTGATCACGGGACTGCTGGCGGCGTTGAGGGAATCGTACGGCGAAACCTGGATGGTGGGCCCGAACCCTTCTCCCCCGCGCGACTGGAAGGTTCGGAAGAAGATCGTGTACGACTTGGGATCGCCCGCGCCCGGTATGGAGAAGAGCCTGGCGTCCTGCCAGACGATGTAGACGCGCCCGCTGTCCTGCGCCGTTGCTTCGTCGTCCTTCCCCCAGTTGAGCGTGGCGATCGAGGGATACTTCGACGGGTTGTACGCGTTCGTCACGCGAATGGGCGGCGGAGAACCGAAGTTGTAGATGAAGCGGCGCATGTAGATTTCGAAATTGTTGTCGCTGCCGGATTTGTTGCGGTTGTCGAAGAAGGCGATGTACAGGTTGTTGCTGTCGTCGACGCACGCGAAGCGCTGGCCGTTGAGGCCCGTGAAGGTCTCGTTGACGTCTCCGTCCGAAATGTTGAAATCGGATGACCAGACCGGTTGCGCCACGGACGTCGCCGCGCCGAGAAGCAGGCCGGCAACGAGAATCGCGGCGGAGACCATGCGACGAAGTGGGGAGTCGACGGGCATGGAAAGCCTCCGATGGGGTGCCACGGGAATGGGAAGCAGTCGCCGGATGGCCGCAGGGGTCGCCTCGCGGTCCGGGCTAGAATCGTAGGTCACGCGCCCTCTCGATGGTGGATCGGCAATGGTGTCTGGCTCGTGGGTCGGGTCGCCTCCTAGAGCCCGACCGCTTGGTTTTTCGTGTAACACCTTATTGTAACCCACGGTGGTTTGGGCTTCAAGATCTGACTTGGCGTAACAGGAAACGGCGCGGGGAGTCGCCCCCGCGCCGTTTCCACATCCAAGGGTGCGCCCCGATGGGGGCGACCCGACTACTTCAACAGATGGAGCTTGCTGACGGCCTTCGTGCCCGCCGACTGAACGCTCAGGAAGTACACGCCCGTCGTCACCGCACGGCCCGCG
>QJVW01000012.1 GCA_003235575.1 Candidatus Eiseniibacteriota bacterium | reverse complement strand
CGCCGCCGAGGCTGAAGCCGAGTAGGATGCCATCGCGTTCGTGCGGCCATTGGCCGGCCGTGGCAAGGGCGGGAAGGGCGAGCACGAGGACGAGGGCGACGGCGGAACACAGGACGGACGCACGCGCGGACATCGGAGCCTCCATGAGTTTGGATGAAGTGGATCCCGCCCGAACCGAGGGGGCGGGCTGCCGGCGAGTACCTTAGCGGATTCCCCGCTCAGGGCAAGCACCCCCAAGGGACCATGGCAGGGGGGATACGGGGGCCCGTGGGCATCCGTCCGCCAAAGGGGCGGAGGGGGGAGGGGGGAGGAGCGCGGTCCGGCGACGGGGCCTAGGGCGTCCGCCCGTGGAGCCTATTCGTACCGCAGCGCGTCGATGGGGTGAAGTTGCGATGCGCGAATGGCGGGAAGCAGGCCGAAGGAGACCCCCACCGCCGAGCAGAACACCAGCCCGATCACCGCCCACTCCATCGGGACGCTGACGGCGAACGATGTGAAGACCGCGACGAGATTCCCAAGTCCAAACCCGACCGCGACGCCGATGATGCCCCCGATGTTGCAGAGGATGATCGCCTCCAGCAGGAACTGCAGCATGATGGTCGCGGGCTTGGCCCCGATCGCCTTCCGGATTCCGATTTCCTTGGTCCGTTCGGTCACGGCCACCAGCATGATGTTCATGATGCCGATGCCCGCCACGATCAGGGCGATGATGCCGATGATGAACGCGGCGATCTTGACGCCCATGCTCATCTCATTGAATTGGGTGATCAGGCTTTCGCTGTTGAAGAATTCGAAATTGTCCTCTTCATTCGCCTTGACGCCTCGCTCCCGTCGCAGGACCTGGCGCGTCTCTTCGATGGCGTCCGCGATCAACTCCGGGGTCTTCGCGTGCACCGTGACGTTCACGGACCGCTCGAATCCGCGAGGGTCTCTTGAGCCGTAGGTGTTCAGGAAGGTCGAGACGGGGATCAGCACGTAGTTGTCGAAATTGCCGCCGAACGCCGACTTCTTCTCGTCGAACACGCCGATCACTTCGTATTTCCGTCCATCCATCCGAACTTCCTTGCCGATCGGATCGGTGAACGGAAACAGTTTCTGGGCGATGGCGAATCCGATGACCGCGACCTTTCGGCCGCTCTTCACGTCCATCGGGGAGATGTTGCGCCCGAACCCGATGTAGTGCGTGTTGTTGGGCGGATATTCGGGGGTGCCCCCGACGATGGAGAGATTTGGATTCGTCGACTCGCCCCGGTACGTGACGGTGTGCCCGAAGTCCCAGATCTCGCTCCCCACGATATCGACGGACTCGACCTGTTCGCGGATCGCCGCGGCGTTTTCAAGCGTGATGGGGGGACGGCGCATCGCGCGGCGGCGGTCGGCATCGGAATTGAATCCGCCGGCCGGCCACTTCTGGACCTGGAAGGTCTGGGCGCCCAGGACGCTCATCTCCTTCTCCATGGTCCCCTGCACCACGGAGATGGCCGTCATCACCGCGATGATCGACGCCACGCCGGCCACGATGCCGACCAGCGTCAGCACCGACCGCAGCTTGTTGCTGAGAATCGCACCGAAGGACATGAAGAACGTGTCAGGGGCGCGCATGCGTGCACTCCGGGCCGAAGGGACTATTCATAGCGCAGCGACTCAATGGGATCGAGTTTGGCGCCGCGGTACGCGGGCGCGACACCCGCGGCGATGCCCACTCCGATCGAAACGGCGACCGCCACGAAGACGATCGGCCACGATACCGACGCCGGCATGACCGCCGCGTTGACCACAGCCGTGAGGATCGTCGCGAGAACGATCCCGATCAGGCCGCCCATCAGGCAGATGGCCGACGACTCGCAGAGGAATTGAGCGAGAATGCTCCGCTGCGTGGCGCCGATCGCCTTGCGCACGCCGATCTCGCGGGTTCGCTCGGTCACCGACACGAACATGATGTTCATCACCCCCACCGCGCCGACGAAGAGAGAGATGCTCGTCACGATCAGACCCACCAGGAGCACGACCCCCATCATGTTGTTGAACGTGCCGACCAGCGTGTCGAGTTTGTTGATCGAGAAATTGTCCGGTTCGGTGGGGCGCAGGCCTCGAATCTGTCGCATTTCGCCGATCACTTCGTACTCCAGATTCGACATGGCTTCCTGCGATGGCGCCTTCACCGCGATGTTTACGTCCTCGCGGCGGTGCCGTCCCCCGAACGCTTTCACGAACGAGGTGATCGGGATGTAGATCTGCCGGTCGAAGTTCGGTCCGCCCATGAAGCTCCCGCCCTGCTTCTCCATGACGCCGATCACACGGAACGTCGTCCGTCCGATCTTCATCTTCTTGTTGATCGGGTTGACGGAGCCGAACAGGCCGTCCTTCACATCGGAGCCGATCACGCAGACGTTCCGACGCGAATTGACGTCGAACGCCATCAGATGGCGTCCGTTGTCCGGCAGGGCGCTCGAGATCACCGCCTGCTTCTCGGTGGTCCCGATGATGCGCACGCCTTCCATGGTCTCCGAGGAGAACTTCACGTCCCGGCCCGTGTCCATGGAGGGATTGACGATCGCCCGCCCACGCAGCCGCACCTCCAGCCGCTGCGCCTCGTCCAGATCGATGTTGGGGCGATTGCGGAACGTGAAGAAGTCGTTCATCACGACCCAGGGCATCCGCGACACGTAGAGAACGTCCGACCCCACGGCCGAGAAACTCTCGCGGAACTTGTTCCGGAGGCCGTTCGCGGCGGTCATGGTCAGCACGACCGCGACGATCCCGATGATGATCCCCAGGGTCGTCAGGGTGCCGCGCGCCTTGTTGGCGCGGATGGCGCCGATCGCGATCGCGACGGACTCGCGGAGGTCGAGCGGGATCCTCCACTTCATGCGGGGGTCGCTCCCGCGGCCATCGCCGCCACGCCCGGAACCTCGCCGGCCCCGACCGACGCCGTTTCGGACGCCGGGCTCGCGGCGCCCGCGTACGCGCCGGTATCGCTCTCGATCACGCCGTCACGCAGCCGGATGGTCCGCTGCGCGTGCTCCGCGATGTACTCCTCGTGCGTGACCAGGATGATCGTCTGTCCCCCGTCGTGCAGGTCGTCCAACATGGCCATGATCTCGTCGCCGGTCTTGGTATCCAGATTTCCGGTCGGTTCGTCGGCGAGGATGATCGACGGCTCGAAGACGAGCGCCCGCGCGATCGCCACGCGCTGACGCTGTCCGCCGGACAGTTCGTTCGGCTTGTGCTTCATCCGGTCGGCCAGCCCGACGCGCACCAGCGCCTGCTCGGCCCGGTGGCGGCGCTCCTGCCTCGCCACGCCCCCGTAGATGAGGGGCAGCTCGACGTTGTGGAGAATGTCGGCGCGCGCCAGGAGATTGAACGTCTGAAAGACGAATCCGATCCGGCGATTGCGTATCTCCGCCAATTGCGCCTGCGACATCGCCGCGACACGCTCGCCCTCCAGTTCGTACGTGCCCGATGTCGGCACGTCGAGGCACCCGATGACGTTCATCAGCGTCGACTTCCCCGAGCCCGACGGACCCATGATGGCGACGTACTCGTTCCGGGCGATGTCGAGCGAGACGCCATCGAGGGCGCGCACGGTTTCCGTGCCCACGAGGTAGGTCTTGACGACGTCGCGCAGCAACAGCGTGGGGCGATTCATCGGCTTGATCATGGTCCGTTTCCCCGTGCTAGCTCGTTTGGTTGCCGGCAGGGCCTCTGCCCCTGCCCTTGGGCTTCTTGCTGACGGTGACGGCCGCCCCGTTGTCGAGGTCCTTGGAGATCGCACGATAGCTGCCCGTGACGACCTGATCCGCCTCCTGCAAGCCCTCCTCGATCTGGATGTACTCGTCGCTCTGGATGCCGCTCTTCACCTGCTTCGCGATCGCCTTTCCGTCCTCGATGCAGAAGACGATCTCCACGAAGCCGTCTTTGTCCGCCTTGTAGATCTTCTCGGCGTCCTCGCGCTTCTCGCCCTTGCGCGTGAGCTGATCCACGGTTCGCACCGCGACGCTCTGAATGGGCACGCTGAGCGCGTTTTCCTCGATTTTCGTGACGACGTCGGCGCTGGCCGTCATGCCCGGTCGCAGCGTCTTCGGCGGATCCTTGATCGCGATCTTGATTTCGAATTCCGTCTTCTGCTCCGCGCTGCCGGTGCCGGCGGAGTTGGCGCTGTTCGAGATCTCGTAGACGGTTCCCGACAGCTTCTGGTCGAGCATCGCGTCCACCTCGATCTCCGCCTCCTGACCCAACGCGATCGAGATGATGTCGTTCTCGTCGACGTTCACCTGGGCCTCCATCTCGCGGAGGTCGGCAACGATGAGAATGACGTCCTTTTGGAATTGGGAGCCGAGCGCGATCTCGCCCACCTCCTTGTTGAGGGCGCTGATCGTCCCCGCCATGGGGCTATAGATCGTCGTCTTGGAGAGATCGTCGCGCGCCTGCTTCAGGGCCGCCTTGGCCTGCTCCACGCGATCGAGGGCGGACTTGTAGCGCGCCACCTCGACCTGATACTCGGCCTGCTTCGCTTCGTAGGCCGCCTGCGATTCCAGGCCCCCGGCAAGCAGCTCCTTGGATCGGCCATATTCCTTTTCGGCTTTGTTCATGTTCTCGCGAACCAGGGTGGCATTCGCCTGCTCGGAGCTGACGCTCGCCTCGGCGCTCTCCACGGCGGCCGCGTAGCGTTCGCGGTCGAGGCCGACCAAGAATTGGCCCTTATCGACGTGCTGCCCTTCGACGACGGCGATCTTCGTGATCTTCGCGCTCACGTCGGCGCTGATCTCGACCTGCGTCTTGGGCTGGATCTTCCCGGTCGCGCTGACCTTCTGGACGATCTTGCGCCGTTCGACCTTGCCTGCCTCGACTTCGGGCGTCTTGTCTCCGCGGCCCCGCAACGCCATGCCGCTGACGACGGCCACCACCAGCACCACGGCGGCGCCGATCAGGATTGGTTTCTTCTTCATTGCTCGACGGCCTCCAGTCTCATCTAGGTCTGCCCACTGACTGCGGTCCGATATCTGAATAGGAGTACGAACGGACCTCCCAAAAGGTTACCGCACTCTGCGGCCACCTGTTCGCGCTACCCGCACGGCTCCACCGCCGGCTCCGGGAGACCCCGGGGGACGCCGCCTTGAGACGGCATCGCCGCCGCAACGAATTCTGGTTATTCCACTTGTGGCCGATGGACGGCGGCAGACGACGGCGGGGGGGACGCCGAGTGGCCCTGACATTGTAAGAGTCCCGGGCCACGGCCGGGGGTTGGAAGTTGAATCCGGCGATCCCGGCTGGGGGCAGGCGCTTTGGCGGACTTTGTCCGGGTTTGGTAGTCTCTGAAGCGCGGCCCCGGAGACGATCGGAGGCCGATCGGATGCCCCTGCCACACCAATCGTAGGAGCGATTTCGTGTCCGACGAGACGCAGACGGATTCCGGGACCCCCGAGCAGCCCAGGCCCCACCTGACCCGAATCGGCCACTATTTGATTCGCCGGGTCATCGCGTCGGGCGGCATGGGCACGGTGTACGAGGCCATCCAGGAGCAGCCGCGCCGCACGGTCGCGGTCAAGCTGATGAAGCGTGGCGTCGTCTCGGCCGAGTCGCTCCGCCGATTCGAGTTCGAGTCGCAACTCCTGGCCCGCCTGAAGCACCCGGGCATCGCGGAAGTGTACGAAGCCGGCACCCACGACGACGGATCCGGACCCGTGCCCTTCTTCGCGATGGAATACGTGGCCAACGCGTCGCCGATCACCGTGTTCGCCCGGGACAAGGGGCTGACGATCCGTGAGCGGCTCGATCTCTTCGCGCACGTTTGCGACGCGGTCCACCACGGACATCAGAAGGGCATCATTCACCGCGACCTGAAGCCGGACAACATCATCGTCTCGCCGGAGGGCCGGCCCAAGGTCATCGACTTCGGCGTGGCGCGGGCCGCCGATTCGGATCTCGCCTTCGCGACGCTCCAGACCGAGTACGGGCAACTGGTGGGGACGATCCAGTACATGAGCCCGGAGCAGGTCTCGGCCGACCCCCACGACATCGACATCCGCTCCGACGTCTACGCCCTGGGGGTGGTGCTGTACGAACTGCTGTCGGGCCGGCTTCCGTACGAATTGAAGGACACGTCCCCATTGGAAGCGGCGCGGCGGATCCGGGACGAACGGCCGCCGAACCTCTCCACGACGAGCCGCATGCTGGCGGGCGATCTGGCCACGATCACGCACAAGGCGCTCGCCAAAGATCGTGAGCGGCGGTACCAGTCGGCCGGAGAACTGGCCGCCGACCTTCGAAGGTTCCTGCACCACGAACCCATCGCGGCCCGGCCGCCGACGGTGATGTACCAGATCAAGACGTTCGCCCGGCGCAACAAGGTGCTCGTCGGATCAGCCGCGGCGCTCCTCGCCGTGCTCCTCGCGGGAGCGATCACGAGCACGACGCTCTACGTGCGGGCGGAGGCCCAGCGCGCGGAGGCGGAACGTCAAGCCCGCCGGAGTCTCGCGGCCATCGGGTTCGTGACCGATCTCGTGCAGTCGACGAACGACTGGGACATCGGCCGCGAGATCAGGATCTCCTCGCTACTCGACAGGTACAGCCAGAAAGTAGGGGAAGCGTTCCCCGATGATCCGGAGATCGAGGCGGCGGTTCGAACCGCGCTCAGCGAGTCGTACGTCTACCTCAACGATTTCGAAAAGGCCGGTGGAAGCGAAACCTACATGAAGGCGGCGCGCGAGCACCTGGAGCGGGCGCTCGAACTGCGTCGGGAGGCGCTGGGGGAGCGGCATCCCGAGACGCTCGAAACCGTCTCCAGCCTCGCGGACTTGCTCGGCGACCAGGGCCACCAGGCGGAGCGAGTGCGGCTTTGCCGCGCGGTTCTGGAAGCAAGGCGAGAGCAGAAAGGCGAACGGGACCCCGGGACGATCCGGGCGATGACGCGTCTGGCATCCGCCCTGTTCGATCAGGGAAACCTCGACGAGGCGATGCAGCTTGGGCGCCGCGCCCGCGACCTCAACGCCGAGATCCTGGGAAGCAGCCATCAGTCCACGCGGGGGTGTCAGCTCGACCTGGCTCAGTTCGCGAGGGCCAAGGGAGAATTCACCGAGGCGGAACAGCTCTGTCGTGGCGTCATCGAGAGCCGCGATCCGTTGCTCCCGGCGCCGCCGGCGGAGGAGAACGACGCCACGCAACAACTCGCCGCGACCTATATCGCCCAGGGGAAGTTCCCGGAGGCCGCGAGCCTGTACGGCAACCGGCGCGTCCCTGAACGGCTCGACGTGGAGCAGTGGCTCCAGGGATCAGCCAATCCCGCCGATGGCAGGCCGACGATCGTCCTGTTCCTCGCGCAGTGGTGCCCCTACACGCATCGGGCGATGCCTTCGATTCTGGAGCGTTACGAACGCTACGGTCCGCGGGGGCTGCAAATGGTCGGCGTGGTGGGCGGTGTGTCGCCGAGCGGCCGCGGCGCCAAACTCGACTATCCAAAGGTCTGGCAATTCCTCCGCGAATGGAACGTGGAGTTTCCGATCGCCATCAAGGGGCGGGACTTCAACAAATTCTACAAATTCAACGGGTATCCCTCGGTGGCGGTCGTCGTCTCGAACTACATCGTCTGGCAAGGGAATGCCTTTGACCTGGATGACGCGATGTTCGAGGGACTGACCGGCGTGCCCGCCACGGCCTCCGCACGCCCGGCGTCCACGGGATAGAGGCGGATCAACTTCCGAGGATTCGTTGCAGGGCGCCGCGCACGTCCTCGATGCGAACCGAGTGGTCCGCTTGCGTCCAGACCACGTCGCCATCCGCCGATCGCACCACCAGTCCGTGCGACTGGAACCCGAGGTCCTTGATCGCCGAACGGGCGTCCGGCTCGGTGGCGTCGACGTTGTGCGCGGTCACCTTGCCGGGGAAATCCTGCTCGAGCCCGCTCACGGCGGACTTCACCTTCGCGCAGATCGCTCAGCCGGGCAGATAGTAGTAGGTGACGTCGACGGCCTCGGCCTTGGCGAGCGCCTGCCCTCCGGTCGTTTCTCCGCCGCCGCACCCCGCGACGCCTGCCGCCGCGAGCGCCACCGTCAGGAGCGTTCCGGCCATCCCGATTGCTCGTTTGTATGTCATTGCTTTGCTCCCGATTAGGGGATCCCGTCGTGGCCGCGCGGACGCTCGGCGCCTGAACCGCGCCCCATCCTGGCCCGGCCCTGGAGCCCCGTCAACCGTCTAGCCGCCCGGGCCGCTGCGGCTTGGGATGCCCTCGACGCCTGCCGATACCGGTTGTGTGAAAGGGGGATCCAACCATGATCCGTAAGCTTTCGATCCTGTTGCTCGCCACCGCGTTCGCGGTGGGATGCGCCAGCACCTCCAAACTCACCCAGAAGAGCGAGGAGAAACTCGCCGCGGGGAATGCCTGGGACGCCTGGCGCTTGGCGACCCGCGCGCTCGACAAGGAACCCGGCAATCCCGCGGCGCGCGACGCCGCCACGGCCGCGGGGGCCGCGATTGCCGAGGAGTGGCAGCGGCGCATTCGCGCCCTGGCCGAGGTGGACAGCATGGACGCCGCCGGGGAGGCGCTGGAACTCGCGGAGTTCCGCGCAGGCGCCGCCCAATACGCAACGATCCCGGTCGGCGCGGCGTGGCCGCAGGAAGACCGTACGCTGCGCGAAACCGCCGCCCGGATCCACTACCAGCGTGGCGGAGAGGCGGCGGAATCGGGCCGCCCGAAAAAGGCGTGTGCCGAGTACCTGGAGGCCGCGCGGTACGTGCGCGACTACCGCGACGTGTCGGAGCGCGCCGACGACGCCCTGGCCAAGGCGCTGACGCGCGTCGCCGTGGTTCCCTTCCGCTCACGCACGGTCGACGCCGCGTTCGGCGTGCAGCTTTCCCAGGCGTGGCGGGATCAGCTCGCGCAGAGCATGCTGCCGCCGGCGGCCACGTTCACCCGCGTGTTGGGCGGGAACGCGATCGACCGTTCGGTCAGTCTCGCCGACCTGGAGGACCTCTCCCGGCGTGATGCGATCCGCCTCGGCCGGAAGTCCGGCGCCGAACGCGTGGTATGGGGCTCGATCGGCAAGGTTCAATCCACGACCCGCCTGAACGTCTTTCAGAACGTTGTGGCACGAAAGGTCGTGGAGACCGATGCGAAGGGCCATCGGACGGAGCGGTGGGAAGACGTTCCGATCGAGGTCGTCGCGCGCGTCCGCGACGTGAACGTCGGCGTCGACTACGAGATCATTTCGACCGCGACGGGCGCCACGCTGGCGCACCGCCATGTCGACCGCTCCACGTCCGCGCGCGTGGTGTGGACGTCGCACCAGCCGGCCGGCGACCCCGACACCTATTTCCTGGTGTCGGATACGGTTCGGAAGGCGAACCCGAAGCATGCGCGCGAGGTGGAGTCACGGTGGCAATCGGTGTGCGGGGCCCACACGACCCTGAAGGAGGTTCTCGCCGCGCGACGCTCGACGCGCTCGTCGGGCCGGTACGGGCGGGAGGCGCTTCCCCGATTCGTTGCGGGAGCGGCGTTCGTGTTCCTGGAAGAGCTTCCCCCGGCCGAAGATCTCGCCCTCACGGTCCTGGCCAAGGGGTACGCCCCGCTGCGGGACGATCTCCTGCGACTCGATCCGATCGACGACGTGGATCTGGGGATGGCGACGACGCGCCGCCGGGCGCGCTAGCGTCGAGGAAAAGGTGCTCCTGAAGTCGCCGCTACTTCAGGAGCACCATGCTGCGGGTCAGCAATTCCCCGCCGCATCGCAGCTGGTAGAAATAGACACCCGACGCCACGCGACGGTTTCGATCATTGGTGCCCCGCCACGTGACGACGTGCTGGCCGGACGGCATGTCCCGATCCACGAGCGTCGCGACGACGCGGCCCGCGGGGTCGTAGATCCGGAGCGCGACGCGGCCGCGCTGCGGCACCGAGAACGAAATCCGCGTCTCGGGATTGAAGGGGTTGGGGACGTTCTGATCCAGAGCCGTCGCGGGCTTCCCCGGCGACAACGGGGTCTCGACGGCCGTGACGGCGCCGCTGCTGCACCCGGGCCCGCGGGCGCCGATCTGGGAACCGCACGCGCCGGCGGCGCTCAGCACCGGCGAGGAGGAGACGACGCGGTAGCTTCCCCCCGTCGTCGGGGCCAGCGTCCCCGGGGCGGGGACGCAGAAGAGCGGGTCGCTGACGATGGTGTTCGCGCCGAAGAGTTCCGTTCCGTCACCCCCGACGTCGGTGCTCCGCACGTCCGAGCAGCTGAAATCAACCGTTCCCGTCGGGTCGCCCGTCCATGCCTCGCTGCCCCCGGAGGCGGCGCTGTTACCCCACAGGATCGTGCGCTCCATCGAGACGTACCCGCCGCTCCCGGCGTAGATGCCGCCGCCGTAGAGGTCGGCGAAGTTCCCGCTGAGCGTGCATCCGACGAACGTGGGGCTGGAGCCTCCGTCCGCGTACACGGCGCCGCCGCTGGCTCCGGAATGATTTCCGGAGACGACGCAGTTCTCGAAGGTGGGGCTCGACGCGCCCGTGAACCCCAGCGCGCCCCCGGGACCCGGGTTCGCGTTCGCCTTGATGGTGCAATCGCGCACCGTCAGGGTGCTGTTGTCGAACAGCATCGCGCCACCGCTCGCGCCCGACGACTGCGTACCGTGACAGAGGGAGAATCCCTCGATCACCGCGCCCGACTGCGTGTGGTTGGAAAGGGTGAAGAGGCGACCCGCGTCCTGCGCGTCGAGTATCGTGAGCTCCGAACCGCCACCTCCGACCAGGGCGATGTTCTTGTTCCCCAGGTTGAGATTCCGGTTGGCCGAGCCGGTGTAGGTCCCCGCGGCAACCCACACCATGGAATTCGGGGTCGCGGCCGCGACCGCCGCGCTGATGGTCGCGTAGTCGGTCGGGACATGGAACGTCGGGACATGGCTCCACCACGAGGATGGAACCGTCTGCTTCGCCAGCGTGCTGCTCCACACCTGGATCAACAGCGCGCAGCCGCCGTCGCGGGCGAAGTAGTCGAGCCGGAACTTGTGGGCGCCCGCGCGCAGCGCCCGTCCGCCGGAGGCGGAGACGCGGTTGTGGTAGCCGTTGTTGTCGACGACCAACTTGTCGCCGATGGTCAGCATCGATCCGTCCTCGGACGTAATCTCGAAGTAGTAGATATCGTCGCTCGGCACCGTCAGGTACCCCTCGAACACGGCGCCGACGTCCACGGCACGACCGCTCCCCGCGAAATTGCCCCACGAGAATGGATAGTTGATCGTCGAAATCAATTGGGTCTTTTCCGGCACCAGGGCTCGGAAGGGCGGCACGAGCGAGGAGTCCAGCTGGTAGTACTCGATGCGAACGCCGGGAGACGCCCACATCGATGCGGGAATTTCCTGCCGCAGGATGCCTCCGCCCGCGATCTCCAGTAGCAGGCCGGCGGTTCCGGTCTCCTCGTAATAATCGACGCGCACCGTGTGGGCCCCGGCCGAAAGGGACACGCTCCCGGCGCGCTCCAGCATGCCGTGGATTCCGTCGTTGTCGACCCGAAGCACGTCGTCGATGTAGAGCTTCGCCCCGTCGCTGGCCGTCAGGTAGAACGTGTACGTGGCCGTGGCGGGCAGATTGATCGAGCCGGTGCACCGCGCCGCCACCCGATCCTTGAGGCCGCTTTCGCCCACGACGTCGTCCGTCGTGGGAAACGAAAGGGTCGGGACCGTTTCGATTCGATAGGGGTTGGAGAGGGTCGGCATCGAACCCAGATACCCGTCGAGGGGCGGCACGTGGTAGTAGCGCACCTGCAGCCCCGAGACGGCGCCGGTCGCGACGTCCGCCGGCTTGTAGTCCTCCACGTCGACGGTGACCGTCGCGGTGCTCTGCGCTCCTCCCTGGTCGCGGACGGCGTACGTGAACGTGTCCTCCCCCAGGAACGTCGCGGCGGGCGTGTAGATGATGTTGTCGCCCGAGATCGCGACGGTGCCGCCGTTCGCCGTCGGCGACGCGACGCCCGCCACCGAAATCGTCTGGCAATTCGGATCGAAGTCGTTCGCCAAGACCTTGATCGTCGCGGCGGTTCCCCGCAGCGCCACGGCGCGATCGTCGCGCGCGGTCGGGTTCAGCGCCGTGGGCGTCCCGTTTCCGGCCGCGAGGCAGGAGCCGCTCAGGTTTCGGTACGTCTCGATTTCCCGAATGGTGCTCGGGCTGAACCGCGTCATGTCGCCGGCGCAGAGACCGATGTTGGTGCACATCACGTAGCAGTCCGGCTGGCTGTTGCAGTGCGTCGCGCCCCAGTTGTGCCCGAGTTCGTGGGCGGTCACGGCGACGCGGTTCGTCCAATTCGTCGTCCAATAGGAGTACGAGATGCCGTAGGCCTGGGAGGTGTTGCAGATGACCGAGTAGTAGGCGACGCCGAGCTGTCCGTAGTTGAGCGGTCCGGTCATCAGGTGCGCCAGGTCGCGCGGCACCGAGCCCTGATTCGCGTTCCACCAGCTCTGGAACTGGTTCATCTTCGTGTTGGCGTCGCTGGACGAGTACTTCCCGTTCGTTGTCTGGATGAGGTACTGCGTGATCTTGTAGCCGATCTTCGCGTCCCGCGCGTAGATCAGCTCGACGGCGTTCATCACCGCGTCGATGTCGTTGATCGTCTGCGTGGAGGAGCCGCCGTTCCATGCGTAGTAGGCGTACTCGGCCTCGATCGCGATCTCCGCGTCGACACAGCCGCTGGACTGCGCTTCGGGCGCCGCGAGCGGCTCCCGCGTCCCCGCGGGAGCGCCATCGGCGGCGCAGGTGCCCGGCGCCTCGGCGACGTCCTCGCCACGGTAGATCGCATGGCCTCCCCCACGATCATCCGGGATCGGCTGGACATACCAGTCGCTGCCGTCGTCCAGGATGACGCGCGCCCGGATGGACGGACCGTCGATGGTTACGGCCGCCACGCCGGAAGCGGCCCCTCGGACGGTGCCGCGGTACGTCTTGCTGGGAGGAAGGTCGATCGGCGTGAGGACACCCACGGGGCCCTCGACCATCGCCTGGGTGTACTGGCGACGCATCGAGTACGGCTCGAGAACCAACTCGACGTCCCGTCCGTCGAGGGACAGGTAGACGCTGGTCTCCCCGGTCGTCCGCGCGATGGGCCGCACGGTCTGCACCGATCCGCGGGCAAGGCCGATCGAGGCCATCGCCGGCGCCCGGTCCGCGGAGGTAGTCGCCCGCGCGGACGGCGCGGCGACGAGAAGCCCGCCGGCCAGAACAAGGCGATAGAAGCAGGCAAGGACGCGCAGCGGCATCGCCATTCTCCTCTCAGATGTCGTCTCAAGTGCGTTGCCAGAGGGATGGTCGTACCCGCCCACCCGAGCACGTGGTCATCCGGCGCGTTGGGATAATGCAGGATGTATGCCCAGAGTTAAGTCGCTGCAAATTAATGGCTTGGCTGGTATCGCTCTGTGTCGCCTGGGTACACCGGCTCGCAATTCTGTTCGCGGGCGTTGCGGTTCGAAATTGACCGGTGGGCTCCGATGTGGCGCGCGACTACGGGGGCGCGGCGCGGGCGGGGGACGGCGGGCGATCGTGGGGCGGTGGGGCTACGTCCCTACGCGTCCTCGGGTGGGGGCATGACGATCCAGAGGACGAGGTAGGCTAGCAGTCCCGGAAACGCGACGCTGAGAATGGAAACCAGGACGTAGAGAATCCGTACGAGCGTCGGGTCCCAACCAAGCCATTCGGCGATCCCGCCGCAGACGCCCGCGACGATCTTGTTCTTCGACTTTCGCAGTGCCATGGAATCGGTTCCTTGCCAGGTAGTTGCCGTGGCGCCGGGATCGGGCCGAGATCCGACGTCGGTGACCCTAGCGCAGGCCCCGGCGATCATCCACGGATTTCGCGTGGCCGGGCCCGCCCTGAATTCGGGGTCATGACCCGGCTGCCGGCCGCCGATCCACCAACCAGGGTCTCCGTACCGCGTAAGAACGGGCATACCACAGTAGAAGCGATGGTACAGTGCTCGAGGAGTATGCTCGGATAGAGGAAATTCCGGCCGCCCCGCGCGCCTTGCCGGCGGCCGTGCCGATTGGAACACCTACTCAGGAGAGTCCGCCATGACGACGCAGTTGAAGGACAAGAAGGGCGCCGATACCGCCACGCTGACGTACAACGGCTCTTCGGCCACCCTGCCGATCGTGCGGGGCACGGAAAACGAAACCGCGATCGACATCGAAAAGCTCCGCGCTTCCACGGGCCTCATCACGCTGGACCCCGGCTACGGCAGCACGGGCTCCTGCCGGAGCGCGATCACGTTCATCGACGGGGAGAAGGGCATCCTGCGCTATCGCGGGTATCCCATCGAGGAGCTGGCCGAGAAGAGCAACTTCCTCGAAGTCGCCTGGCTCCTGCTGCACGGTGAACTCCCCACCCCGGCGGAGTTGCAGAGCTTCACGAGCGAGATCACGCGACACACCATGCTGCACCAGGATTTCGACCGCTTCTTCGACGCGCTGCCGAAGGATGCGCATCCCATGCCGGTGTGCTCCGCGGCCATCGGCGCGCTGACGACCTTCTACCAGGAACCCGAGAGCGAGCATCAGCTGCACGACACGATCATTCGGCTGATGGCGAAGATGCCGACGATCGCGGCCTGTTCCTACAAGCACTCGATCGGGCAACCGTTCATGTACCCGATGAACCGCCTCGACTACTCGTCGAACTTCCTCCGCATGATGTTCGGGATCCCCTGTGAAGAGTACGAGGTGGATCCCGTTCTGGCGCGGGTCGTGGACCTGCTCCTCATCCTCCACGCGGACCACGAGCAGAATTGCTCCACGAGCACGGTCCGCATGGTCGGGAGCTCGATGGCGAATCTGTACGCGAGCATCGCCGCGGGCATCAGCGCCCTCTGGGGCTCGCTCCACGGCGGCGCGAATCAGAAGGTCATCGAGATGCTCGAGCAGATCGAGCGCGAGGAGGGGAGCGCCGACAAGTTCCTGGCGAGGGCCAAGGACAAGAACGACACGACCCGACTGATGGGATTCGGGCACCGCGTGTACAAGAGCTACGACCCGCGCGCCGCGATCCTCAAGAAGGCATGCGGCGACGTGATCGAGCGTGTGGGCGTCTCCAGCAGGATGCTCGAGATCGCGATGCGGCTGGAGGAGGTCGCGCTCAAGGATGACTACTTCGTGAGCCGGAAGCTCTACCCGAATGTCGACTTCTACTCCGGCGTGATTTACCAGGCGATGAACATCCCGGTGAACATGTTCACGGTGATGTTCACGATGGGTCGCCTGCCGGGATGGATCGCCCAGTGGATCGAGATGCGGAACGACGAACACTTCCGGATCGCGCGTCCCCGGCAGATCTACGTCGGCTCGCCCAAGCGAGCCTACGTGCCCGCCTCCGCGCGGGGCCGTTCGGCGTGAGGGACCCCGGATCCCCGCGACGACGCGGCGTGGTCCGGGCTGTACGCGGTCTGACTGCGGTCGCGTGCCTGGCGCTAGCGCTGGGCACCGCGGCCGCGGCCGCTGCCTTCACCGTCCCCCCCGACACCGTCACGACGGTGTCGCTGGACCACGTCCTGGACGGTTATGGGAACATCGGCGGCGTGACGGTGGACGCGCTGGGGTTCGTCTACGTGGCGAACTTTCGGGATGCGGTCTGGCGGATCGCCCCCGACGGCTCGGTCACCGAGCTGTCGCGCGCCCTCTACGGCTCGTCGGGCAACGCGATCGACGCCCACGGGGATCTCTACCAGTCCAATTTCAACGCGAATACGATTGTTCGTCTTCGCCGGACGGGAACGGTGGAGACGTTCGCATCGGACGGTCTGAGCGGTCCCGTCGGCCTCACGTTCGGCGAGGACGGTGATCTCTACGTCTGCAATTGCACCGCGGGGACCGTCAGCCGCGTGAACGCCGCGGGGGTCGTCGACGTGTTCGCTCGGAGTCCGCTCCTCGCCTGCCCCAACGGAATCGTCCGGGACGACCGGGGGGACTTCTACGTCGTGAACTTCAACAGCCCCGCGATCGTGCGGATCACGCCGGACGGAACCGTCCATCCCTTCGCCACGATTCCCGGGGCCGGCGGAAACGGGCACATCACGTTCGCGCGGGGAAGTTTCTTCGTGACCCAGTTCCGCGGGCACGCCCTCTATCGTTTGTCCCGAGACGGGCACCCCACCCTGCTGGCGGGCGACGGCAGTCGAGAGGTCCGGGACGGCATCGCCGACAGCGCGCGCTTCTCCTATCCCAACGGCATCGCCGCGGCGCCCGGCGGGAACGTGCTATGGGTCAACGACCTGGTGGGACCGTACAATCGGAGGGAGCCGTCCACGATCGTCCTGAGGCGCATCCGTCTCGTGACGCTGGCCGATGTCCTGGAGCGGGCCGTGGCGGCGTCCGAACCCAGCCATCGGGCGGAAGCGGTGCGCGAGGCCTACGATGCGTACGTGGAGGCGAAGCCGGGGGACGACACCCGCGGCGATGCCGTCACCATGGGATTCCGCCTTCTCGGCACCGGCTCGGCGGGCGCGGCGCTGGCCCTGTTCGAACGGAATGTCGAACGACACCCCGATGACCCAGGCGCGAATTACAGCCTGGGCGAGGCGTACCGCTACACAGGGCAAGCGGAGAAAGCGGCGCAGCGCTACGAGCGGACCCTGACGCTGGATCCCAAACACGCCCAGGCCGCCCAGCGGCTGAAGCTGGTTCGACAGAACTAGGGGCGTTTCGCCGCGCCGGGGATGCCGGCTTGCGGTAAAGGCCCCGGCACACTAGGATTCCCCGAGTGCCCTCCACGTCCACAACATCCTCCGGAGTCCTGGAAGTACTCGATCGGGGCGGCGGATTCCTCCGTGATCCCGCGCGTTCGTTCGCGCCCGGGCGGGATGACGTATTCGTTCCGCCCCAGGTCATCAGCCGCTTCCAGTTGATCACCGGCGCCACGGTCTCCGGCCCGACCCTGCCCGCGAAGCGGGGACTGCGCCTCGAGGACGTCGATTCGGTTTGCGGCATGAAGCCCGATGCCTTCCGGACGCGGACGCCGTTCGCCAAGCTCGTGGCCATGAATCCGGAACGGCGATTCCACCTGGGGAAGGGCGGGAACCCCTCCATGCGGATCATCGACCTGATGGCGCCGATCGGACGCGGAACCCGCGGGTTGATCGTCTCCCCGCCCAAGGCCGGAAAGACGCAGCTCCTGGAGGAGCTCACGGTCGCCATTCACGCGGACGCACCCGATGCCCGGCTCGTGCTCCTGCTCGTGGACGAGCGGCCGGAGGAGGTGACGCACTTCCGTCGGCAGGTTCCCGCGGAAGTGCTCGCCAGCAGCAGCGACCAATCGCTTGCCGAGCACGTCCAACTCGCGAACATGTGCATGGCTCAGGTTCGCTGCGAACTGGAGTGCGGCCGCGATGTCGTCGTGCTCGTGGACAGCATCACGCGGATGGGCCGCGCCTTCAACGCCCAGGGCTCCCACTCGGGCCGCACGATGAGCGGCGGCCTCGATTCCCGCGCGCTCGAGATTCCAAGGAAGTTCTTCGGCATGGCCCGGAACGTGGAGAACGGCGGCTCCATTACGGTCTTGGCCACCGCCTTGATCGATACGGGCTCCCGCATGGACGACATGATCTTCGAGGAGTTCAAGGGGACCGGAAACAGCGAGATCGTCCTCGACCGCGCCCTCGCCGACCAGCGGGTCTTCCCGGCGATCAATCTCGCCAAGACCGGCACGCGGCGCGACGAGTTGTTGTTCGCCGCGGATGAGGTCGCCGCGATCGGGCGCCTCCGCCGCCGGGCGCTCGATGTGCCCCCGAAGCAGGCGATCGTGGATCTGCGGAAGGCGCTGGAACAGTGGCCCACGAACGAGGAACTGCTCAAGCAATTCGGTTAGGCCGCACCGACCCTAGTTCGCCACCACGTTTCGAACCCACGTCACGACGGCCTCCGGATACCCCTCGGCTAACCCCCGCCCCTCGACGCTCAACCCGTGGTTCGCGCCGGGAACAACCTGTACGGTGAGGTGTCCGTCCGGGCGGTCGAACGCCTCCTTCATCGCGGCGACGCTGGCCTGAACGGGAAGCACGGGGTCCTTCTCCCCGAACACGGCGAGCATCGGAACGGTCAACGTTCGTAGCACCGGGACGGGTTCGTACCTCGAGTGGGCGACGTAGTGCGCCATGCGGGGATCGCCAAGGACGCGGTCGCGATCCATCATCGGAGGTCCGTTGTAGCCGCGCTGAAACCATTCCGTGTCGGCCACCGCCGCCCAGGCCTTTTCCGCCTCGTCACGGCCGTTTCCGGTGACCAGGTAGGTCCACACGACGCGGATCGTCCGCCGGAAGGTGTCGACCTGCTCGGGCGTGGCCCCGGTGGCCGCGAACTGGTTCGACTTGTCGTGGATGTTCTGCTCCAGCGGGGATACGCCGGGACCCGATATCGAAACGACGAACGCGATCTTGTCGCTCGCACTCGCGGCAAGGGGGCCGACCCAACCACCCTGGCTCCAGCCGAAGACGCCGATCGCTCCGACATCCTTTCGCGTGGCGAGAAGATCCACCCAGGCGACGAGATCCGCCGCCGGAACCGCCAAGTCGGGGGCTTCGACGTAGGTCCCCTTCGACTCGCCGCAGCCCCGCTTGTCGAAGACCAGCACGCCGATGCCCTGCGCGGTGAACGCCCGCGCCCATCGCAGGTATCCCTCGCTCTGTCGCACGCCCGGTTCGGAGCCGTGGGTGAAGACGACAACGGGAAATGGCCCCGCGCCATCGGGGAGATGAAGCGTCCCCGCCAAGGTCGTGCCGTCGGCGGACGT
>QJVW01000143.1 GCA_003235575.1 Candidatus Eiseniibacteriota bacterium | reverse complement strand
CCCGCCGCGACGCGATCACGGATGAAGGCGTCGAATAGGACGGTGCGGGTGACCAGCGCCCATTGACTTCGCTTGAACCCGGGGAGCGTCTCCGCGATCCGTATGCCCCGCTCGCCGGCGAGCCGGCGGGCGAACGGATCGCGAAAGAGGGCGTCGGGGCGATCGGTCTCCAACGCGCGATAGGCCGCGACCCAGTGGGCGGTGTCGGAGACGTTCCGGATCAGGGGGTCGGGCTTCATCGACATGGGAACGAGGATAGCACTCGCGCGGGCGTGGGAGGAGCGAGCCTCGTGGAAACGCGGACGCTTGACCGCGGAAACCCTACTTCAACACGACCAGCCGTCGTGTGGCCCTGAATTCCGGTGCTTCCAGCCGACAAAAGTACACGCCCGCAGGCAGGCTCCCTAGCAGTACGCGGGCCTCGTACTCGCCCGCCGGGTACTCTCGATCGGTTACGGTACGAACCAGGCGGCCGGCCACGTCGAAGAGCCGAATCGTCGCTGTTCCCTGCCTGGCCAGCGAGAAACGAAGTCTAGCCTCCCCCCGCGCCGGATTCGGCCGGCCGGCTCGAAGCGCGTTGACGAATGCGGGCGCCTCCAGCGCCGGCTCCACACCCGTCGTGAACGACGTGACGATCGCGGTGACGTGGCTTCGATTGTCGTACGTGTAGGACACCAGCTGCCCCGTGTAGTACGTCACCGACGCCAGCCGTCCGGCGTCGTCGTACTGGTATTGATCGGCGGCCATGGCGGGGCCGCTCGCGATGAGCGCCCCCAGCATCACGAGGGCGAGACGCCCCGCGGAGTTCGTAACGGTCCTCATCGTTGCCTCCTTCCGCCCCGCGCTGTCGATCGGGTCACACCTGACTTCCCCTACCACCACACCAGCCAGTGGCCGGCCTCGTGCGTGCCGGTATCCCCGTCCGCTGCGGACGCTGAATGTCCGAGCGTGAACAGGGTGCGGTAGCCGCCCTGGTCGGGAAGGTAGATGTGTCGAGCCCCGGTGACGTAGTACTTGCCGTTGAATCGAGCGGGATGATGGCCGACCGGCACGGGGCCCGTGAAACTCGCGCGGGACTGGGCGCGCACCATCTCCCCCAGCGGGACCATCCCCGCCGCGAGCGGCGCGGCTCCCGACGTCGCCCCACCCACCTGGCGCGCCAGGAGGATGTGCTCCCGCGTCTGTGGCATCGGGCCGTTGCTCGAGGGCAATCCAACCTGGCGGGCCAGCAAGACATGCTCACGGGTTTGAGGCATCGGCCCGTCGGCGGCGCTGACGACGAGGATGGCGCCGTCGTACGAAGCGCGTCGCACGACGGCGTCATTCCCCATGAGGTTGTTTCCCGACTCGTGCCACGTGCCGCGACCGAAGAACATTCCCCCGGACCCGCCTGGCATCGCGGACGGAAGCACGAGGGGCAAGTTTCCGACGAACAGTTTCTTACCCGCGAACGACGGCGGCGAGTACTTGAGCCGGCCGGGCATCTTGCGGACCGTTCGCGTGTCGTAAAGATCCGTGCCGACCCGGTAGAGGCCGGGCAATTCTTCCGAGACCGGCCCTGCGCCCTTGTAGGTGTACTGGCGGAACGGTGGCGCCCAGCCATGCTGGGTCATCTCCCCGCCGGGTGCGTACGCGTAGCTGGTGGTCACGGAGCCGAGATCGTTCGTCAGGAAGGCGACGTTTCCGAGATCATCGGTGTGGTGATGAATCGCCGAGGAATCCGTCGCGTCGATCGTGTAGAGGAGCCGGCCATCCGGCTCTCGGATCGTGTAGAGCATCGGATCGCCGCTGACCTTCAGCTTTCCTTGGAAGAACAGTTGCGTCCCCGCGCTCCCGGTCTGGGCGGAGGCGCGAACGGGAACGCCGTCGGGGTGGAACCGTGTGAAGGGGCCCGTGGCCGATGCCGTGTGATAGAGCCCCAGCCAGTGCCCCACCTCGTGCGTCCCCGTGTCGCCCATCCCGGAATTCGTTGCTCCCTCCATGAAACCCTGCCAGTCATAGAACCCAGCCGCCCCGGCGCCGGAGCCCCAGACACCGCTGCCGGCCGATGATCCCCAGACGCCGTCTCCACCGGAGCCCCAAACACCGCCGCCGGCCGATGATCCCCAGACGCCGCCTCCGCCGGAGCCCCAAACACCGCCGCCGACCGATGCGCCCCAGATGCCCTGCCCACCGGAGCCCCATACGCCGTCGCCTGCCGGCGATCCCCAGACGCTCGATACGCTTCCCGGCACTTCCAGGTACTCGATCGAGTCGGGGGCGTTCGAACGCACGTACGGACGGTCGAGCCCGTCGTACGTCACGGTCTTCGTGGTCGCCGACTCCGTGACGCTCGTCATTCGAGACGCGAGATCCCACGTGTACGCGCGTTCGCCGTCGTGCAACAGCCGCCCCATGGCGTCGTAGGAGAAGCCGACGATCTGCGATGCCGCATCATCGGTGAACGCTCGCGGTGTGATGGAGGGGGTCGGGTATCCGGAGCGTAGCCAGGGGAACCGCGACTTCACGCGCCCCAGTTCGTCATACTCGATCGAGGCGGTCGCGACCGACTCGGCGTTCATGACTGACCAGTGCGTCAACTGATCGGCGGCATCGTAGTCGTACTGAGTCGTCTTGCCGTTCGGATGACTCTGGAGCGTGCGGCGTCCCGCTGCGTCGTAGTGGAACTCGGTCACCCGGCCCGTCCAGTCCGTGACGGTGCTCGGCAGGCCCCGCGCGTCATACAAATAGGCCGCCGTCAGACCCGAACCGTAGGTACGGCTCGTGACCCGCCCCGCGTCGTCGTAGCCGTAGGACATACCGTTCTCGGAGAGAAGCCTGCCGAGGGGGTCGTACGCCCGCGAGACGCCTTCCGTCGTGAGGAGGCGGCCCCTGTCGTCGTAGCTATAGCTGTGCGTCGTACCGTCCGAATACGATCTCTGGGTCAACCGGCTCGCCGCGTCGTACGTGAATGTCGCCGTCCCGAGCGCGCTCGTGAAGCCGCTGACGCGCTGTCGCGTGTCGTAGGTGAACGTCTCGGTGCGCGCCAGCGGGTCGGTCTGCGACATGACCCGTCCCCGATTGTCGTAGCCCCGCAGCCAGTCGTTGGCGTCGCCATCGGTGAAGGTCGTAACGCGCCGAAGTCCCGAGTAGTCGAACTGCGCGGAGACAGGACCGCGCACCGCCGACGCGAGCAGTCCCCTCGAGTTGTAGGCGAAGACCTCGCTGTAGCCGAGAGCCGCTGAAACCGAAGTGAGGTGGTTCCGATCGTCGTACTCGAATGCGACGGTCCGTGACAACGGATCGGTACGGCTCGCCACACGGTCTCTCGAATCGTAGGACATGGTCACGATTCTGCCGAGCGGCGCCGCGGCCGAGGTCAGCCGGCTCATGGCGTCGTAGCCGAACGTCGTGGTGTTCCCATCGGGATCCGACATCGTGGAGACGCGTCCCAGGCGGTCGAAGCTCCATCTCGTGGTGCGTCCGGTTCGGTCCGTGCGCGAGGTGAGTCGACCGAGATCATCGTACCCAAGCGTTTCCATGTGCCCGAGTGCGTCGGTGACCGAACGCAACAGGTTCATCGTGTCGTAGGCGAATGTCGTGGTGTGCAATAGCGGATCCTCGACCGTCGCGAGTTGGCCGTTATCCCGATAGGTCATGGTCCAGGTCTTGCCCAATTCGTTCGTCGCGGTGAGCAGGCGGTTCATGTCGTCGTACGTGAAGGAGCGAGTCGTCAGATCGGGGTTCGTCACGGTCACAAGCCGATCCAGGCCGTCGTAGGCGAAGGTCGTAACCTCCGACCCCTCCGTTCTCGATGCAACCCTTCCCAGCGCGTCATACCCGAGCCCGATGCCCCCGCCGGCGGGATTGGTGAACTGCAGGGGCTGCCCTTGGGCATTGCGGACGATTTGCCACGCGAACATGGCCTCATCGGTGACACGAACCACGTTTCCCGCGGCGTCGTGCTGGATCAGAATTTGCGTCGAGTCGGGATTCGTGTGCGAGGCCAACACATGCCAGACCACGCCGGGCACCCGCGTTTTCGCCACATACGTGAATTGCACTTCCGCCCCGTCCGGGTATGTGATCGCGGCGGGATAGCCACTCGCCGGGTCGTAGGTTGTGGCGAGGAACGGCCCCCCACCGGGTCTGGAGAGGTTGCCGATGCGCCCTTGGGGATCAAAATCCCACGCGGCGACCCCTCCCATGGGATCGACGTGCTCACGCAGCCTCCGTCCCAGCGCGTGCCGGTACGTATTCACGCCGCCATCCGAGTCCGTCGCGGTGGTCTCGTTGGCGTCGATGTAGGACAAAGCCTGTGATCCGCTCATCGCGTTCACGACGAGCGATACACGACCGTACGCATCGTATTGGTAGGCCAGCGGCGTCGCACCCGTCGGATCGGTGATCGAGGTCAGGAGCCCTGCGATTGGGTGGACCGTGTCGTAGTTGTAGACCCATGTCTTGCCCGCAGCGTCGGTACGGGAGGTGAGGAGGTCCCCGGAGTATCCGAACGCCATCGTGCGCACTCCGTCCGTCACCTGGGTCAAGTGCGCGCCGGACCCGTAGAGAAACGTGAGCGATCGCCCGAAGGCGTCCGTAACCTGAGTCAACAGCCCGCTGCCCAGATCGTAGGACAGCGTGTGCTGGTTCCCGGGCAGATCCTGAATTTTGGTCAGCCTTCCCAGTGCGGGGTCGAAGAAATAGAGACGAAGCGTCCCGCCATGCTTGAACACAAGCTCGCGCCCAACCGCAACCAACTGGTGCGGTAGGTCGGTCGGCTTGACGAGATCCCATCCCCCGGTGGCGCCCGCCGCGAACGTGTAGAGCGCTCCAAAGGAATCCTCGACCTCCGCCGTTGTTGCGGTCGTGAACAACCGCCAATCGTAGGTTCCGCGCCAATTCGTTCCGAGCGCGCTCGCGTAGCGCGCTGTCCGCGCGAGCAGCGAACCGTAGTACGTGCCGAAGCAGAGCGGCATGGGGCCGCCGAGGCAGGGCTCGGGCGGTTGGGCGAAGGAGAGCTCTCCCGTCGCGGCGCTCACGCCGCTCGAGAGCCTTGCGGCATACGGGTTGTTGGCGTGGGTGCGCGTTTCCGCGACGTCGATCACGGTCGTCGCATTGCCGCTCAACGCGTTCGTGGCGGTGAAGACCACGGGATAGGAGCCCGACTGCGCGTACGTCGGCTGCCACGCCAGCGTTCCGCTGGTGTTGTCGGGGCTGGTCGCGAAGGTCGCCCCCGGAGGAAGGGGCGCGGCCGTGAGCGCCGCGATCGGGTCGCCGTCCGGATCGACCGCGCTGACCGTGATTTCCTGGACTACCCCCTCGGATGCGAAAAGCGAAGGCGGTGCGGTGACGACGGGTGACTGGTCGACCTGCGCGGGGCTGCTACTCGGATGCCAAAGAAGCGCGAGGCACAGTGGACAATAGAGGAAGAATCGCCGCATCCGCGTACCTCCGGCTCGGTATCGGGCGCTGACACCGCATCCCTACCCCCTATTGATCCGGTCGGGATGGCGGCGCTCGGCGTAAGGCATTGTCAAACTATCACTTGAGGGCTAGCGAGTCAAGGCATACCTGGTAAGATGGGGTACAACTTCCGGTTCGAACCGCCGTGGGCCCACGTATGGCTACCTCTGGAGCGAAAGGATGAGGACCCGCCCGCCCGATTCGCCCGCGCCGACCATCGCATTCCCACCCAACCACGCGGTCGTGGGAAGCATTCCGCCGAACGGCGACGGAATGTCGAACGAGACCGTTCTCGCGTCCACCGGCGTGATTGCCACCGGGA
>QJVW01000132.1 GCA_003235575.1 Candidatus Eiseniibacteriota bacterium | reverse complement strand
GCGTCCGCCCGCTTGAAAATCCATCACGCGAAGGTCGAGATTCTGAGGGTTTTCGCTACCGGATCACAGCCAAAGGCTTCTTTTGCGCTTCTCCAAAGGCTTCAACGGTCACGACATAGATTCCGTCCGGCACCATCAGCCCCGAACGGTCGCTCCCGTCCCAGCGGATCACGTTCATCCCGGCGCCCAGCGATGCCGCCGACGCCACCTCCCGCACCAATCGCCCCGCCCGGTTGTAGACCCGAACGGTCACGACCCCGGGCCGTCCCAGCGTGAAGGAGATCCCCACCTCGCGATCGGCGTAGCCCCCCGTGGGGGAGAACACGCGCGGCGTGAAGGCGAGCCCAGAGACGGTCCGCGGCCCAGAAGGCGCCCCCTGGTCTGCGAAGAGGGCGTAGAAACCCGGCCGCTCGATCGCCACCTCGATCACCCGCTCTTCGGCGCTTGCCGTCCCGCCCAGGCGCTCCCAGTCGGTTCGGTTCGCGCTGTGGTAGAGGGCCAGTGCGCCGGTCGGTGCGCCCGTCCCGCCCGCGTAGGACATTCGCAGGCGGGCCGGTTTCTCGAGCGACCCGCCGCTCCAGGCGAACTCGTAGCCTGGATCCACCAACACCGCGCCCATCGCCAGCGTGTCGGCCACGGACCCACGGTCGACCGGCGTCACGATCACCACCGCATCCTCGAGAAAGGCGTGTGGCGGGAAGTAAAGATGCGCCTCGGCATTCGTCGTGAAAACGTCGCCACCCAAGGCCGCGGTGACCTTGGCGGGGGTAGTTTCGCTCGCGAAGGGGGCGTTGTTGTCGACGACGACCGACACCTGCGCGACTCCCGCGAGTCCCAGGGAGTCGGCGACGGAGACGCGAATGTCGTAGACGCCGTCGGGAAGGCCGATGGTGCTCCATACGGCGAGCGCCCCGTCCACCACCGGGGTGGCGGACTGAACGATCACCGTGGCCGCGGGAGAATCCCACGATGTCACGCCGGACGGGCGCGCCAGCACCTGGTAGGTCTTGAACCGCGCGTCCGATGCCGTCCCGCGGATCTCCACGACCCCCTGAACGGCCGTCGCCGGGGCCGGAACGGTGATCTCGGGCACTGGCGGCGTTGCGTCGATCTCGAACGTCGCGACCTCTGGCGTGGAGTCTACGTTCGTCCAGTAGTCGCGCGAGCGGACTTCCAGGACGTGGATTCCATCCGGGAGATTTTGGGCCGACCAACCGTTGATCGAAGACCAGTCTGACCACGCGCCCCCGTCCAGACGGTAGGAGAATTCGAGGCGATTGGACTCGCCGAGCGCGGTGAACAGCGCGCTCTGGCTCCTCGAACCCGAGACGCCAGGAGGGCGTTGCGGGATGACCGTTCGGGGTGGAACGTAGTCCCTGCCGTAGCGTGCGACACCGCGATTCGTCGTGATCCACAGGTCGCCCGCGTGGTCCTCCAGGACGAAGTGACAGCTTCCGTTTGGTACTCCATCCTCGCTGGTCAGGCCGCGCCAGTCGGTGCCGTCCCAGCGCATCACGCCCCCGCCTTGGTCAAAGGTGAACCACATGTTTCCGTCGCCTGTCTGAGTGCCCCAAAAGACAGCGTTGTTTCGTAGCCCGTCAGCCGTCGTAATCCGCTGGACACCATCGGGTGTCGGTTCGCCAAGGAAGCGGCTCAAGCCTGCGCCCTGTGTGAAGGCCCAGAGATACCCATCGCGGTCCTGCGTCACGCCGAGCACGAAATTGCTTCCAAGGCCGTCCGCGGTTGTGAACGTCTTCCAATTCCCGAGGCTGTCCATGCGGCACACGCCATCGGCGCCGGTCCCCACCCAGATCGCCCCGTCTCGATCCTCTAGGAGTCCGAATACATTGTCGCTTGCGAGACCCCCGCCGGTACTTTCATGCGTGATCGCCACCCACGAAGAACCGTCGTACCGGCTGATGGCGCCGGGCAGTGGCTGGTTGTTGTGGAAGGCCCCTCCATCGACCCAGATGTTGTGGTGCCGATCCTCCATCACCACGGCGCAGTTGTCGCTGGCAAGTCCGTCCGCGGTCGTGAACGTCCTCCATCGCCCCTGCGGGTCCAGTCGGGTCAACCCGCCTTCAATTAGGTGCGGAAACCAGTAGTTCCCCGCGCTGTCTTGGATCGGCCTGACCACGGCCGCTCCCGCGAGTTCGGGATAGGACGTCCAATTCTCGCCGTCGTACTCAAAGACTCCGGACGTACTCGACCCCTGCGTGCCAAACCAGATGCTTCCGCGTCGATCTTCGAATACCCCCAGCACAATGGCGTCGCCCAGCCCTGCGATCTCCGGAAAGGTCTTCATCTCGGCCCCATCGAACCGAGCTGCTCCTTCACTCGTGGAGAACCAAAGGTTTCCCGAGCGATCCTGCATGACGGAGTAGATGCTTGTCCGGAGGAAGTACCCCTCGAGTTCATCGTAGCGGCGCCACCAGCGGCCATCGAATCGGCTGATCCCTTCGCGGGATGGACCCACGAACCACATCATCCCCGCCCGGTCCTGAAAGACCTTGTATATGTTGCTCACGGCGAGGCCGCCGTCGATCGTGTACGTCGCCCACGAACCCCTGCTGTCTAGGGTGCTGACGCCGATGTTGGTGGCGAACCACAGGCGGTGCTGCGCGTCCTCCTCGATAGACCGCACATCATTGCTCAGCAGGGGGCTGTTGCTCCTGGTGATCTGCGTGCAGGCGCTCCCAGTACATCGGTATACGCCCGCATTGTGCGTGCCGATCCACAGGTCACCCGCGTGGTCCTCGAAAACGCAGTGAATGCTCTCTGTTGCCAGCCCTGGCAGCTTTCCCCACGTCGCGCCGTCGAACCAGGTCGCGCCGCCCTCCATCGTCGCGAACCAAATTCGCCCCGAGCGGTCCTCGGAGATGGACCACACGGTTCCCGGCCCGAGTCCATCGCGGAAGGTATAGGTTCGCAGCGAGCCGTTTGCGAACCGGGAGACCCCGCCACCTTGAGCGCCGAACCAAAGACTGCTGTCGCCGGCCTTGAAGGCGCAGGTCAGGGAATCGCTGACCAACCCGTCCGCGCGGGTGTAGGTTCGCCAATGCACACCGTCGAAGTGACTCAAGCCGGACCACGTGGCGAACCACAGCGTCTCCTCGTCGTCCTCGATCACGGCGTGAACGATGTTGTCCGGGAGCCCGTCGGCGGTGGTGAACGTCTTCCAGCCGGCGAGGGCGGGCGCGGGAGCGGCGAGCAGAACAAGGATTACGGTCAAGGCGGAAACGCGCGCACGTGCACGCAGGCCGCAGCGGAATGCCGGAGCCTTTTCCAACGCGATGGTCCACAGATTGCCGAGGAGGAACATGGCGAATACTCCAAGGCCGCATGAGCGCGCACTTCTACCTTGAGAAAACGTCACTCGAAGGAAAAACGTTCAAGCGCTCAAGCCCGGTGTTGCGGAACCGGGGCATCGACGTCAGTGGGGAGAGTTGCAGGGCCGCCGAATGTGGGCGTGCAGCCTACCGCATGTCATTATAGCGTACGCCGGACGCGGGAATCCTTTGCGCGCAAGGGTTGCATGCGCGCACGAGGCTGCGCAAACTGCCCCAAACCAGAGGCCCGCCGCCCGGCCTTGACGCTTCACATCTAATTGTAAATGAGTCAGTTACGAGTCTCGGCTTACATTGGTCCCGAAGTTGCCACTACTCTTGATGTCTGGGCTAGGGCCAACCAAATGACAAGGAGAACACCATGCGCCGCCACCTTCGCCCCCCTCCATTCTTGATGCTTGTCGTCGGCATCGTCGCGCTTGGCGTGGCCCCATTGGACCAGGCGGGAACGGCGACCCAGCCGACGCCCGCGCCCGCGCCCGAATCGAGCTCCACGACGCCGGTTGCCGAGACCGTTTCCACGGCCACGCTGGCCCCGGCGCGGAATGTGGACGCCCCGACGCCAGCCGTCACCGCGGCGGAGTCCGACGTGGACACTCCGACCACCTCAGTGGGTGAAGTTGGCATGATGGTCGGCGTCGATCCGGAGACCGGCCGAATCGGGAAGCCATCGGCGGAAGTTCGCCAGCGTCTGGAAGCGACGCTTCCCGATCCGGCCCTCGACCGCTCCATGGACGGAATCGAGATCATCCACAGGCCGGACGGCTCCATGATGGCCGACCTGAAAGGACGTTTTCAGGACTACACGGTCATCCGCATCACGCCCGACGGCCGGAAGATCGAGTCGTGCGTGCAGGGACCGCAGGTCGAGACCGCGCTCCAGGCCGATGAGAAGCCCGCTCCCGCACCCCAGCACGAGGTGAGGTGAGCCATGAGACGACGCGCGCTCCCAATCCTCTCCACGTTCCTGGTCCTCCTCGCCGTCCTGGCAGCGCCCCCGGCGAAGGCCGCGACGATCACGATCATCAACAACGACGGCCCCGGCGAGGGCTTCAATGACCCGACGCCGGCCTCGCCGATCGGCGGGAACACCGGCACCACGGTCGGCGCCCAACGACTCTTCGTGTTCAACCACGCAGCGTCCATCTGGGGATCGATCCTTCCCAGCACCGTTACGATCCAGGTCGTGGCGCAATTCAACACCCAGTTCTGTGACGCGACGGGCGCCGTGCTGGGGAGCGCCGGTGCGCTCACGGCGCACGCGAACTTCGTCGGCGCCGAGTTCCCGAACATGTGGTACCACCAGGCGCTGGCGAACAAGCTGGCGGGGACGGATCTTGCCCCGACCACCAACGACATCAACGCCACCTTCAACTCCGCGCTGAACGGCGACCCGTCCTGCCTGGGCGGCATCGGCTGGTACCTCGGCATCGACGGAAACGAGGGAAACAACATCGAGTTGCTTCCCGTCGTGCTCCACGAAATGGCGCACGGGCTGGGCTTCAGCACGTTCACGAACACCAGCACCGGCGCCTTCCTGAACGGCACGCCGGACATCTACTCCCACTTCCTTCTCGACAAATCGAACGGGAACCACTGGGACGAGATGACGAACAACAACGCCAGGCGACAGTCGGCGAAGAACACCGGCAATCTCGTCTGGGACGGGTTCGCGGTGACCACGGCCGCGCCGTACCTGCTCGACCACGAGCCGGAATTGATCGTGACGGACCCCGCCGGCATCGCCGGGACGTACACGGCGGTCAAAGGGGACTTCGGTCCTGGCCTTGACGTCGTCGGCGTCACCGCCGAGGTCGTGCTGGTGGATGACGGCGTCAGCCCCGAGAGCGACGCGTGCTCCGCGCTGATCAACGGGGCGCAGCTGAGCGGCAAGATCGCGCTCCTCGATCGCGGAACGTGCGATTTCGTCGTGAAGGTGGCGAACGCCCAGGCCGCGGGCGCGGTGGCGGTCCTCGTGGCCAACAACGTCGCGACGGCCCCGATCGTCATGGGCGGATCCGACCCCTCGATCACGATCCCGTCCGTCATGATCTCGCAGGCCGACGGCAACACGTTCAAGAACGCGCTGCTCACCGACACCGTCATCGCGACGCTGCGCGGCAACGCCACCGTGATCGCGGGCACGCACCCGGACGGACAGGTCAGGCTGTACGCGCCGAACCCGCTGGAGGCGGGTTCCTCCGTCTCGCACTTCGACGATGTCGCGTCGCCGAATCTCCTGATGGAGCCGGCGATCAACTACGATCTCCACGACGGCGTCGATCTCACTCGAATGCTCTTCGAGGATATCGGCTGGTTGCCGCGAGTGACCGCGGCCGAGGTCGTCCCGCAGACGCCGATCGCCACGCTCCGGGCGCTGGGGATGCCGAATCCGTTCCGACCCTCGACGGTCATTCAACTCGAGCTTCCCTCGGCGGGCGCGACGCGGGTGGAGGTCTATGACATTCAGGGCCGACTCGTGAAGGTGCTGGTGAACGAGTGGCTGCCCGCCGGCAAACACGCGGTGGTCTGGGATGGAACCGACGCGCGCGGCGCCAAGACGGGCGCGGGCGTCTACTTCACGCGGATCGCGTCGAATGGGTTGAAGACGGCGCAGCGTCTGGTGAAACTGAACGACTGATCGGGCGGGGCGTGGCCGTCGCGTGCGGTCACCCCCCGATCCGAAACGCCTCCTCCACCATGTCGGCATGGATGCCGACGGTGTCGTCCAGGTTTTGCGCGTATCCGCCCGCCAGG
Source organism: Candidatus Eiseniibacteriota bacterium (assembly GCA_003235575.1). GTDB lineage: Bacteria > Eisenbacteria > RBG-16-71-46 > SZUA-252 > SZUA-252 > SZUA-252. Next base: position 12,687 of record QJVW01000132.1, on the reverse strand, counting down.
GTCGCGAAGACCGGGATGTCCCGCACCACGCAGGCGTCGAACACCAGGCGATCGCGCGCCCGCAGATCCTCCCGCGTGAGCCGCAACCGCCCCAGCTGGTCTTCCACGAAGGGATCGGCTCCGGCCACGTAGGCGACGAGGTGGGGTTCGACGCGATCCAGGATCCGTGGGACGTTGTGCGCCAGCGCGGCAAGGTACCGCTCGCCGCCGGCGCCGGATTCGAGCCCGATGTCCACGTCGCTCGGCGGCTTGATCGCCGGATAGTTGTCCTCCTCGTGGATGGAGAACGTGTACACCGTCGGGTCGTCCTTGAAGATCGCGGCGGTTCCGTTGCCCTGGTGCACGTCCACGTCCACCACCGCGGCGCGGCGAATCTCCTTCGTCGCCTGCAGGTCGCGGATCGCGATCGCGGCATCGTGCAGCACGCAAAAGCCCTCGCCGTGGTCCGGAAACGCGTGGTGAAATCCGCCGCCGAGATTGATGGCGATCCCGCGCTCCAACGCGAGCCTGGCCGCGGCGATGCTCCCCCCCGCGCAGAGTAGGTTCGCCTCGACCAGCTCTTTCGAGTAGGGAAGCTCGAGGAGAGCCTCCTCCAGCGAGGAGAGGCGGCCGTGGAGGAGCTTGTCGACGTACGCGGCGTCGTGCACCCGGCGCACCTGCTCGATCGTCGCCGGCTGCGGCGCCACGATGTCCTCGTCGCGGAGCAGCCCCCTCCGCACGATCTCCTCGCGAATCCCCACGAACTTCCGCATGGGAAAGACATGGGCGCCGATGTCGGCGAAGTACCCGGCGTGATGGACGACCGCGGGAGATTTCCTCGCGCCCGTCATCGGATCAGTCGATCCCGGCGCCCGCCGGGGCGGACTCCTTGGGCGAGACGAGGGCGCGGTAGAGCGTCATGAGCGCCGCGACGCTGAAGGGGAAGAGCGCCGCGCTCACGACGCTCGTCCAGACGAGCCCGGCGATCTGCGCGCCGACGAACTGTCTTCCCGCGACCGCGCTGACCGCGGCGATCATGGAAGAGGGCAGCGACAGGAAGATGAAGGCCAGGAAGATCGCCGAACCGGAGAGGAACAGTCTACCGAGCAGGCCGCCGGCATGGCGGCGCACCAGCCCCACGCTCGTCCGAATCGCGCCGAGTGGTCCGGCGCCGTCCAGGATCAGGGCCGGCGTGGCGAAACAGAGGAAGAAGAGCGACGCGCAAACCCAGAGCCCGATCGGAAGAAGCGCCGTCAGGAAGAGAAGGGCGCGCACGGGCGCGGCGCTCTCGGGCATGGATGTCGCGAAGAGGGCGGCGATCGTGAGAATGCCGATCGCCGGAACGAGGACGATCGCCGATTGGGCCAGACCCGACAGTCCGAACGGAGCGACCCGTTCCAATACGTGCTTCACCCCGTCGAAGAAACTCCGTCGCTCCGAGCGCAGCAGCGCATCCTGGAGCGGGAGAAACGGCGTGTGCACCAGGACGAGGAGCGGGAGGTAGGCGCCGGCGCCGACGATGATCGTCGCCGCCTGCAGGGCCGCTTCCGGATATCCCGGCGGCGCCGTCGGAGGTCCGGAGAAGATCGAATAGATGCCCATCCCGAATCGGTAGCACCCGGCGATCACCAGCGCCGGCATGGCCGGGCGAATCGAAGCCAGCCCCAGGCGAATCGTCTGCTGCAGGTACTCACCCAGGGGCGGGAGAAGCCGCGGCATGGCGAACGTCGTGGCCGGCGCGGCGGCGGGCGTCGCCACGGATACGGGCGTCGCCGCCACGGGGTCTTCGCGTTCGTCCATGCGCCGCAGAATACACCCGTCTCCCACGGCGCCCAACACCGTTGTCCCGCCGACGCCGCCTCTGGTAGCGTGCGTCGCGTGAACACGCCGGGTTTCTTCTCTCGGGCCGCCGGTCGGCTCCAGGACGCCAGCGAGCGATGGATCCCCGGCGCCTTCACCATCGCCTGGATCCTCACGCTCATCGTCTTCGCGCTCGCGCTCACGATCGGCCGCGCGGGCCCCCTGGACGTGCTGCGGCATTGGGGCGGGGGGTTCTGGGAACTCCTGCCGTTCTCCATGCAGATGTGCTTGATCATCTTCACCGGCAGCATGGTCGCCGTGTCCCCGCCGGTGGCGCGCGGGCTGGCCCGGATCGCCGCCGTTCCGAAGACCCCCCGGCAGGCGATCGTCCTGATGGCGCTCGTGTCGATGCTGCTCGCCCTCCTTCACTGGGGCGTGAGCCTGGTGGCGGGAGCGGTGCTGATACGGGAACTGGGGCGCCGAAAGATCGGCGTCGATTTCCGCCTGCTCGTCGCCGCGGCCTACCTCGGCCTGGGAACCACCTGGCACGCGGGCCTGTCGGGATCGGCGCCGCTGCTGGTTGCCACCCCCGGACATTTCCTCGCGGACCAGGTGGGGATCATCCCGATCTCGCAAACGACGCTCTCGCTCTTCAACCTGTCGCTCGCCGGCGTCATCGTCGTCCTCTTCGCGTTGCTCACGCCCCGGCTTCACCCCGCGCCCGAGAAGACCGTCACCGCCGGCCCGGATCAATTGGAGGCGATTCAGGTCTTCGTTCCGCCGTCGCGTCCCGCGGGCGAGCTGGGATCGGCGCCCGCCGTCCGGCTCGACTATTCGCGCGCCGTGAACCTGACCTTCGGCGTCTGTGCCGTGGGCTGGGCCGTCCTCTACTTCACCGGGCCGAAGCACCCCCTCACGCTCGACGTCCTCAACTTCTGCATGCTGGGCCTCGCCATCATGCTCCATCCGTCCGCGGCGTCGCTGGTCCGGGCCGCGGAGGAGGGCGGCCGGCTCGTGTTCGGCATCATCCTCCAATTCCCGATCTATGCCGGCATCTACGGGGTGATCAAGGGCAGCGGCCTGGCGGAGGCATTGGCGAATGCGTTTTCCTCCCACGCGACGGCCGGCACGTATCCGCTCATCGTCTGCTGGTACTCCGGCATCGTGAACTACTTCGTCCCCTCGGGCGGGTCGAAGTGGGCCGTGGAGGCCCCGTACATCCTGGGGGCGGGCGCGACCCTGGGCGTACCCGCCGCGAAGGTCGTCGTGGCCTACGCCTGGGGCGACATGATGACCAACATCATCCAGCCCTTCTGGGCCATCCCGCTCCTCGCCACCGCGCGCCTCGATTTTCGAGAGATCCTCCGCTTCTGCGTCATTCTCTTCTGCATCTACGCCCCGGTCGTCTCGCTCGCGTTCCTGCTCTTCCCGCGCTAGGCTCTGGGGCATGGAATCCGCCCTCGCCCCAGGCGCCGCCGCGCCGCCCTCGCCCGTCCTCGACGAGGACCAGCGCGCGGCCGTGGAGCACGGCGACGGGCCGCTCCTCATCGTGGCCGGGGCGGGCACGGGGAAGACCACCGTCATCGCCCGGCGCATCGCCCACCTGATCGCCTCCAAGCGGGCGCGCCCGTCCCAGATCCTGGCCCTTGCCTTCAACGACAAGGCGGCCGCCGAGATGCAGGAGCGCGTGGACCTCCTGGTTCCCTACGGCTACGCCGACGTTACGATCCAGACGTTTCACGCGTTCGGCGAGGAGGTGCTCGCGAGCCACGGGCTCGAGATCGGGATCGCGCCGGGCTTCTCGGTGCTCGACACGACGTCGCAGGCGCTCTTCATCGCGGAGCGGCTGGAGGAACTCGGGCTTCGCCACTACGCGCCCCTGTCCGATCCCACGCGCTATCTATCGCAGCTGGCCGTATTCTTCAGCCGCGCCAAGGACGATCCGCAGTGGCCGGACGACATCCGTCGCGCCGCCGCGGAGCACGCGGACCGTGCCGCCGCGGCCCGGAAATCCGGCGGCGGCGATGACGTCCTGGTGGCGGCGCTGGAGGATCGCGCCGCGCGGCTCGCCGAGTTGGCGGAGGCCTACGGCCGTTATGACACGCTCCTCTGGCGGGCGGGCTTCCTCGATTTCGGCGACCTGCTCGCGCTGACCCACCGGCTGCTTACCGAAAGTCCCGCGGTCCTCCGAAGGCTGCAGCAGCGATTCCGGTACATCCTGGTCGACGAGTTCCAGGATACGAATCCGGTTCAGTTCAAGATCGTGCGGCGGGTGGTGGAGGAGCATCGGAATCTGGTCGTGGTGGGCGACGACGATCAGAGCATCTATCGATTCCGCGGCGCGCACCTGAAGAACATCCTGGAATTCCGCGAGCACTACCCCGAGGCGAAGGAGATCGTGCTTCGGAGGAACTATCGGAGCACGAAGCAGATCCTCGCCCGTTCGCGCAAACTGATCCTCCAGAATCAGGAGCGGTTGGAGGTGCGGTACGGCATCTCGAAGGAGCTCCAGACCGACAAGAACGGCGGCGAGCCGATCTGGAAGGAGTTCGAGACGGAATCCGACGAGGCTGCCTGGGTCGCCGACGAGATCGCCGCCGCCGTCCAGGAAAAGCGGCGCCGGCCGCGTGACATCGCGCTTCTGGTCCGGAACAACCGGCACGCGGAGCCGTTCCTTCGCGCGCTCGACGAGCGGGGGATCCCCTACTACTTCTCGGGGAGCCGCGGACTCTTCCAGCGTCCCGAGATCAAGGAACTCATCTCGCTGCTGCAATCGCTCTTCCAGGATTCGCGGCCGGAGTTCCTCTACCTCCTGGCATCGGAGGCATACGGCGTACCCGAGGACGACCTCACCAAGCTGATGCACGCGCTGGCCCGGAGCCCCGTCACCCTGCGGGCGCTGTTCCGCCGCGCGGCCGCCGGGCGGGACGATCTCGAGATCTCGGTCGAGGGGCGCGAGCGCCTCGCGCGGTTCCTGGAGGACGTCGACGCGATCCAGGAGTTCGCCCGCGGGCGACGCACGGGGGAGGTGCTCTACCACTACCTCGAACGCCGGGGAATCCTCAAGGATCTGATGGCGGCGCGAACGTTCGAGGACGAGGCGCGCGCGCGAAACATCGTGAAGTTCTTCGCCCTGATCCGTTCGTTCGAGAAGGTGGCGCTGGCCGATCGCGTACCCCTGTTCCTTCGCCACTTCGAAGCCGTGCAGGAGTTCGGCGAGGATCCCGCCGTGGCGGACCTCGACGAGACCTCCGACGTCGTTCAGGTTCTGACGATCCATCGAGCCAAGGGGCTCGAATTCCCGGTCGTCTACCTCGTTCAGATGGCGACGCACCGATTCCCGACCGCGAACCGGGCGGGAGGCATCGAACCGCCCCGGGAGCACGACGACGAGGACGCCTCGGCCGCCCACCGCGAGGAGGAGCGCCGCCTCTGCTACGTCGCCTTCACCCGCGCGCGCGAAGAGCTGATCACGACCTATGCGCGCGACTACGGCGGAAGGCAGAAACGGAAGCCGAGTCTCTTCCTGGCGGAGGCGTTCGACATCGCCAAGACGCCGCCGGCCCGCACGCGGCGCCGCGTCATGGACGAAATCGCCGATCAGAAGCCGTCGGAGACGACGCCCCTTCCCGCGATGCGTCCCACGCCGCGGGAGCCGCTCCGCCTTTCGTACAAGCGGCTCGAGGACTACGAGACCTGTCCGCTGAAGTACCGGCTCCTCCACGCACTCGCGGTCGATCCGATCCTGACCGCGGACCACCGCGTGAACTTCGGCAACGCGGTCCACCAGGCGGTCGCGTTCGCGCACAAGCAGCGCCTGGAGGGGGAAGCCGTGTCCGAGGCGGATCTGCTCGAGGTCTTTCGCTCGGTATGGCGGAGCGAGGGGTACCGGAACGAAGAGCACGAGCGACAGCGGTTTCAACAGGGCGCCGATGCGCTCCGCGCGTTCCGCGAGCGTGAGATCGAATCGGGCCCGGCGCCGAGCGCGGTGGAGCGCCATTTCCGGGTGAAGCTCGAGGACGTGGTCATCACGGGGAGCATGGACAGGGTCGACGAGGGGGACGAAGGGGTCACGCTCGTCGATTACAAGACTTCCGAGAAGGACGACGAGGAGAAAGCCGACGAAGCGTCGCGAAAGAGCCTGCAGCTATCGGTCTACGCCCTCGCGTACCGGGAGCTGACCGGCAGGCTTCCCGATCGCCTCGAACTGCGGTATGTCTTGACGGGCGTCACCGGCGCTTCCGGCTGCGACGAGGATCGCATCGCCAAGGTGCGCGCGAAGATCGAATCGATCGCCGGGGCCATCCGGCGCGAGGCATTCGAGGCCCGTCCCGATGCCCGCAAGTGCGCCATTTGCGCGTGCCGCCCGATTTGCCGGGAGTCCGCCGTGTAGCGGGGTGAAGATTTCGGTCCATCGTGCCGATACATCCTAAAGCCGGCCGGTTCGACCCCATCGCCCGGATAACCCGGGGCCCCGCCCTGCAGTCCTTGATGGCCACACCCCGTAGGAGGCAATCCGTGTCCCCATGCGCCCGTCGAATCATCCCGTTGCTCGCGAGCCTCCTGATCGCGGCGTGGATCGCGCCGAACGCGGGCGCGCGGCAACCCGACCTCCGACGCACGCCTCGGGACCTTTCGTTCGCCGCGCGGCAGGTCGTGGTCATCGCAGAGGAGTCGGCGCTGGGAGCGACGTCGTCCGGCGCGCCCCGCGCGCCCGACGCGCGGCTATCCGGCGCGCTCGCCGCGTGGGGCCTTCACGGCGCGGCGCGCCTCGGACCGGAGCGGCGGCCGGGGGCCGCGCCCCGCGCGCGCGCCTGGCTTCTGACCAGCGATCGCCCCGACTTCGATCCGATCGCGGCCTCCCGCGCGCTCCAGGCAACCGGCGCCGTGCGCGCCGCGTCGCCGAACTATCGGTTCGGACTCTCCACGACCACTCCCGACGACCTCTTTCTGATCTACCAGTGGTACGTCGATGACAGTGGATTCGCCGACATCCGCCTTCCGCAGGCCTGGGACCTGGCGCGCGGAGACACCTCCGTGGTGATCGCGATTCTCGATACCGGCGTCGATACGACGCATCCCGACTTGGCATCGAAGATCTGGCACAACCCGGGCGAGATCGCCAACAACGCGATCGACGACGACGGCAACGGGCTGATCGACGACGTCACGGGATGGGACTTCGGCTCGGGCGACGACGACCCTAATCCGGAGCACACCAATGATCCTTCGGGGATCGACGTCGGTTTCCACGGCACGTTCTGTGCGGGCATCGCGGCCGCGGCGACAGACAATTTCGAGGGGATCGCCGGCGCCGGGTGGGACTGTCGCATCATGCCGGTCAAGATCTCGCACCCTGACAGCGGCATTTCCTCGGATGCGATCGCCGCCGGGATGCTCTACGCGGCGGATCACGGCGCCTCGGTGATCTCCATGAGTTTCGGCGCGCCGGGCGAACCGGGCATCCCGGAATTCTTTCAAGCGCTGGTGGATGTCGCCACCGGCGCGGGCGCGCTCTGCGTCGCCGCGGCGGGAAACGACGGCGACAGCACGCGCATCTATCCGGCGGCGAACGACCAGGTGCTTTCGGTCGGCGCGACGGACTTCAACAATGCGCGCGCCTCGTTCAGCAATTGGGGGTCGTGGGTGGATGTCGCGGCGCCGGGAAGCTATCTGTGGTCGACCATCGCCGCGAACTACGAACTGCTCCTTTCCGATCAACTCCTCTACATCCTGGTCTTCGGATGGGATGGCGTGAATCCATACATGTACGGCGACGGAACGTCGTTCGCCTGCCCGCTCGTCGCGGGGGTATGCGGGTTGGTGCGGGCGAAGTATCCGAGCCTCACCCCGCATCTCGTCCGCCAGCACATCGTGGCGACCGGGGACGCCGTCGCCTTCGACCTCCCCATCGGCCCCAAGCTGAATGCGTTCACCGCCGTGAGCGGCGGGCCGACCGCGGTGGCGCTGACGGACCCGACGCCGGCACGTACCCGCCTGAGGGCCGCCCCCAATCCCGTGGTCGGCTCGACGTCGATCCGATTCGAACTGCCCGCGCCGGGGCCGGTGCGGCTGGCCGTGTTCGACGCCTCCGGCCGTCTGGTCCGGCGGCTCCTCGAGACGACGCTGCCGGCGGGACCCCAGGCGGCCGCCTGGGACGGCCGGGATGACCGGGGCGCGCGACTCCCCGCGGGAATCTACTTCGCGAATCTCGATGCCGAGGGCGCCTCGCTCCAGTCGAAGATCGTCCTGCTTGGCCGGTAGCCGCGCCCTCCCGGATGCGGGGACTACCACGCCCGGCCGTGACCGGCGTTGCACACCGCGCATCTTGAGCATCTGCCGCGAACCGTTCATAGTGTCCGGGCCATGCCGCTACCTCCACATTCCAAACTAGGTCCCTACCAGGTCGTCTCGCTTCTCGGTGCGGGAGGAATGGGCGAGGTGTACCGCGCACGCGACGCGCGGTTGAATCGCGACGTCGCGGTCAAAGTCCTCCCCGAGGCGTTCGCCAAGGACTCCGAGCGGCTGGGTCGGTTCGAGCAGGAAGCCCGTGCCGCCGGAGCTCTCAACCACCCGAACATCCTCACCATCTTCGACGTCGGGAGCGACGGCGGAGCGCCGTACCTCGTCTCCGAATTGTTGGAAGGGCAGACCCTGCGCGACGCGCTTTCGCGCGGGGCGATCGAGCCGGAGCGGGCAATCGCCATCGCGATACAGATCGCGGAGGGCCTCGGCGCGGCTCATGATCACGGGATCGTCCACCGCGACCTGAAGCCGGAGAACCTGTTTCTCCTGAAGGGCGATCGGGTCAAAATCCTGGACTTCGGCATCGCGAAGCTGATCGCGCGCGAGGACGTCGACAAGGCCGCCGGCGCTACGGTCACGGCCGCCTCGAGGACGGAAACCGGCGCCGTGCTGGGCACCGTCGGCTACATGTCGCCGGAACAGGTTCGGGGGGAGGCGCTCGACGGTCGTTCGGACGTTTTCTCGCTCGGCTGCATCCTCTATGAGATGCTGGCCGGACGGCGCGCGTTCACCGGAGGCTCCGGGGCGGAGACCATGGGCGCCATTCTTCACGCCGAGCCCGAGATCCCGGGAGACGAGTCGGCCGCACGCTCCGCGATTCGGTCCACCCTTCTCCGCTGCCTTGCGAAGGACCGTGCGGACCGATTTCGCTCCGCGCAGGATCTCGCGTTCATGTTACGGGAACGGTTCGAGCCCTCGGCGGCCGCGGTCGGTTCCGCGACGGCGCCCCCGGTCGCCGCAACGCCCCCCGTGTACCGTGCGATCACGTTTCAGCGCGGGATGATCACGAGCGCGCGTTTCGGCCCGGACGGCGAGTCGGTCGTCTACGAGGCGGAGTGGGGGGGGCGTCCCCTTCAGACCTACTTGAAGCGCCCGGAGAGCGTCGAGGCGATCCCGCTCCCGCTCACCGCCGCCACGCCGCTTTCAATCTCACCCAAGGGTGACATGGCGGTCAAACTGCACGCCCAAGTGCTACTGACCGGCACATCGAGCGGGACGCTGGCGGTAACCCCCCTATTCGGCGGCGCGCCGCGCCTCATCCTGGAGGACGTTCAAGACGCCGATTGGTCCCCGGACGGTTCCGCCATGGCCATCGTCCGCGACAGCGGCGGCAACTCCCAACTCGAGTACCCCATCGGGACCCCCCTTCACGTGAGCAGCGGCAACATCACGTACCCGCGCGTATCGCGCGACGGGATCCACGTCGCCTTCGTGGACAATCCGCTTCGTTCCGATGATCGGGGGACGGTATGCGTCGTGGACCGGTCCGGTGTGCGGAGAGCGCTCACTCGGGAGTGGCCCAGCGTCACGGGCGCCGCGTGGTCACCCTCCGGCAACGAGGTGTGGTTCTCCGCCTCCGAGGCGGGGAACATCCGAAACCTCTTCGCCGTCTCGCTCGCCGGCGATCTGCGGCCGCTCGCCACCGCGCCGGGAGGGATGCATCTGATGGACGTGGCGCCGGGGGGCCGCCTTCTTCTCAGCCGGCGGACGGAGATGGCGGGAATTTTGGGGGCGATGCCCGGAGAAACGGTCGAGCGGGAGCTGGGGTGGCTCGATGGCTCGCTCGGCGCCGACATCTCCGCCGACGGGACATTGCTGCTCCTGGAGGAGCAGAACGCGGAGTTGGGGCCCAACTACACCGTCTGCGTGCGATCGATGGACGGATCGCCCGTGGTACGGCTCGGCGAGGGTCTGGGGGTCGCCCTTTCGCCGGACAATCGTTGGGCGATCACGCGTCTGCCGCACGCTGGGAGCGAGATGCAGTTGCTTCCGATCGGGGCCGGCCAGCGGATTACCATTCCGTTCGAAGGGGTCCAGTACGGGGCCGCGGCGTGGATGCCCGACGGACGATCGATCGTCTATCGCGGCCGTGAATCGGGGCGCGGCCCCCGGCTATACATACGGGAAATCGAGGGAGGTTCGGCTCGCGCCATCTCCCCGGAGGGAACGCACGCGCTCGTCGGCTCGCGCTCGCTGGCTGTGTCACCGGACGGCCGCCTCGTGGCGGCGTTGGGTCCCGGGGGCGACGGCGTCCTCTACTCGATCGAGGGCGATTCCTCACGGCCCATTCCGGGATGGCAGCGGGGCGAAACGCCGATCCGGTGGTCGGCGGATGGACGCAGCCTCTACGTCGGGTCGATTTCCACCAAGCGGATCGGCGTCTCGCTAGTGGATGTCACGACCGGCGAGCGCAGGCCGTGGCGAGACTTGAGTCCGGCGGATCTGGCAGGCGTGCGCCGAATCTACTACCCACTCATCTCCGCGGACGGCGCCACCTACGCCTTTACCTACATGCGGTTTCTGGCCGATCTCTATCTTGCGGAGGGGATCCGCTAGCGAGCTACGCCAGCACGCCCTCCACCGCCGTCGCCAGCTGCTGCTTCGGCACGGCGCCGATGATCGTCTGAACGACCTTGCCACCCTTGAAGATGAAGAGGCTGGGGATGCTGCGGATGTCGTACTGCGTCGCGATGCGCACGTTGTTGTCGACGTCGACCTTCCCGACCTTCAGCTTTCCCTGGTACTGCTGGGCGAGCTCCGCCACGACCGGGGCGACGGCCCGGCAAGGCCCGCACCACGTGGCCCAAAAATCGACGAGCACGGGGACGTCTGACTTCAGCACTTCGTTCTCGAACGTGCTGTCGGTGAGCTCGATGACGGTCTGCGACATGGGGCTTCGCTCCTTCACAAGATGTTGTTGATATGTAAGTTATCGAAGATCAAGCGTCGACGGCCTTCAAACGTACTCCTTTAGACGTTCTTCTTCAAGCCGAGATTCCGGGTCACGTTGACAGGGGCCGGTCTCCATTCCTATGCTCATCGATTCCTGGCCGGTACCCGATCCCGCCACGTTCTCTTTCCCGCGAGGCCAACGGTTTGATCGACGTTCAGAACCTGCGAAAGACGTTCCACGACCGGAAGAAGGGCGACGTCGCGGCCGTATCGGATGTCTCCTTCCAATGTCGGCCGGGCAAAGTGTTCGGCCTCCTGGGCCGGAACGGAGCCGGCAAGACCACGACGCTGCGGATGCTCGCCACGATTCTCTCTCCGACCTCCGGTACCGCGACCGTCGCGGGGCATGACATCGTGAAGAACCCGGGCGAGGTGCGACGGCGCATCGGCTACCTATCGGGGGATACCAAGCTCTACGACCGGCTCACGGGGCGGGAGCTCCTGGACTATTTCGGCGCCCTCGCGGGCATGGACAAGGCCGGCATCGCGACGCGGATCGCCGAACTGCGGGAGCCGTTCCGCCTCGACGCCCTGCTCGACAAGCGCGTCGGCAAGATGTCGACGGGCATGAAGCAGCGGCTCTCGATCGCGCGGGTCGTCTTTCACGAACCGGAGATCCTGATCTTCGATGAGCCGACGTCGGGGCTGGATGTCCTCGGCGCCCGGGAAGTGCTCCGGCTCGTCGGGGAGTTGCGCGGCAAGGGCCGCACGGTGATTTTCTCGACGCACATCATGACCGAGGCGGAGAAGATCTGCGACGAGATCGGCATCATCGAACAGGGAAAGCTCCTTTCACGCGGCACGCCGGAATCGCTCGGCGTCGGCAGGGACGGCGCGACGCTCGAGGACGTCTTCGTCGATGTCGTGGGGGGCGCCAACGATGACCAGTAAGACACTGGCGGTCTATCGCAAGGAACTGGTCGACACCCTCCGCGACGGCCGATCGATCTTCGCGATCTTCGTCTTTCCGTTCCTCCTCTATCCCGCCATGTTGATGCTGATGTCGTGGATTCAGGCGAAGAACGATCAGGAGGCAAAGGCGTTCACGGTGCGCGTGGGGATCGTGGGCGAGGCCCAGCTGCCGCGCGCGGCGGAGCGCATCGCGTCAGCCGAGGGAGTCGTCGCCGTGCCGCTCGACGCGGAACCTCCCAGCCTGGAGGCGGCGGATGTACAGGCGATGCTGGTCATTCCCTCCGACCTGGACGGGATGATCGCGCGGGGCGACAGCGTGAAGGTGGAACTTCGGTACAAGGACGCGGACACCAAGTCGTCCGAAGCGGCCCACCGCATGCGGCCGGTGCTGGAGGACATTCGCCAGGACCTGACGCTCCTCTGGGCAAGGAGCCGAGGCGCCCAGGCGGAATCGCCGCCCGCCATCGCCGTCGAGCGGAACGATATCTCGTCGCAGCAGGAAGTGGGCCGCTACGTGGCCGCGCTGCTGATTCCGTACCTGCTCATCTTCATGGTGGCGGCGGGGTCGATGCAGACCGCGATCGACGCGACGACAGGCGAGAAGGAACGGAGCACGCTCGAAACGATCCTGGCCACGGCGGCGACCCGCGCCGAGCTGGTTCTCGGGAAGGTGATGGCCGTGCTCACCGCATCGCTGACCGGCGCCGTCACCGGCATCGTGGGGCTGTGGCTCACGTT
>QJVW01000028.1 GCA_003235575.1 Candidatus Eiseniibacteriota bacterium | reverse complement strand
TCGACGACATCGCGATCGACGCGACGTACCGCGTGCCGGACACGGCGCCGGTCGTCGCCGCGCCGGCCACGGTCGACGGCATGGAAGGGGCCGCGCTCTCGTTCGTCGTGACGGCCTCCGATCCGGACGGCCAGGCGATCGCCTCCTTGACGGCGTCGCCCCAGCCTCCGGGTTCCTCCTTCACGCCCAATGCGACCAATACCAGCGGCTCCTTCGACTGGACGCCCGGCTATACGCAGTCCGGTAGCTACGTGGTGACGTTCACGGCCACCAACGACCTGGTCGCGACGGCGGCGACGACCATCAACGTCGCCGAGGTGGACCGTGCGCCCGTCGTCACGGCGCCGGCATCGGTCTCCGGGCCGGAGAACGCGCTTCTGACCTTCGTCGTCACCGCCGCGGATCCGGACGGCGACGCGATCAGCTCCCTGACGCACTCCACGCTTCCCAGCGGGGCGACGTTCACCGTGGATCCGGGAAATGCGAGCGGCACGTTCTCGTGGACCCCGGGCTTCGCCCAGTCGGGCGTCTACAGCGTCACGTTCACCGCCGCGAACGCGCTTTCGGGAAGCGCCACCACGTCCATCGCGATCGCCAACGAAGACCGCGCGCCTGTCGTGACCGCGCCCAACGTCGTCGACGGCGAAGAAGGCGGCATCCTCCTCTTCGATGTCAGCGCGGTCGATCCGGACGGGGAGGCGGTGGCGACGCTGGAGGCGGACATGAGCGCGCTTCCCGCGGGGCACGCCGCTACGTTCGTGGCGGATCCCGGCAATCTCTCGGGTACGTTCCGCTGGCCGATGGTGCGCGGGGAAGCCGGCTCGTACGTCGTCGTCTTCTCGGCGTCGAACGGCGCGATCGGGAGTGCGTCGACGCTCATCAACGTTTCGTTCGCCGGCACGACGGTGACCGGGGAGCTGATCTGGACGCCGAGGCCCGGCGACGAGGGGACGTACACCGTCACCTTCACCGCCGTGAACAACTTGGGCGAGCCCGGGTCGGCCACCACGACGCTGGTGATCACGTCGGCCGCGGGAGCCGTGACGACGTCCGGGGGCGCCACGGCGACGTTGGCGCCGCAGCGTCCGACCAAGGGACCGATCGTTCGCGCCGCGGGGCTGCAGGACGGCACGGTCGACCAAACGCTCCTCGTGAGCGCCACGGCGTCCGACGGCGGCGCCGCGCTGGCCGGTTCCATCTTCCGGGCGGCGAGCGTTGGGGAAACCTCCAACGCGGTCTCCGGCATCGTCTCGTTCGTGGCGGATCTTTCGGGTCTTCCGTTCGGAAACGACGCCTTCTTCACGGTAGACCAGGAACCCACGGTTGCGGCGCCCGGCTCGGTGACCACCGATCCCGGTGACGCGATTGCCTTCACGGTGACCGCCAGCGATCCCGACGGCGATCCGCTCTTCGGTCTTACCGCGGATCTCTCGACGTTGCCGGCGGGGAACACCGCGACGTTCACGCCGAACGGCACGTTCACGTCGGGGGCGTTCGCCTGGACGCCGCGGGCAGAGGACGCCGGCACCCACGTCGTGACGTTCACCGGGTTCAATGCCCTGGTGGGGGTCGCGACAACCACGATCACGGTGCGACCGGTGGCGCCGGCCGAAGTCTTCCTCGTCGGTCCGAAGGCATTCCGCCTCTCCTCCAACCGCCCGTTCGGCTGCGTTCAGTTGGAGCCCGTGAACCAATCATTCCTGCTCGAGGAGATCGACCTGGCCTCGATCCGCATGGTTTCGCTCGGCACGGGCATCGTCTCGGAGATCTCGGTGGGTTCGACGAAGGAAGTCGTCATCGGAGATCGCGACAACGACGACATCCCCGACATGCAGATCTGCTTCGACCGGGACGACCTGCGCGCGCTGTTCAGCCTCCTACGCGGGAACGAGGTGGTGCCCGTGATCGTCCGCGGGCGCCTCGTGACCGGTTCGCGCTTCGAGGGCCCGCTGGATCTGCCGATCGTCGCCGGCGGCGGCCCGCTGAACACCGTCCTCGCGCCCAATCCGCTCAATCCGTCGGGTACGCTGAGTTTCCTGACGAAGACCGCGGGCCGTGTCCGCGTCTCGCTCTACGATCTCCACGGGCGGTTCGTCCGCACGGTCTGGGAACAGGCCAACGCGTCGGCGGGGGCCCATGAGATCGGGATCGACGGCCGCGACGCCGACCGCCGGCCGCTCTCGTCGGGCGTGTATTTCTTCCGGATCGAAAGCCCGGACGGCGTGTCCAGCGGACGATTCACCGTATTGAAGTAGCCATTCGCTCGCGGGGGGCGCCAGCCCCCCGCGACGTCCGGTTGGTGCGCGCGGGGTGGGGTATACTTCCCGCGTGAGCCACCTGCAAGCCGGTCAGAAGCTCGCCCATTACCGCGTCGTGGAGCGCCTCGGCGCGGGGGGAATGGGCGAAGTCTACAAGGCGCTCGACGCCAAGCTTGGGCGCGCGGTCGCCATCAAGGTTCTGCCCGCGTCCGCCGTCGCCAACCCGACCGCCCGTCGCCGGCTGCTCGACGAGGCGCGCTCCGCCGCCGCGCTGACCCACCCCCACATCGTCACCATCTACTCGGTGGACCAGGCGGACGGCAACGACTTCATCGTCATGGAGTTCGTCGCCGGCAAGAGCCTCAAGGAGCGCCTCGAGGAGGGTCCGCTCGATCTGCCGGATCTCCTTCGATTCGGGATCGAGGTCTCCGAGGCGCTGGCCGCCGCGCACGCCATCGACCTCGTCCACCGCGACATCAAGCCCGCCAACATCCTCCTGACCCCATCGGGCGCCGCCAAGGTGCTCGACTTCGGCATCGCGAGGCGAATTGAGCGCGACAACCCCGACTCCGCGGGGCATACGACGGCGCACCACACCGCGGCCGGACATATCGTCGGGACGGTCGCCTACATGGCCCCGGAGCAGGCGCGCGGTGAGCGGCTGGACGGTCGGGCCGACATCTTCTCGTTGGGCGCCGTGCTCTACGAGGCTGCCACGGGGCGCCAGGCGTTCGAGGGCGGCACGTCGCTCGAGGTCATGGTGGCCGTCGCCACGAAGACCCCGCCGCAGGCGAGCGTTCTGCGCCCGGAACTGCCCAGCGACCTCGATGACATTCTGGCGCGCATGCTGGCCAAGAACCGCGACGAACGGCCCGAGTCGCCTCGGCACGTGGCGGACGCACTGCGCAGCTTGCGCCAAGCGAGCGACACGCACTCGGTGACGATCGGGACGTTGCGGCTTCCGCCCTCCACCGTCCCGAACAATCTGCCGACGCCGCTGACGTCGTTCGTAGGCAGGTCTCGCGAGCGGGCGGAGATTCGAAATCTCCTTGGATCGGGACGGTTGATCACCGTCCTCGGCCCGGGTGGAAGCGGAAAGACCCGCTTGGCGGTGCAGATTGCGGCGGAATCCATGGGAGCGAACCCGGACGGTGTGTGGCTCGCCGAGCTCGATGCGCTGGCCGACCCGGGCTTGGTGCCGCAGCAGGTGGCGCGCGCCCTCGGCGTGCAGGAGGAGGCGGGCTCCCCGGTCGCGGCCAGCATCGTGGCGCACCTCGCCACGAAGTCCGCGCTCCTGGTGCTCGACAACTGCGAACACGTCGCCGGCGCTGTCGCGGGGCTTGTTTCCGCCCTCCTCCAAGGAGCTCCCGGCGTGCGAATCCTGGCCACGAGCCGCGAAGCGCTTGGCGTGCCGGGGGAGATCTCGTGGCGAATTCCGATGTTGAGCGTTCCCGATACGCGGACGGCGGCCGGCCGCAAGAAGGAAGTCGTGGGCCGGTACGAGTCGGTCCGGCTCTTCGTGGCTCGCGCGCAGGCCGCGCAGCCGGCGTTCACGCTGACCGACAAGAACGCCGCGGCGGTGGCGCAAGTCTGCGCGCGCCTCGACGGCATTCCGCTCGCCATCGAACTGGCGGCGGTACGTGTGAAAGTGCTGCCGGTCGAGCAGATCCTGACGCGGCTCGAGAACCGGTTCGCCCTCCTCACGGGAGGAAGCCGCACGGCGCTTCCGCGCCAGCAGACCCTGCGCGCCGCGGTCGACTGGAGCTACGAGCTCCTCTCCGAGCAGGAGCGGAAGCTCCTGAACCGCGTCGCCGTGTTCGCGGGGGGATTCGGGCTCGATTCCGTCGAGTCGGTGTGCGCCTGGAACGGGTTGGAGTCGTTCGACGTGCTCGACCTGCTCTCGCCGCTGGTCGACAAGTCGTTGGTCGTGCCGAACGAAATCGACGGACTGGCGCGCTACACGCTGCTCGAGACGATTCGCGAATACGCCTCCGAGCGCCTGAAGAGCGCGGGTGAAATGGAGACGCAGGGCGGGCGGCACGCAGCCTTCTTTCTGGAACTGGCGCTGCAGGCCGAACCCGAGCTGCAAGGGCCGGAGCAATCCACATGGTTTGCGAGGCTGGGACAGGAGCACGAGAACCTGCGCCACGCCATGCGATGGTATCTGACACACCGCGACGCGCCGACGGCGCTGCGGCTCGCCGGCGCCCTGTGGCGGTTTTGGTGGACGCGCGGCGATTTCGAGGAAGGCCGCGGAACGTTGGGCGAGGCGCTGGCCCTCGAGCCCGGCGCCGCGCCCAGCGTGGAGCGGGCGAAGGCGCTCTACGCCTTGGCGGCCCTGGCGGGGATGCAGGCCGATTTCGCCACCGCCGACCCCGCGCTGGAGGAGAGCCTCGCGATCGCGCGAACGCTCGACGACAAGGCCGGGATCGCCAACGCGGTGTTCGAGCAGGGGAATCTCGCCAACGAGCGCGAGGACCTGCCGCGCGCCGCGGAGCTCTACGAGGAGGCGCTCGCCTTGCGGCGGGCGATCGGAGACCGGCGCGGCGAATCGCTGGCGCTTCACAATCTCGCGGTTGTGGCCGCGTCACGGGGCGAGGCCGCCAAGGCGCGGGACCTGTTCGAGCAGGCGCTCGTCCTCCACCGGTCCCACGGGAACGCCACGATGGAGGCGTACACGCTGAACGGGCTGAGCGACGTGGCCCTTCATGGCGGAGATCTCGACGCGGCGCGCGGCTACCTGGAGCGCGGGCTGGCCATGCAGCGCGATCTGGACAACAAGGAAGGCGTCGCGTTCTCCCTGCGGCAGCTGGGGGAGATCGCCACGCGACGCGGCGACGCGGATGAGGCGCGCGCCTATCTCGCCGAAGCGCTCACGCTGTTCGACGAAATCGGGGCCACGCACGGTCTGCTGGACACCATCGATGCCGTGGCCGCGTTCGCGGCGCTGGTCGGGTCGGCCACGTCGTCGGTGGTGCTGGCGGCGGCGGGCGGTGCGTGGAGGGTGGCCGCGGCCGTTCCACGATCCGACCCCGACCAGGCGGACCTGGAGCGCGCGGTGCAGCCGGCCCGAAAGGCGCTCAATCCTCAGGCCGCCGCCGAGGCGGAGCGCCGTGGGGCCACGTCGTCCCCGGAAGCGGCCGTCCAGTTGGCGCGGGAACTCCTGTCGTCTTCGGTGGGGGAGACTACGGGTGGAGCGTGACCAGGCCGCCCTTGGCGTCGGTGAATCCCAGGTGGGGCTCCGAATTCTGATCGACGGTCAACTGAGCGCGCGGGGTTTCCTTCTCGTCCAGAAGATCGAGCGACGGTCCCTCCCGCGCAACGCCTAGATTGGCCCGCAGCCGTCCGTGCTCGTCGAGGAGCGCCACGGCGGGCCCGTTTTCATCGGCGGCCAGGATCATCCGCGTCTTCCCCCGCGAATCCAGCACGCGAATCACCTCCGCATCCAGGCGTTTGGCCGGCGGTGCGCTCATCCCGACGAGCACGGCGCCAAGGGCCGTCACCGCGAGCGCGATCGTCGCGCGCCGCCAACGGTCCTGCGAGCGC